>JBKJHN010000175.1:0-14488 GCA_046599015.1 Ramlibacter sp.
CTGCAATGACTTCGCCTCCTACCGGCAAGCCGCCGCAATCACCCCCCTCGTGCCCCTTGCCGCCGGCGAGAACCACTACACACGCTTCGAGTTTGCCCAGCTGCTCGAGGCCGGCGCCGTTCAGGTCTGGCAGCCTGATTTATCCAAGTGCGGCGGCGTTACCGAAGCCATCCGCATCGCCGCGATGGCATCCGCATGGCGCATCCCGATTCACGCGCACAGTTCGGCGACGGGCCTCAACCACGCGGCGACGCTGCACTTCCTGGCCGCGACCGAGAACGCGGGTTATTTCGAGGCCTGCGTGTCGCGCTACAACCCGTTTCGCGACATGTTCGGCCGCGGCTTCGAACTCGGGCCCGACGGTTGCGTGTCACCGCCCGAGGGCCCCGGCCTCGGCGTTGAAGTAGACGAAACGATTTTCGAAAAGTACCCCGTCATCGACGGTCCCGGATACGTAGTCAAGTTTTAATCCAAAGACAGGAGACCACCCATGCGCAAACTCTTCAACGGCTTCCTTGCAGCGTTCTGTCTGGGCGTCTTCGCCGCGGGCGCGGCGGCCCAAACCTTTCCAGAGCGGCAGGTGAAGTTCGTCGTGCCCTATCCCCCGGGCGGCTTCAACGACACGCTGGCCCGCGTCTCGGCCGAAAAGCTGGGCAAGATGTGGAACCAGCCCGTGGTGGTGGAAAACAAGCCGGGCGGCAACACCACCGTCGGCAACGTCTCGGTGGCTCGGTCGCCGGCCGATGGCTACACCATCCTGATCACGCCGCTGCCGTTCTCCGCCCTGCCCGGCCTGTACGGCACGACCCTGCCGTACGACGCTCTGAAGGATTTTCAGCCGCTGGTCTGGGCTGGCAGCACGCAGAACGCACTGGTCGTGCGCAACGACCTGCCGGTGAACAGTGTGCGCGAGCTGCTCGACTACGCCCGCAAGAATCCGGGCAAGCTCAACTACGGGTCCACCGGGTCGGGTTCGTCCAACCACCTGACCATGGAACTGCTGATGAAAATGACCGACGTGAAGCTGGCGCACATTCCGTACAAAGGCAGCGCGCCGGCGGTGACCGCGATACTGGCCGGCGACATCGATGTCTTCTTCGACAACGTGCCCAACGTGCTGCCGCACATCAAGGCCGGCAAGATGAGGGTGATCGGCGTCAGCGGGGCGCAGCGTTCCGTGCTGCTCCCCGAGGCACCCACCGTGGCCGAGGCCGGCGTTCCCGGCTTCGAGGTCAACGTCTGGTTCGGCATGCAACTGCCGGCAGGCACGCCCAGGCCCGTGGTCGACAAGCTCAATCGCGACATCGTCACCCTGCTCAAGGAGCCGGACGTGGTTCAGCGCTTCCGCAACCAGGGCGTGGAAGTCGTTGCCAGCACCCCCGAGCAGTTCAGCACGCTTGTGCGCAGCGAGGTCATCAAGTGGACCCAGCTGATCAAGGACGCCAACATCCGCATCGAATGAAGATCACCGATATCAGCCTGACGCTGTTCGCCTGGGACGACATCCCGGCCACGAGCTACGGGTCCCACACCGGCAAGTTCTCAGGTGCCAGCAAGCTGGGGCTGCTGGCTATCGCCACAGACCAGGGCATCACCGGCCACGCTTTCCTCGGCTCGGCGTTCTTCCCCGCGGACTCGGACGGTGGCACCCTGATCCGCGTTCTCAAGCCGCTGCTGATGGGGCAGGATCCGCTGGATCGCGAGCGCCTGAACAAGACGATGTGGAAGCGCGTGCGGACGACGACCGTGCGCGCCATCGGCGCCGTCGACATCGCCCTCTGGGACATTGCAGGCAAGGTGGCGGGGCTGCCGATCCACCAGTTGCTCGGCACCTGCCGCCATGCGGTGCCGGCCTACATCAGCTCGGCGGTGCTGCCAGACGCCCAGGCGTACGCGGAGGAAGCGCAGCACTATCAGTCGCTCAAGCTCGCCGCCTACAAGATCCACCCGCCGCAGGTTTGGCGCGAGGGCATAGGGGTGTGCGAGGCCGTGCGCAAGGCGGTCGGCGACGACTACCTGCTGATGCTGGACGCGGCCTGGAGCTATGACTACACCGCGGCGCTGCGCGTGGGACAAGCCATCGAAAGACTCGGCTACTACTGGTACGAGGACCCGCTTGCCGATGCCGACATCTACAACTACGTCGAGCTGCGCAAGAAGCTGCACATCCCGATCATGGCCACCGAGTATCCGGCGGGAGGACTCGACTCGTTCACTCCGTGGATCCGGGAGCGCGCGACCGACTACCTGCGCGGCGATGTGGCAGTGAAGGGCGGCATCACGACCCTGATGAAGGTGGCGCACCTGGCCGAGGCGTTCCACCTCAATGTGGAGGTGCACCATGGCGGCAACTCGCTGAACAACGTGGCCAACCTGCACGTCATCATGGCCATCCAGAACACCGAGTTCTTCGAGATCCTGCTGCCTTCGCAGTCGCAGAAATACGGCCTCGTGTCCGACATCGAGTACGACGCCGAAGGCCTGGTCCACGCTCCCCAGGGTCCAGGGCTGGGTGCCCAGATCGACTTCGAGCTGATCGAGCGCAAGAAGCTCGCGGTGCTTGCCTGAGCTTCGGGGCCCCGCTATCCTCGATCGCATGGCGTCCCCCGAAGCCACCGATCCCGGCGACCGTTTCTATGCCGACCTGCGCGTGGTCGCGGACCTTGCCGAATCCACGCGCATGGAGAACTGCGCGCCGCTCCCCGGGGACTGGCACGTGGCGTTGTGCGACGTGCGCAACTCGACCATCGCGATCGAATCCGGGCGCTACAAGAACGTCAACTCGCTGGGCGCGGCAGCGATCACGGCGGTCCTCAACGCCTCGGGCGGCCTGGACATCCCGTTCGGGTTCGAAGGCGACGGGTGCGTGCTATGTGTTCCACCGCACCTCCTGGAAGACACGCGGGCGGCCCTCTCGAAGACGCGCGAGATCGCCCGCGACTCCTTCGGCCTGGACTTGCGCATCGGCACCGTGCCCATGGCCCACATCCGGCAGGGCGGCTACGAGATCTTCGTCGCGCGCTACCGCGTCACCGAGCATTACGACCAGGCGGTCTTCTCCGGCGGGGGCATGGCGTACGCCGACAGCCTTCTGAAGGACCCGCGCCCGGACAACCAATACCTGGTTGCGGACAGCGTGACGCCCCGGGGCAGCATGGAGGGCTTCGAGTGCCGCTGGCAGGATGTGCCGAGCCGGCACGGCGAAACCGTCAGCCTCATCGTGCGCTCGCTCTCGGACGACCCGGAGGTGGCGGGCGCCCTGTATCGCCTGGTCATCGCGAAGGTCCGCGACGTCTATGGCACCCCCGATACCTGCCATCCGCTTTCGGTGCCCGACCTGTCGTTCGGCTTTGCGGGCGACCAGCTGAACAACGAGGCCGGCATCCGCGCCGCGGATCGCGGCGCCTGGGGCAAGTGGCTGTGGAAATGGCGAATGCGCTGGTTCGCGGCGCTGGGCAGTGTCCTCATGAGGTTCGGCATTCGTACTGAGGAGACTGACTGGAAATCCTACAAGGCGACGCTGGTGCGCAACTCGGACGTGCGCAAGCTGAACGACGGCTACAAGCAGATTCTCGCCGGCACGGCCGCGCAGAGGAAGATCCTGGACACCTGGCTCGACGGCTTGTACCGCGACGGCGAGCTCGTGTATGGCATCCATGTGACCAACCGGGCGCAGATGACGTGCCTCGTCTTCAACTACGCCGGCAAGCACATGCACTTCATCGACGGCGCCGACGGTGGCCTCTTCCTGGCCGCCAAGGAACTCAAGCAGCGGGTTGCGCAGCTGAAGCCGCGTTCTGCTCACGCAGCCTGACAAGGTTGCAGCAGGCCCCTGGCCTCGTGCCACTGCGCCAGCGACATGCTGGGATACTCGTTGAAGCGAGGATCCTCGGCGCTGCCTTCCACCTTCACCCATGGCGCTTTCGAGCCCAGCATGATGTGCACGTTCTCGGGCGCGGGCGGCAGGGGCGTATCGATGGCGCTGGCGTGCGGATGCACGAACTCGGGCCACCTTGGATCCCACACCCAAAGCGCGCTCCCGCACCGGGAACAGAAGTAGCGCCGCGCATCGCTTTCATGCGTCTTCGTGCCATCGCCATCCTGCACCTGGGCCCGATAAATACCCAGGTAGCGCTTACCGGTCACCTTCATGCTGTGCGTGTCGGCGCCCAGGTTGATCGCGTAACCGCCAGCGCCGGCGGTCTTGCGGCAGATCGAGCAGTAGCACCGCATGAAGGGGACAGGCTCCGGCGCGTCGACGGTAAACCTCACCTTGCGGCAGTGGCATGAACCTTCCAGGTGCATGGCGTTCTCCCAGACGTTGAATGCAGGAACCTGCATTGCCGCCCATGATGCCACGGCTTACCGGTACGTCCGGCACCTCGACTTGCCTCTACTGCGCAGACTTCCCGGCACCCATGGCGGACGTGTTGCCGCCATGGGTCGCAGCGTTGGCCTTGGCAATGCGAACCTCTGCATTCGCGTGCGCAGCGACGGCCTGCTTTTCGCAAAGGGTCTTTTGCACCTGCGGCTGAATCGCAGCGCATTTCGCTTTGGCTGACTTGAGATCGGCATCGGCCCGCTTTTGCATCTGCTGGCTTTGGCTGGACTGCCCCTCCCCGGTCTGGGCTGTCTTCTGGTCGGCGGCGGTCTTTGACTTCTGTGCGGTGTCGTTGGCCATGTCCTTGACCTTGCCCACCGCCTCCCGGGTCTTTTCACCGATAGCCTGGGCCGCTTGTTTGGCCTTGTCGGTCAAGCTGGGGGCCGCAGTGTCGTTGGACGCCGCCGAACCGGAGCCTGAGCTTTGCTGTTGCGCCAAGGCGCTGCCGCCCGCCAAGAGAAGGGCGCAGCTGAGCGCGACGAGTGTGCGTTGCATGATGGAGTGCTCCAAGTCGATGTCTAAACACGCATGTGAGCACGTCTTTTCAATCGAGCTCGTAGGACTTGTGCGCGCTTTGGAGGGAGCGCGTGGCGGTTCATGACGGGCGGGATCGAATAGCATGTCAGATTGCAAGGTTAGTCCGTCTGCGTTTCACCATGCCCGTCTCTCGCCGCACCCTCATGTTCGCCTTTGCAGCCGCAGGATGTGGACCCAGCGCACTCGCCGCCGCGCCACTGCCGCGGGACTCCAGCGTGCCGGGAGGCATTGCCCGGATCGCTCTGGGCTCGGCCGAGGAGCGACCGGTTGCGCATCAAGGGCAGGTGCCTTTGCTCGTCGTGGGCAACGCCTCTGCGTGGACAGCCGTTGTCGGCATCCCGCTCACCGCCCCTGACCGGCCTGCGCAAATCCACGTTCAATCTGCTGACGGGCTGGTGCGTACTCTCGACTACGTGGTTCGACCCAAGAGGTATTTGGAACAGCGGCTGCAAGTGGCGCCGGGGCAAGTGGAACTGTCGCCGGCGGACCAGGCGCGGTACGAGCGCGAACGCGAACACCAGCTGAAGGTCATGGCCACCTTCTCTTCGCCCGCCGGCGCGGACACGTTGGCCATGGCGCCACCGGTGTCCGGACGGCGGTCCAGTTCCTTCGGCTTGCGCCGGGTGTTCAACGGCCAGGCGCGCGCGCCCCACTCCGGCATGGACATCGCGGCCACAGCCGGTACGCCGGTCAAGGCGCCCCTGGCCGCAACGGTGCTCGATACCGGTGACTACTTCTTCAACGGCGGAACGGTGTGGCTGGACCATGGGGGCGGGCTGCTCACGCTGTACTGCCACTTGAGCGAAACCCACGTGAAGCCGGGCGATGCGCTGCGCGCCGGTGACCGGCTAGGCGCGGTCGGCGCGACGGGGCGCGCAACCGGTCCGCATCTGCACTGGGGCGTGCTGCTTAATCGCACGATGGTGGACCCGGCGCTTTTTCTTTAGCAATGGAAGCAAGCCTCGGTTGCCGGGCGGCCTATACTGAACTTCATGTTCAAGCGAATCGACCATATCGAGCTGCTCACCGCGGCGCCCGAGAGCACGATCGCGTTCTACACCGGCGTGCTCGGCTTTCGCGAGCGCGAGCGCATGACCATCCCTGAAACGCCTTCGGGCCCGCTGGATCTCGTCTACCTCGAACTGGGTGGGTCCACCGTAGAGGTGATGTGCTATCCGGAGGCGAAAGCCATCCCCCCGCGCAGCGCCGAGCTGCGGATCGGATGGCAGTGTCTCGCCCTGGAAGTGGACGACATGGACAGCGCGCTTCGCCTGCTCAAGGAGAAAGGCGTGGAGGCAGCTTGGGGGCCGATCAAGCGGCCGGACTATGCCCGCGCCGAGATTCGAGACCCGGACGGCAACCCGATCGAGTTGCGGCAGTGGTATCGGAGATGAAGAACCTAAACAACTGCGATCGCCGTTACGCCGTAGCAGTGCTCCTGGCTTGCGGCGTGCTCGCGGCAACACCCGTCGCGGCCGACGAGCCGGACTTCGTGGACCTCACCAAGGCGCGCGCCGAGCATGAGGCCGGGCGCGCGGTGCTGATCGACATCCGTGAGCCCGCCGAGCACGCCACCGGCGTGGCCCGCGGCGCGCAACTGCTGCCGATGCAGCAACTGGCCGCCCGCTTGGCCGAAATCCCTACCGACCCGCGTCGGCCAGTGCTCCTCATCTGCAACACCCAGAACCGCTCCAGCGCCACCGTGCAGGCGTTGCGCCAGCGCGGTTTCGCACATGTACGCTACGTGCAAGGTGGCATGTCGGAGTGGGGTCGCCGCGGCTGGCCGCTAGTCGCGCCAGGCCGTTGAGGCGCCCGATCCCCGCCCGCGCAAAAGCCCGTTACCAGCCAACCCCAAAC
This sequence comes from Ramlibacter sp., assembly GCA_046599015.1. GTDB lineage: Bacteria > Pseudomonadota > Gammaproteobacteria > Burkholderiales > Burkholderiaceae_C > Ramlibacter. The sequence continues at coordinate 6,776 of JBKJHN010000175.1, forward strand.
CGCAGCGCCAGCATCACTCCAGTCCCGCACACGATCGTGCCAAACAGGCTGTCTTTCCACGCATAGAACGCGAGGCCCGCCAAGGCGCCAAAGATGCGCGCATCCCGCCAGGTGTCGACCAAATGGCCTTGAGTCATGACGAGTTCCGGGGCCACGACCGCGGCCAGGGCGGCGATGGGCGCATAGCGCAGGCCCTCGCGCAGCCACTTCGGCATCGGCAGATCCTGTGCCGGCAGCATGAAGAAGGCGCGGCAAAGCAGGGTGATCGCAGCCATGCCGAGCGCTGTGAGGAAGATTTCCAGCGGACTCATTTATTCGCCTTTGCACGATCGGGGTGCACACGGTCGGCCAGCACGCCGAACGCAACGGCCGCCGCGATCGCGACCACAATATTCAGTTTCATGGGAAGGGCGTAGGCCGCAACTGCGGCACACGCGGCAACCACGGCGGCCACCCAGGTGGACGGGCTGCGCAGCTGCGTGCAGGTCAGGGCCAGGAGCGCCATCGTACCTGCGAACCCGAGGCCCCACGACGTGGGTATTCCGTGCCCCGCGACGATCCCCGTGATGATGGCGAGCTGCCAGACCCCAAACGTCACGACGGCGGCTCCCAGGAAGTAGTCCTCATGCCGGTACCCCGGCACAAGCTGGGGGAATCGGCGCATGAACAGTGCAAAGTTCGTGTCGCCCATCAGGAAGCTGAGCGCGACGCGGCGCGTTCGCGGCAGGTGCGCGAAGTAGGGGCGGTAGTAAAAGCTGAACGCCATGAAACGCAGGCTGACGCAGAGCGTGGTGGCCCAGACCACCCACATCGGCGCGCCTGCGGCAATGAGCGGCAACGCCGCAATCTGCGCGGAGCCGGCGTACACGAGAACGGACATGAAGATGGCCAGCGCAACACCCATCCCGCTTTTTGCCATCGCAACGCCGGCAACAAGTCCCCAGGCGCCGATGCCGATCGCCATCGGCAGGCCGTCGCGCGCTCCCTCGCGGAAAGCGGGCCGGCGGGAAAGCGCTAGCGCCTCGTCGCGCAGCCATGAAACACGGGATCCCATTTGTGCCGTCGAGGCTCAGCAGGCATTTGCCGGCACGGACCGCAGGTACAAATCGCTCACCTGCTGGGTCACGGGCCCGGGCTTGCCTTCCCCAATGCGCCGTCCATCGACGCGAGTGACCGGTGTCACGCCTGCGAGCGTCCCGGTAACGAACGCCTCGGCGGCGGAATAGACCTGTGCCAGCGTGAAGTCGCACTCGCGTGCGACGCCCCCTTGCGCCCGCCAGGCGTCCAGCACGTTCTGCTGCGTGATGCCCTTGAAGTTGTAGTTGCCAGTCGACGTCCAGAGCTCCGCGCCGCGCACGATAAAGAAATTGGTGGAATTGCAGCTGGCGACAAACCCGCGCTGATCGAGCATCAGGGCCTCGTCGGCGCCCGAGTTGATGGCCTGGATCAGCGCCTGGATCAAGTTCAGGCGACTGTGCGAGTTGAGTCTCAGGTCGAACACGTCCGGCGTGCTGGTGCGGAACGTGGAGGTCAGCAGGGCCAGGCCACGCGCCCTTGTTTCGGGCTTCGGCGATTTGTACTCGGCCACAATCACGACGGTGGCCGGGCCGGTCGTGAAACGCGGGTCCTGGTTGGGCGTCGTCTTGAGGCCGCGCGTCACCATCAGCCGGATATGTGCGCCATCGACCATGGCGTTGCGCTGCAAGGTCTTCCAGACGGCCGCCACCAGCTGCTCGCGCCTCATGCCGATATCGAGGGCGATCGAACCCGCGCCCTCGAACAACCGGTCCATGTGCGCATCCAGGCTGATGATCTTGCCGTTCATCAGGCGCAGGCCCTCCCAGACGCCGTCACCCAGCACGAAACCGCTGTCGAAGACAGACACGGTCGCTTCCTTGCGCGGCACGAACGCGCCGTTCACGTAAACCAGCACCGCGTCATTGCGGGGGTCCTGCACATAGCCTTGTGCGCTCTCGCTGGCGGGGGAGTTCATGGCATTGCTTCCTGAACTAAAAAGTGAACTCGTCGTGGCTGGCGAGGAACGCCTGCGTGCGCGCCTGGCGCGGATGCTTGAGCACCTCGTCGGGGGTGCCCTGTTCGTGGATGACGCCGTCGACGATGAACAGCACGCGGTCGGCGAAGTGGTAGGCAAAGCCCACCTCGTGCGTGACCAGCAGCATGGTGCGGCCCTCCTCGGCGAGCGTTCGGATCACGGCCAGCACTTCCGACACCAGCCCCGGGTCCAGCGCCGAAGTGGGCTCGTCGAAGAGCAGCAGTTCCGGCTCCATCGCCAGCGCGCGGGCGATGGCGACGCGCTGCTTCTGCCCTCCCGAAAGGCGTGCCGGGTACTGGTCGGCCTTGTCTGCAAGCCCGACCCGCGCCAGTTGCTCGCGGGCCAGGCGATCCGCTTGCGAGCGATCCATACGACGGACGGTGCGCAGGCCCTCCATGACGTTGCCGAGTGCGGTCATATGCGGGAACAGGTTGAACTGCTGGAAGACCATGCCCACGCGTTGGCGCACTTGCGTCAGTTCGGCCTCGCTGTAAGCCACTGTGTCGGCGCCGTTGCGGCCGCTCCGGGTGCTGCCGATCGCCCCGCCGCCGAGTTCGATGCGCCCCTCGCTCGGCAGCTCCATAAAGTTAAGACAGCGCAGGAAAGTGCTCTTGCCCGAGCCCGACGCGCCGAGGATTGCAATGCGCTCGCCGGGCATCACTTCGAGGTCGATGCCCTTGAGAACCTCGTCCTTGCCGAAGCGCTTGTGCAATCCGCTCACTCGCAGCAATGGGCCGGCGGCAGGTGTGTTCATGCGTGTGTCAATCCGATCGCCGCAAGCGGCGTTCGAGCGCGTAGGTGGCCTGCACCATGGGATAGAGCAGGATGAAAAAGATCAGGGCAATGACGGTGTAGGCCTCGACCGGGTTGTAGTTGATGGAGGCGATCAGCTTGCCCTGCTGCAGCAGTTCGACATAGGCGACCGCCGAGGCCAGGGTGGACATCTTGAAGATCTCGATGCCGCGGTTGGTCAGGGCCGGCAACATGCGCCGCACCGCCTGCGGCAGGATGATGCGACGCATCGCCTGGCCCCACGTCATGCCCAGCGCACGGCCGGCTTCCCATTGGCCGGGCTCGATTGACTGGATGCCGCCCCGGAAAATCTCGCCCGAGAACGCGGCCGAGTTGAGCGAGATGCCCAACGCAGCTGCCGTCAGTGGACTGATCTCGAACGGGACGAGCATGGGCAAAGCGAAGTAGAACCAGAGGATCTGCACCAGCACCGGCGTGTTGCGGAAGAATTCCATGAACACACTGGCGGGCACATGCAGCAGGCGCCGCCTCGAATAGCGTGCCAATCCAACGACCAGGCCCAGGCTGAGGCCCAGCACAAGGCTGATCGCAAAGATGCGGAGCGTGCCGGCCGCCCCGGCGAGCAGCGCATCGGTGTTGCTCAGGACGGAGCCGAAATCCCAGCGTATCGCCATGGGTCAATGCGCGGTGGTTTCGCCGCTGACGGCAAGCCGCCGCTCCAGCTGCTGCACCACCAGGCTGGCGGCAAAAATGACGACGAAATAAATCAGCGCGGTGACTGTGAAGACTTCCAGCGGCCGGAACGTCTTCTGCGCCACTTCATTGGCCTGGAACAGCAGGTCGGCATATGACACTGTCGCCACCAGCGTCGTCGTCTTCATGAGTTCGATGGAGCGCTCCATGAAGGCGGGGATCATCCGCCGCACCGCCTGGGGCAGGATGATCCGCCGCATGGCCTGCCCGTGCGTCATGCCGATGGCGCGCGATGCTTCCCATTGGCCGCGGTCGATCGAGACGATGCCGCCGCGGAACACTTCCGCGAAGAACGCGGAAGACTGGATCGAAAAGGTGAGGGCCGCCGCGACGAAGGGCGTCATTTCTACCTGCACCAGCATCGGCAGCGCAAAGAAAAACCAGAACAGCTGCACCAGCGGCGGCGTGGTGCGGAAGAACTCGATGATGAAGCCGGCCGGCATCGACAGCCAGGCTCGGCCGGACAACCGCAGCAGGGCCAGCAGCAGGCCCAACGGCACGCCGAACAGCAGCGCCGTACCCGTGAGCTGCAGTGTATTCACGAGCCCCTGGGCCAGCACCCCCGCATTGGCCACGACGGGCGTGAAGTCCCAGGTGTACATGCCGCTCTTGCTGGTTGCGCCTTAAAGCATTTCCTTCATGACCGGCGGCGAAGCCTTCGGGTTGAGCCCGAAGCCAACCAGGAACTCCTCGTACCACTTCTGTGTCTGGCCGCTCTTGTAGTAGTCGGCGATCGACTTGTCGACGAAGTCGACGAATGCCTTGTCGCCCTTACGCACTGCGGCGCTGGAGGCTTGCGATTGCGCGGGTACCGGCACGACGATCTTGCCCGTGCCCAGCTTCTGGCGCGCCGCCAACAGGGGCGGATGGAACAGACATACCGCGTCGGCGCGGCCGGCCTGGAACGCGGCGATCGCCTCGGGGTTCCCCGGGAACCGTTGGATCGAGGCATTGGAAACGCGCTCACTCAAAAACTTGTCCATGCTGCTGGCCTGAGGCACGGAGATGCGCACACTCGGCTTGTTGAGGTCTTCCCATTGGGTGACCGGCAGGTCGTCCCTGGCCAGCACGGCCAGCGAGTAATACAGCAATGGCGTCTGCGGGAAGTCCACTGCCTGCGCACGTTCGGGCGTCGCGTCCATCATGTACATGATGTCGATCTTGTTGCCCTGCAGCGCGGCGATGGCGGTGCCCCAGGTGACTTCAACCGGCTCGAACTTCACCCCCAGGGTGCCGGCCATTGCCTTGCCCAGCGAAACGCCGACGCCGGAAGACCAGTCGCCAGACTTCGGGTCTTTCGAATACCACGGTGGAGCCTGGGTGACGCCCACCCGCAGGGTACCGCGCTGCTTGGCCTGTTCCAGCGTCCCGCCCCCTTGGGCGCGTGCCAAAGGCGGCAGCACGAGAGCTATCGCGCCGGCAGCCAGCCCCGCGAGTGTTGTGCGTCGGTCGGTCTTCATGTGGGTTCTCCTGGTGTGGGTTCAGGGTTGAGAGGACGTCGAGTTCAGGAACGCTTCGGTCTGCTGGGCGCCACGGCCCATGTGCAAGGACACCTCGGCCAGCATGGCGTGGAGATCGTCGCCGCGCGCATTGTCAACGTAGCTGTCGTGACTGTCGCGGCGCGGCCCGCGGGTGCCGTGCGCACGGTGGTGCGCCGCCCAATACAGCTGCAGCCGGCCACGCAGGCTTTGCCACGCGCGCTGCAGCAGCCGATGGCCGCTTGTTTCATACACAAGCCCATGCAGATCAAGCTCGGCGAGGATGCTTGCGGCATCGTCGCCGGCATCGATACATTCGCTCAGCACGTCCTGGCGCCGGCGTATCTCTCGCCGAAAAGTCGCGTCGCGCCGGGGCCAGGCTTGCTCGAACGCGAAGCGCTCGAGCGTGATCCGCATCGAATAGATCTCCCGCACGTCCTCCACGGAAAGCGAGATCACGTGTGTGCCCGTGTAGGGCACCGTCACCAGCAGGCCTTCTTCGACGAGCTGGCGCAAAGCTTCGCGCAGCGGTCCGCGGCTCACGCTGAATTGGGTGGCCAAGGTCGATTCAACCAATTGCGCGCCCGGGGCGATACGACCGGCGAGGATGGCCGAGCGCAACCGCTCCGCGATGTGGTGACGGAACGTGCTCTTGGCGAGCCTGTCCACGCGAAAAGCGGGGGCTTCGCTGGTCGGCAATGCAGTGAGAGCGGCGTTCAATTTGATCAGGTGATCGATTGTCGACAATATAAGGGTAAAGAAGAGCAGGCAAGCGTGGGAAAACCCGGATCGGGGCATCGTTTGGCTGCTTCGCAGACAACGGGCTCATAAGAATTTTGCCCGCGCCGGTGATTGGATCAAAACGGTACTGCGCAAGCGAACAGCCACGTGCCGCCTGGAAGCCAACTACAAGCTGCGACTCCATCAAACTGACTTTTGTGGGGACTCTGTTTCCGTAACAGAAGCGATCCCTCGCACCCACAAAACTTGTGGTGCTGCTTTTCAGGTCGAGCTCAAGAACACTGCTCCATCCCGTCACTTTAGCGCCAACAGACCAGATGCTGCTCAAGCGCACGATGGTCGACCCAGGCTATTTCTTTAAGTCAAGCGCGAGGGGGTGCAGTTGCACTCCCTTGAGTTGTTGCGGGCAACCGTTTGTCCTACCGCTATGCGCGCCAAAGGATGACGCCCATTCTGAGCTTCGGTGTTCTATTGAGATAGCTGAGTTAACCCATTCCGCGGCGACCGGCCAACTTGAGAGAAATCAATATGAAATTCACCACGACATCAATTCTGCTGCTTGCGCTACTCGGACTGGGCGCCTGCACTGGGCCAGCCGGACCGCAGGGTAATCAAGGCAACACCGGCTATACCGGCGCCACTGGCGCAACCGGAAGCCAGGGCAACACCGGCAACACCGGGCGCACCGGCGCGATGGGCGCTACTGGCGATACCGGAGACACCGGCGCAACGGGTGCCAGAGGCAATACCGGCAACACGGGTACGGGCAGCACCATCCTGGTTGTGCCAGCACAGTAATTCGCCTGGGGGCTGAATTCGATTCAGCATTTCCCCGGTATTGAGTAAAGGGACAGTCGCGTCAAGGGCTGTCCTTATCTTTTGCGGCTCACCCTTTACTCAGCACCACATGCGCCGCATGGGACGTCGGCGCGTATTCCGTGACTCGGAATCCGAGTTGCAGCAAATCGATTCCGGGCAGCAAGGCTTCACCACTGCCAAGCAGCATCGGCGAAATCGCGAGATGCATTTCGTCGAGCAGGCCCGCCTGTAGATACTGGCGGACGGTGGCGACGCCGCCGCCCACGCGCACATCCCGGTCGGCTGCTGCTTCACGCGCCCGATCGAGCGCCTCGTGGATGCCACCCGTCACGAAGTGAAAGACCGTGCCGCCTTGTATCGTGATCGTGTCGCGGGGGTAGTGCGTCAACACGAAGGTCGGCACGTGATAAGGCGGGTTGTCGCCCCACCATCCCTTCCACTGGTCGTCGGGCCAGGGGCCGCGCACCGGACCGAACATGTTGCGGCCCAGGATCCACGCGCCGATGTTCTCGAAGCTGCGCCGGGCAAACCCATCGTCCACATCGGTGCTGCCGCCCTCGCCGCCGCCGAGCACATTCTTGAATGTGCGGGTATGGACGAACCACTGATGCAAATCGATCTCAATGACATCCAAGGCGCTTGAAGAGGGAATGCCATATCAGACGCTGATTGCTCGTGTGCCAAGTTTTGCCAAACGCGCTAGCATTCCGTCTATGGGTACCATGAACATTTCGCTTCCCGACGCGCTCAAGACTTTTGTCGATGAACAGGTGAAAAAGCGCGGCTATGGCACCAGTAGCGAATGTGTTCGCGAGCTCATCCGAAAGGAACAGGATGCCGAGCAAATGCGCGCGTTGCTGATGAAGGGCGCCAGGTCCCCCGTTGTCGGGCTGATGGACGATGACTGGTTCGACAGCCTGCGCCAACGCGCACGCGGCCGCAGCGCCGCCACATGACGCGTGAAGCGCGTGCTGCACGAACAACGCGACATTCCCAGGCGATTCACGCCCGACGTGAACGCAACGTCATGAGCCTCTGGCTCGAGTAGCAACACGGCTAGCACCGCTGCCGGACGGCGGGCAACAACACGTCCATGGGAGCAGTGTTGCCCATAAG
>JBKJHN010000110.1:0-20971 GCA_046599015.1 Ramlibacter sp.
CATCGGTCATTTCAAGGCGAGGAATCACAGCGGCGCGATCATCTATCAGATGCTCAATACCGAGTGCCGCGGACCTGAATGCAAAGGCTCATACGCCTCGGGGCCAGTCACCGCGGACTGAAGCCCGGGTGCCGGCGCCGAAGCACCTCGCAGTGTCTGCGTCGACATTCTCTGCATTCGAGTTGCTTAGCCTCGAATCTGTTCAGGCGGCGTTCATCGATCGGGGCGCACCATGCGTCCATCCCAACCCAAGGAGCCATCATGAAATCTTTGCTGTTTTCCAAAGGCGTCGCTGCGGCCGCTCTGGCTGTTGCGGCTCTCGCTGCCGCCTCGGCCGCGCACGCAAGAGGCGACGCGTACTTTTTGGGGGGCGTCCAAGGCGCGCCCGTCTATGGCGAGCCGGCGCCGGTCTATGTGCAACCGCGCCCGGTGTACGAGCAGCCGCGCCCGTACGTGCAGCCGCGCCCCGTGTACGTGCAGCCTCAACCGGCTTATGGTCAGTACCGGTATGACGACGGCGCGCGGTATCGCGACCAGAGCTGGGAACGCCGCGGCCCCTATGGTGACCATGACCAGGATGGCATCGCCAACATCCACGACCCGGACAGCCCGCGTAACCAGCGTCGCTTCGCCCGCCTCTACGGGCCCTACGGCGACCTGGACGGCGACGGCATCATGAACCAGGATGATCGCGACCGGGATGGGGATGGCGTGCGCAACCGCCACGACCGCTTTCCGGACGACCCGTACCGGTATTGATCGCGAAGGTTCCGACCGTCGTTGCAGCTATTGCCATGGCCAGATGTTGACATCCATCAAGGAGGTGCGATGTCACTCGAATCAAGCGAAGGGCCTGCCATAATGAATTGGCGTGCAATCGATAAGAGTTGCTCCGCAGTGATGCAACAGGACCAAACATGAACAATCGAGTGGGTTCCAGAGTGTGGTCAACGCTGCTGGGCCTCCTGGCTGCGCTGGCGTTGTTGATGGGCGCAGCCGCCGCGCATGCGCAGGCCAAGATCAACGTCAAGGCCGCGGTTTTTAACACCAAAGATTGCTACGAGTGCCACGAGGCCATTCAAGAGTTCCACGAGAAGAGCGCGCACAAAACCGTGGCCTGCGATTCGTGCCATACCGGTCTGGACGCGCACCGCAAGGCGGGCAAGGGCCGGCCGACCTCCAGCACCGATCCGGCCTCGTGCGGCAGCTGCCACAAGAACCAGTACCGCACCATGTACAACATGAACACCGAGAAGACCGCGCACAAGGAAAAGGGCGTGGCGGCCGGCGGTGCTATTGACAAGCTGCTGATGCCGCACGGCTTCACGCGTGAGCACAATGAGCCGCGCTCGCACGCGTTTGCCCTGTATGACCAGGTGGTGGTCGACCGCGCCTTCGGCGGCCGCTTCACCAACAAGGAAGGCAAGGCCGGTCTTACCCGGATGGGCGGTAACTTCAACATCTGGGATGTGCTGAAGGACGAGTTCCCGAATGAACCGCACAAGGCCTTCAAGCCCGGCACCGCGGCAGCCGCCAATCCGGTGTGCATGTCCTGCAAGTCGGCCGACCACATCCTGGACTGGGCGTACATGGGCGACCCCGCGCCCGAGGCCAAGTGGAGCCGCCTGTCCAAGGTCAATGAGTTCGTCAAAGACACCAAGCACTCGCTGAACTGCAACTTTTGCCATGACCCGCATTCAGCCCAGCCACGCATCATCCGCGACGGCCTGATTCAGGCATTGACACGCCCCGAGAAGGACACGCTGTGGCACAAGGACCCCAAGGGAGCCAAGATCGATGTCAAGGAACTTGGCGAGCGCGGCTTCACCCGCAAGATCGCATTGCTGAGCCGCTACGACACCAAGCTGCAGTGCGGGCAGTGCCACGTGGAATACAACTGCAATCCCGGCACCGATCCCACCACCGGCCAGCCGATCGGCATGGCCGACCCGCGCACCAACCACTTCCCGCTGAAAGACGTGAATGACATCGGGCAGCATTACAAGGACCTGAAGTTCGGCGACTTCAAGCACAGTGTCACCGGCGCCATGCTCTGGAAGGGTCAGCATCCCGACACCGAGGTGTTCTACAACAGCACCCACCAGAAGGCAGGCGCGGAGTGCAGCTCTTGCCACATGCCCAAAATGAAGGACCCGACGACGGGCAAGACCTATACCTCGCATTGGCAGACCTCGCCCAAGCACTACGTCAAGGAAACCTGCCTGGGCTGTCACAAGACCTGGACCGAGAAGCAGGCGGTCTACAGCATCGACTCACTCAAGAACAAGTGGACGGGCAAGATGCGCAAAGCCGAGTTCTGGTTGACCCGCCTGGTCGACAAGTTCGAGGCCGCCCAGAACATGGGGGTCGATGCCGCCGTGCTGAACGAAGCCCGCACCAAGCACTCCGAAGCGCACATCCACTGGGAATGGTGGTCGGCCACCAATGGCGGGCACTTCCACAATCCGCAGCAGTTCGAGGAGTCGATCAACAAGGGCATGGTCATCTCTCAGGCCGGCATTAAGCTGCTGGACGACGCCATGGTCAAGCGCCGTGCCGATGGTCCGGCGAAGGCCGTCACGTCGGGGGCGCCGGCGGCGGGCCCGGCGGGCAGCACGGGCTCGGTGATACCCGCCGCAGCGGTCACCACCAAGTAACGCGCGGTGGCCAGCGCTGCTGGCGCCCGCATGGGGATGAGGATTGGATTCGAAGTTGATGTTCTTTGTGCTGGCTGCCGCGATGGTGGCGCTGGTCCTGGGCGTCATCCTGTCCTTGGTGTGGCGCGGCATGCGTCAGAAGGGGCCCGCAGCCCGGCGTCGCGCCCGGATCACCACCGCGGCACTCGTGCTGGGCTTGCCCGCGCTGGCCTTCGGGCTGTACAGCTTGCGCGGCGATTGGGATGCGGTGGGCAGCCAACGAAGCGCGTTGAGCGAGCAATTGCTGCAGGAAGGCCTGCCAACCGAGGGCGACCTGTCCGCGCACATCTATGCCGAACTCGAGCGGCACTTGCAGCGGCAGCCGAACGATCCCCGAGCGCTGGTGCTCAAGGCGCGACTTGACATGCGCGCCGAGCGCTATGCGCAGGCGGCGGTGGCCTTTGAAAAGGCCGTCTCAGGCCCCTCGAAGGCTGCCAGTGATCCGGCCGTGTGGGTGGAGTACGCCGAGGCGCGCGGCATGGCGCAGGGCCGCACCTTGGTCGGGGAGCCGCAGCAACTGGTGCGCAAAGCGCTGGAGCTTGACGGCGGGCACGCTCAGGCGCTCGACATGGCGGGCAGCGCCGCCTGGGAGTTGCGGGACTTCTCCGGGGCGGCGGCGTATTGGAAGCGCCTGTTGGAGCAAATTCCGCCGGGCACCTCGCGCCACGCGGAACTTTCGCTGGCCATCGAACGCGCGCAGCAGCGGGCCAGGGTGTCCTTGCCGTCACGCCCTGACCTCGCGCGATGATCCCGGAGCTGGGTCACTTCGCTTTCATTCTGGCGCTGTTGCTGTCGCTGGCGCTCGCCACTGTGTCGTTGGCCGGTGCGCAACGCGGCGCTCAGGACTGGATGGCGCTGGCGCGCCCCTTGGCCGCGGGGCAGAGCCTGTTTGTGCTGCTGGCCTGGGGCTGTCTGGTGGCATCGTTTGTGCAAAACGACTTTTCTGTGCGCAACGTGGCCGAGAATTCCACTTCGCTGCTTCCACTGCCGTACCGCTTTGCGGCGTCCTGGGGTTCGCACGAAGGCTCGATGCTGCTGTGGCAGGTGATGCAGTCGGTGTGGATGCTGGCGGTGGCGCGGTTCAGCCGGAACCTGCCGGCCGAAGTGGTGGCGCGTGTGCTGGGCGTGATGGGCTTGCTGTCGGCGGGCTTCATGCTGTTTGTGCTGACCACCTCGAACCCATTCCTGCGCGTGTTCCCGATTCCGGCGCAGGGCCGCGATCTCAATCCGCTGCTGCAGGACGCAGGCATGGTGCTGCACCCGCCGCTGCTGTACATGGGCTACGTCGGTTTCTCGGTGGCCTTCGCCTTTGCGATCGCGGCGCTGCTCGGCGACCGGCGTGACACCGCCTGGGCACGCTGGGCGCGGCCCTGGACCACGGCCGCCTGGTGTTTCCTGACGCTGGGCGTGGCGCTCGGCAGTTGGTGGGCCTACCGAGAACTCGGCTGGGGCGGTTGGTGGTTCTGGGACCCGGTGGAGAATGCGGCGTTCATGCCCTGGCTTGTCGGCACGGCCCTGATCCATGCGCTGGCGGTAAGCGGCAGGCGCGGCCTTTTCAATCCCTGGACGGTGCTGCTTGCGATCATCTGTTTTTCGCTGTCTTTGCTCGGAACGTTCCTGGTCCGCTCTGGGGTGCTGAGCTCGGTGCACGCGTTCGCCATCGACCCAATGCGGGGTATCTTCATACTGACTTTCCTGCTGCTGGTGATCGGCGGTTCGCTGGCGCTCTTCACGCTGCGCGCATCCCGGCTCGAAAGCGGGGCGCGGTTCGGCGCAGTGTCGCGTGAAACCCTGCTGCTGGCGAACACGCTGCTGCTCACGGTAGCGGCGGCCTCGGTACTGCTGGGCACGCTGTACCCGCTGATGCTCGAGGTGTTCGGGCTCGGCAAGATCTCCGTTGGCGCGCCGTACTTCGACACGGTGTTCGTGCCCTTGATGGCGCCAGCCGTATTCCTGATGGGCGTGGCGCCGCTGGCGCGTTGGCAAGACGCTCCGCTGTTTGAGCTGTGGACCCGGTTGCGCTGGGCGTTGGCGCTGGGGGCGATGCTGGGTGCTGCACTCCCGCTCGTTTGGGGTGGCTGGTCGGCCTTGACGGCACTTGGCCTGTTCCTGGCGGCTTGGCTCGTGCTGTCAATCGCGGTTGCCGTTCACGGCAAACTGCGCGCGGGCGGGCTACCGTCGCTGGGCTGGTGCGGCATGGTCGTGGCGCATCTGGGCGTGGCGGTGTTCATCGTGGGCGTGACACTGGTGCGAAGCTACCAGGTTGAGACCGAGCTGCGGATGGCGCCAGGGGAATCGGTGACCGTCCAGGGCCATGTGCTTACCTTCGAGGGTGTCGCGCAAGTCCAGGGCCCCAACTACGAGGCTGCGCGGGGCAGCGTGGACCTGGCGCGCGACGGCCGCTCCCTGCGCAAGCTGCATCCCGAAAAGCGCCGTTACACGTCCACGCCCGCGCTGTCGATGACCGAAGCGGCCGTCGACAGCGGTGTGCTGGGCGACTTTTACGTTGCGCTGGGCGCAGACGTGGGGCAGGGCGCGTGGACGCTGCGCGTGTACCACAAGCCCTTCGTGACGTGGATCTGGGGCGGCTGCGCCCTGATGGTGATGGGCGGCCTGCTGGCGATGGGCGACCGCCGACGAGCGGCGCAGCGGGCAGCCAGCGCGAACACCGCCATCGGAGCGCGATAAAAATTTTCTTGTTCGGGTTCGGCGCTACTTCGCCTTTACCGCCAGCACGGGGCACGAAACGGTCAGCAGCAATTCCTGCGCCACGCTTCCCAGGATGAGCTTGCCCACGGCGGAGCGCTTTCTGATGCCGATGACGAGCAAGGATGCGGGCAGCGAGTCGACCAGGGCCACGATTTCCTTGACCGCGTCGTTGCCGCGAATGAACTGCTTGAACTCCGCATCGATGCCGGCGGCCCGCAGCAGCTCTTCCACCCGCTCGACGTCCTGCACGTCGGCCTTGGCCACATCTTCCTTGGCGCCGCCGGGACTGGCGTTGACCACGATCAGGCGTTCTTTGCGGCGCTTTGCGATTTCTATGCCCTTGTCCAGGGCGGCCTGGCCTTCCGGGCGCGGGACGTAGGCTGCGAGTATGGTCATCGGTCGATTCCTTTTGGTCTATTCTGCAGGCAAAAGGAGGGTTTGCCAATTGACGCCAGCAACATGGCATCAAGGCGCCGCCGTCCTGGCAAGGAAAAACGTCGATTTGTACCCCGGCGAGCTTTGACGGGATTACCGCCGCGCTCGCCGCGGCCAGGTTCTGCCCGACCTTGTCGCCTCGTGAATCAGGAGCCGATCACCTGGCAATCGCCCGCGCCGCTCAATAGATGGCGCACCTGGTGCGCGAGTGAGCCGAAGATCTTGTTGGCGAAGCCCTGGTCTTCCTGGCCCATCACAATGCGGTCGCAGCCGAGTTCGCGCGCGACGCGGGCGATGGTTTCGGCGCTGCGGCCGATCTTTATGGTGGTGGTGTAGGCCAGGCCCGCGGCATCCAGCTGCGCGCGTGCCGGCGCCAGGTCTTCCGCGCCGGCGTTCAGCTGGGTCTGTTGCAGTTCGCCGTCGCCGAAGAACATGGCCACGTGGCTGGACACGACTGGCTGCACGTTCAGCAGGTGAATTCGGACTGGCTCCTGCGCGTACATGCTGAGCGCCTCGGCTACCGCCGCTTTCGTCCGTCTGGCGTCGCCGTCGATGGGAAGCAAGAGATTTTTCATGCGGGACTCCTTTGCAATCAGCTGGGGACGCGATCGAGCGAGGGCCCGTTGGCGGCCACGGTCTGCGCTCGCATGACCATCCACTTGCCCATGGCGACCACCAGCAGGGCGCCCATCGCCGGGGCCAACATATGCAATGTGTGTTGTTCGGCGGCCCATCCTGAGATGGACGGATCCGACATCGCCATTTCACCGGCCACCCAGCCCAGCAAACCGGCGCCGATGGTGATGATCACCGGGAAGCGGCCCATGAGTTTCAGGATCAGGGTGCTGCCGTAAATGATCAGCGGGACGCTGATGACCAGGCCGATGATCAGCAGTGGCAGGCTGCCCTTTGCCGCGGCCGCGACGCCAATGACGTTGTCCAGGCTCATGACCAGGTCCGCCACGATGATGGTCTTGATGGCGGCCGCCAGGCTCGAGTGGCCCTCCAATTCGCCGCCGTCGTCCTCGCCTTTGAGGAGACCGACGCCGATGAAAAGCAGCAGCGCCGCTCCGACCAGTTTGAGGTAGGGCAGCCCAAGCAGCATCACCGCGAAAAAAGTGAGGACAATACGCAGCCCGATCGCGCCGAGACTGCCGAACAGGATGGCCTTCTTCTGCTGCGAGGGAGGCAGGGCACGGCACGCCAGGGCGATGACAACCGCGTTGTCGCCGCTCAGGACGATGTTGATCATGATGATCTGGGCCAGGGCGATCCAGAACTCGGGGGTGGCAAGCAAATCCATCTTTGTTCCTCGAAAAAGCGGGGCCGAACCACGGGTTGGTTCGATGCTTTCGAGGTTACGCAGAGGCGCTTACGCCCTTCTGCCGGTTGACTGTCGCAAAGATGTCGTTCAGCTGTCGCCCAGCTTACGATGTCAAAAGGTCTTCGGGTTTTCGCGGGGGAAAGATGACGCTGAAGGTGTTGCCGACTCCGTCGCGGTCTTCTTCGAGCGTGATGCGCGCGCCGTGCAGCGACGCGATCTCACTGACGATGGCCAGTCCCAGGCCGCTGCCATCGGTTTGCCCGCCGAGCAGCCGGTGAAAGCGCTCGAAGATGCGGGTGCGTTCCTCGGGCGGGATGCTGGGGCCGTCGTCGCTGATCGACAACAACCCCTGCCCGCCTTCGGCCCGGCTGACGGCGACCGTGACGCGGCCGTCGCGCCGGCTGTACCGCACCGCGTTGTCGATCAGGTTGTTGATCAGCTCGCGCAGCCGGTCCGGCTCGGCGCTGATCACAACCGCGTCGCTTCCCTCGAAGCCAAGATCGACGCCATTCCTGAGCGCCTGGGGCGCCCATTCCATGCTGATCTCCAGCGCGAACGCGTTGAGGTCCAGTGCCTTCAGTTGCAGGGCGGCCATGGCGCCGGGTTCGTTGCGGGCCAGCGTCAGAAGCTGACGCACCAGCCGCGAGAGACGGTCGGCGGAGACATACAGCTGCGCCAGCGAGTGGCGTGCTCGCTCCGGGTCGGGTTCGCGCAGGGCCAGCTCGATCTGCGTCTTGAGCCCCGCCACGGGTGTCTTCAGCTGGTGCGCCGCATCCGCAATGAAACGGTTCTGGAAGTCCAGCGTCTTGCCCAGGCGGGTCATCAGTTCATTGACCTCGTCCACCAGGGGCCGAACCTCGCCCGGAACATCCTGCATTTCCACTGGGCTCAGGTCCACGTGCGATCGATGAGAGACGGCCTGCTTGAGGCGATCCAGGGGCGCCAGCCCGCGCGAGACGCCGACATAGACGGCCAGCGTGGCCATCACGATCAGCAGCAACTGCGGTGCCACCACGCTCGCCAGAATGTCCCGCGCCAGCCGGTTGCGCTTGTTCAGTGTCTCGGCGACTTGCACGAGTACGGTGCCGTTCGCATCATCTTCGCCGAATGACATCCGGGACGCGACCACTCGCACTGGCTCGCCGTGCAGTGTGTCCCCGTAGAACATCGGCTTGTCGCGCCCCGCCGGCAACCCAGGGGGCGCGGTCAACTGCGGATCGCCGCCGATGAGGGCGCCCTGGGAGGATGTGACCTTGTAGAACACCCGGTCGTCCTGGTCGACCAGCAGGATTTTTTCGGCTGCTGGGGACAGGTCGAGGCGAGGCGCACTGCCGTTGGGCTTGACGTGAAGCACCACCTCCCGGGCGATCTCGTGCAACGAACGGTCGTGCGCCAGGTTGGAGAAATTGACCGAACTCCAGTAAGTGAATGCGGTGTCCAGGACCAGGAGGATGAGCAACGGCCCCAGCAGCCAGGCCAGCAGCTTGCGCTGCAGGCTCGGCTCAGCCGGGTGCATCGATGCGTTCCATCAGGTACCCCATGCCGCGAACAGTGCGGATCTCGCACCCCAGGGGCTCGAGCTTCTTGCGGATGCGGTACACATAGACCTCGATCGCATTCGCGCCGACCTCATCGCCCCACCCGTAAAGATGGTTGACCATGAGTTCCTTGCTGACGACTTTTCCCTCGCGCATCATCAGCAGCTCGAGCACGGCGAGCTCGCGCGCAGACAATTCCACCGGCGCGTTGTCATGGAACACCCTGCGGCCCACGGTGTCGAGCGAAAGCCGGCCGTGATGCAGGTAGGGTGCCGGGTTGGCGCTGCCGCGACGCAACAAGGCGCGCACCCGGGCTTCGAGCTCCGGCAGGTCGAAGGGCTTGGTCAGGTAGTCGTCCGCCCCCAGGTCGAGGCCCCGCACCCGATCTGCCAGCGTGTCCAGCGCCGTCAGTAGCAGAACTGGCACATGCGATTTACGGCTGCGAAGCCGCCGCAGCACATCGAGGCCGCTGAGGCCCGGTAAACCGATGTCGAGGATCGCCAGGTCATAAGCCGAGACAGCCAGCGCGGTGTCCGCGGCTTCGCCGGTCTCGACGACGTCGACCGCGTAGGCGGACTGCACCATGGCGCGGCTGAGCGCTTCGGCCAGTATCTTGTCGTCTTCGACCAGCAGAATTCGCATGGCGCTGATCGTAAGCTAAACCCAGGTGCGAAACCCGACAACCAACGGGTGGATGCATGGACGCGCAGAGTTCGCCCTAAACTGGAGCACTACAGCATTGGCGGTTTGAAAGGTGCGATGAAAAATATTCTTGTCCTGGGCGGAACAGGTTTTGTCGGAAGGCATCTGTGCCAGGAGTTGGTGCGCCTGCAGCATCGCGTCACGGTGCCCACGCGCGATGTCGCCAAAGCGAGGATCGGGGACTCTTCGCCATTGCTGAACCTGGTGCAGGCAGACGTCCATGACGAGTCGGCGCTGGCGTCATTGATGCCGGGCCACGACGCCGTCGTCAACCTGGTGGCCATCCTGCACGGCAACTCGTTCGAGTTCGAACGCACCCACGTGGAGTTGGTGAAGAAGATTGCGCGCGTCTGCCACGACGCGGGCGTTTCGCGCCTCGTGCACGTGAGCGCACTGGGTGCTGCCAGCGACGCGCCGTCCCTGTACCAGCGCAGCAAGGCCAGGGGTGAAGAGGTGCTGCGGGCCTCGCAGCTCGATTGGACCGTGCTGCGTCCGAGCGTCATCTTCGGCGAGGGAGACCAGTTCCTGAATTTGTTCGCGCGCCTGCAGACGTTTTTTCCGGTGATGCCGCTGGCGGGCGCCAACACCTTGTTCCAGCCGGTCTGGGTCGGGGATGTCGTGCAGGCCATCGTGCAGTGCCTGCAACGCGATGACACCGTCAAGCTTACTTACGAAGCCTGCGGGCCGGATCGCTTTACGCTGCGCGAGTTGGTGAAGCTGGCGGGTAACCTGTCCGGGCACGCTCGTCCTGTGATCGCATTGCCTGCGCCGGTGGCGCGGCTGCAGGCGCTGTTCATGGAGTTCGCTCCGGGGCCCACCCTCATGAGCCGCGACAACCTCGATTCCATGAAAGTGAGCAACGTGGCCAGTGGCACCTTGCCCGGACTGGCCGATCTGGGCGTTTCGCCGCATTCCCTGCACGCCATCGCGCCGACCTATCTCGGGGCGAGGCGGTAGGGGCGGGGGGCGGGGCTGCTACGCGTCCCGCACCATTGCCAGCACTTTCCCCGCATCCAGGGTGCGTGCCTTCTCCTGAATCGCGGGCAGATATTTGCCCTGCAATTGCTGGCCGTCCTGCATGACCGAGGTGTAGGTGTCCTTGAGCATTTGCGTGGACAGCGTGCGCCCGCCTGCGTAGTAGCGCTTGGCCACCTGGCCGAGTGCATAGGTCGCGGCGAAGCTCATGCCGGAACTCACGGCCTGGTTGCCCAGGCCGCGCAGCAAGCCTCCGCCCACACGCCCCAAAAGACCTCCTAGCAACTTGCGTCCGGCCTGCTCCAGGTATTGAGAGGTCAGGCCAACGCCGACCGTTGCGAGAAAGTCCTTGATGTGGCCGCGGTCCAGCTGGTAGCCGTACGCCTGGCCGATGCCATAGACCAGCTTCATCTGCAGGGGGATGATGGCCATGGTGGAAAGCGTTTCCGGCAAGTCGCCGGCAAGGGGCTGGCGTCCACCGGGCCGCTCGCCAACGGCGCCGCAGCGCTATCGAGGGAGACGCGCTTCATCAGGACATCCTGGTACAGCGAAGGCAGGTGAATGCCTTCGGCCTGCGACAGCCCGTCGGCGATGCGCTTGATCTCGGTGCGCTCGCGATCATGCTTGTCGCCATCGGCAAAGGCGGCGAGCAGGCTTACCGTCAGGACGGATTGGGTTTCGGATGGACTCACGGCAAGGCTCCTTGGGTTGCGGACTTGTTTGTTCTGGCTGGATCGAAACGGTTCCGCCGGCGAGCACGAGAAACACTCGGCGATTTCCCTCTCTCTCTCTCTTTCTCTCTCTGCTTCAGCCCAGCGTTCGCGGTTCAGACGACCGAGGCGTCCCCTTGCGGCTCAGACGAGGCGGTTTGTCCAAAGCTCGCGCCGGAATCCAGCGGCCTTGATGCGCCCGCCAGGATCCTTTCAAGGATCCCGGGCATCTCGAATACAGCCCGATTCGCAGGCATCCTGGCCACATTGGCGCGGAACTCCGGTAGCCGCCTCAGCAACTCACCCACCGGGGCCTTGATCCGCCTCATCGACGTCCCGACGATGCCGATCCCATTGTCGTGCACCCATTGGGTGTTATATCGCTCCTGCGGCATGGTCCATGCATTGCGCACCGTCACGATCGGCAGGCCCACCTGCACGGCTTCGCTCAGGCTGCCCGGTCCCGGCTTGCCGATGAAAAAATCGGCAAGCTGCATGTAGCGGCGAACCGCGGGCGTAAATTCCACGATGGCGCGGGGGGCGGATGCCTTCAACGAGCGCAGTGACTTCGCCAGCGATTCGTTGTGGCCGCACATCAGGATCAGCTGGACATCATCGAGTTCCTGCGCAATCGAGGTCATCACCCGTGAACCGTGACCGCCGAAGAGAACCAGTCCCGTCGTACGAGTGGGGTCAAGGCCCAGAGCGAGGCGCTCCGCGGCCCGGTCGACATGGAGTGGCTCGTGGAATTCGGGCCGCAGGATCATCCCCGACATGCGATGCAAGCGCGATTCGCTGCACCCGAGCTTGCGCGCCTGCTGCATTGCGTGGTCGCTCCCGCACACCACATGTTGCGGCTGGCCGGGTACGACCCAGAAGTCCGGTGGGAAGTCCGCGATGTCGGTCATCACAGTGACGTAGGGAACGCCCGGAAGCGTGGTCGCGAGCGCCTCGCACATGGGGCGATTCAGGTTGGGAATGACGGATACGACGAGGTCCGGCTCCGTTCGCAGGTAATGTTGCTGCAGGACCCTGACCATGACTGGGTTGCACGCGCGGAGCATGGCCTGGAACATCTTGAGTTCCTGCGCCAGGCCCAGCGTAAAGCCGGTCTTCAAACGTATGTTGTAGTAGTCCTCTGGCTGGGTGCCGGTGACCCGCTTGTACCAGCCCTGCGGGTCGAGCACCTCCATGATGTTGAAGCGCCGCACCCGCCAGTCTGGCCGCTGCCGGCGGATCACCTCGTCGAGCGCCGCCGCTGCCGCGCGGTGTCCGCCGCCGGCGTTGAAGTACCAGACATCGATCGTTTTTGTCGCCGACATGTTCTTCTTTTCCGGTGGCTCTGTTTGGCCGGGTTGCAACTGCGCTTCCCGCGAGTATCTGCTTGTTTCCATCGAAGACATTTTGCTGGGTTTGAGCTCCGCCGGGGGTCACCGACTATTCGCCTGCTCATCAGTGCGAAGGTGCAAGGTAGCCGACTACATTCCAGAACTGGCCAATGCCGATCCCGGCTGGTTTCGAATTTGCATCGCAACCCGGGACGGACATGTGTATGAAGTGGGGGACTCCCGCAAGGGCGTTCAACAGAGACGCAACGAGTGGCTAACGGGCGCCAATGCGGCGAGATACACGAACTCTCGGGCCATCGGGATGTACCGGTGTCAAGTGCCCAGACCTGGTTGGCCCAGTGATCGGCAGCTGCGCAGCTGTCGCGGTAGATATTGTGGCCCGGCCCCGTTTGCTGGTGCCAACTCGGCGCTAGCAGCTGGATTCCCATGCGGAGCATGACCTCGCCGATGTGGCGTGGATGCATAACCCCTTAATTGGAAAGGTTGACAAAATTAGTCAGGCGTTGAAATCAATTGTTGACTAAACTAGTCAACAATTATTATCCCAATTGAAAGGTAAAGAGCCATGGCAGTCACCTTGACGGAAAAAGCAGCAAAAAGAATTCAATCGCAGCTGGCGAAAAACGGCAACGGAATCGGTTTGCGCCTGGGCATAAAAAAGGTCGGCTGCAATGGTTTTGCCTACACCTTTGACTACGCCGCCGAAGCGCTCGCTGGCGACCATGTCTTCGAGTCGCACGACACGATGCTGGTGGTTGATGCTGCCAGCCTGCCATTTATCGATGGCTCACACATTGATTTCGTCAAGGAAGGTTTCAATGAAAGCTTCAAGTTCGACAACCCCAAAGCCGAGAGTGAATGCGGTTGTGGTGAGAGTTTCAATCTAAAAAAATAATCAGCACCACGCTGTAAATGCGTCACTGGAGTCGCGTGTGAGCGTGGACTGGAAAATTACCAGAGGTAAGTTCAATGAGTGCAGTACTGCAAAACTTGGTCAACCAGCCCTATAGGCATGGTTTCGTCACCGACATTGAATCGGATGTCGCGCCCAAGGGTCTCAATGAAGACATCATTCGGATGATTTCGAGCAAGAAAAAAGAGCCCGAATGGCTGCTCGAATTTCGCCTCAAGTCCTATCGGGCCTGGCTCGAAATGACCGAGCCCGAATGGCAAACCTGTCACCACCCGAAAATCGATTATCAGGCGATCAGCTACTACGCGGCGCCCAAGATCAAAGTCAAGTTAAACAGTATCGACGAGGTCGATCCTGAGTTGCTGCGGACCTTCGAGAAGCTGGGTGTACCGCTGCATGAGCGCATGGCGCTGGCGGGCGTTGCGGTCGATGTGATTTTTGACAGTGTCTCGGTCGCCACCACCTACAAACACAAGTTGGCCGAAGTCGGCGTCATTTTCTGCTCCATGTCGGAAGCGGTGCTGGAGCATCCCGAGCTGGTGCAGAAGTATCTGGGCACCGTGGTTCCCACCGGCGACAACTTTTACGCGGCGCTCAATTCGGCGGTATTTACCGACGGCTCGTTTTGCTTTATTCCCAAAGGTGTCAAGTGCCCGATGGATTTGTCGACCTACTTCCGTATCAACACCGAGGAGTCGGGGCAATTCGAACGCACGCTGATCATCGCCGAGGAGGGGGCATCCGTGTCTTACCTGGAAGGTTGTACCGCGCCGGCGTTCAGCACCAATCAGCTGCATGCGGCGGTGGTCGAACTGGTCGCACTGGACAACGCCGACATCAAATACTCGACGGTGCAGAACTGGTATGCGGGCGACGAAAACGGCGTTGGCGGCATTTACAACTTCGTCACCAAGCGCGGCCTGGCCAAAGGTGTCAACGCGCGTATTTCGTGGACCCAGGTCGAGACCGGTGCGGCGATCACCTGGAAGTATCCCTCGGTGGTTTTGCTGGGCGACAACTCGATTGGTGAGTTCTATTCGGTCGCGGTGACCAACAACTACCAGCAAGCCGACACCGGCACCAAGATGATCCACATTGGAAAAAATACGCGCAGCACGATTGTCAGCAAAGGCATTTCCGCCGGCAAGTCGAACAACAGCTACCGGGGTCTGGTCAAGATTGCGGCTGGCGCCACTGGCGCGCGCAATTACTCACAGTGCGATTCGATGCTGATTGGCGAAGAGTCCGGCGCCAACACCTTCCCTTATATCCAGGTCCTCAACAACAGCGCCCAGGTTGAGCACGAGGCATCAACCTCGAAGATCGGCGAAGACCAGATGTTTTACTTTGCCCAGCGCGGTGTCGATGCCGAGGGAGCGGTCTCGATGATCATCAATGGCTTCTGCAAAGACGTATTTCAGCAATTGCCCCTGGAGTTTGCAGTCGAGGCGACCAACCTCCTGAGCTTCAAACTCGAAGGAAGTGTCGGATGATTGACCCGAAAAGCAAAGTATTACTCGAAGTGCGTGGGCTGTGCGCGACCGTGAATGGTGTCGAAATTCTGAAGGACCTTGACTTCACGGTCAGGAGCGGTGAAGTTCACGCCATCATGGGCCAGAACGGTTCGGGCAAGAGCACCTTCGCCAAGGTACTCGCGGGCCACCCGGCCTATGAAGTGACCAGCGGCAGCGTGCTGTTCGAAGGCCAGAACCTGTTGGCGCTGAAACCCGAAGAACGCGCGCGAGCCGGCTTTTTTCTGGCCTTTCAGTATCCAATCGAGGTACCCGGCGTCATCAACAGCCAGTTCCTGCGGCTGACCTACAACACGCTTCAAAAACAGCGCGGCAAGGAAGAACTCGACCCGCTTGAGTTTGACGACTTCGTGCGCGAAAAAATGAAGCTGCTGGAAATGAACCCCGATTTTCTTGACCGTAGCGTCAACGAAGGTTTCTCCGGTGGCGAGAAGAAGCGCAACGAAATACTGCAGATGGCGCTGCTCGAGCCCCGTCTGGCAATCCTTGATGAGACCGATTCCGGCCTCGATATCGACGCGCTGAGGATCGTCGCCCACGGTGTGAATCAGCTCGCCACCCAAGACAATGCGGTGGTGATGGTGACCCACTATCAGCGCCTGCTGAACTACATCGTGCCCGATTACGTGCACGTGATGGATGGCGGCCGCATCATCAAGACCGGCGGCAAGGCACTGGCGCTTGAGCTTGAGACGCGCGGTTACGAGTGGGTCAGCGCCGAGTACAAGGCTGCAGCGAGTGTGCCCGCATGATTGATGCCACCGCACTGACTCCGGCGCCGGCGCTTGCCGGGTCTTATCTTGAAAGCCTGGTGGCAGGACAGCCGCAGCTGGAGGCGAGCCCGTTGGCGTGGCTCAAGGCGCTGCGCGCGGAGGCGGTCGAGCGCGTGGGCGCGCTGAGGCTGCCCACCACGCGTGACGAGGAGTGGCGTTTTACCGATATTTCCCTACTCAGCAAGACGTCGTTTGCGTCAGCGCTCAGTGCCACTTGCCTGGAAGCCAGCGATGTTGCTCACTTTTTTATTGAAGAAGCGAAAAACCGACTGGTGTTTGTGGATGGTATCTATGCGCCGCAGTTGTCTAGTCCCAATGGAGATAATGGTACCCACAGCGGCGCGGTGGTGTCCAACCTGACGACAGCGATGGCTGCGCACGCGGCGGCAATCAAGCCGCATCTCGGCCGGCACGCACCCTTCACCCGGGATGCATTCGCCGCGCAAAATACCGCGTTTCTGCACGATGCCGCAGTGGTCATCGTCCCGCGTGACGTATCGGTGGCAGCGCCAGTCCATTTGCTGTTTATTGCGACCCAAAAGGATGTTGTGAGTACCCCGCGCTGTCTGGTGCTTGCCGAGGCTGGCAGCGCCGTGACAGTGATCGAAGATTACGTCGTGTTGTACCAGCCGCGTTGGCAAGAACAAGCCCATTTCACCAACGCTGTCACCGAAATCGTGCTCGACGAAAATTCGCAAGTGACGCACATCCGGGTTCAGCGCGAAGGCGGTAAAGCGTTTCATATCGCCAACTGCGCGGTGTCGCTCGGTCGCGCCAGCAACTACCAGTCGGTCAGTGTCGCGCTGGGCGCGCGCATTTCTCGCTACAACCTGAACGTGCTGCAAACGGCCGAGGGTGCCACCTGTTCGCTCGACGGGCTGGCGCTGATCTCCGGCCGGCAACTGGCCGACACCCATAGCAGCATGGACCATGCCAAGCCCCACGGCAGCAGCCGCCAACTGCACAAATGCATCGTCGGCGGCAGTGCACATGCGGTGTTCAACGGCAAGGTCATGGTGCGCGAAGGCGCGCAGCGTACCGACGCCCAGCAGACCAACCGCAACCTGCTCTTGACCGCCAAGGCGCACATCGATACCAAGCCGCAGCTGGAGATTTTTGCCTCCGACGTCAAGTGCACGCATGGGGCAACCGTTGGCCAGCTCGACAGCGAGGAGGTGTTTTATCTGCAAAGCCGTGGGCTAACCGAGGCGGTGGCCCGCAACCTGCTGACCTATGCGTTCGGCGCCGAGATCATCGACCGCATTCCTATCGCCTCGCTCAAACGGCAACTTGAGCAGACGGTGCTCGAACAAACTGCAAGCCTGCCATGAACGCACTTCAGACTTCACCTAAAGTACACGCTGTACCAGCGGCGCCAGGTCTCGACGTCGAACGCATTCGCGCCGATTTCCCCATCCTCAAGCTGCAGGTCAACGGCAAGCCGCTGGTCTACCTCGACAATGCCGCGTCGAGCCAGATGCCGCAGCAGGTCATTGATCGCCTGGTGCGCTATCAGACCACGCAGCACGCCAATATCAACCGTGCAGTGCATGCCCTGTCGGAGATCGCTACCAACGAGTACGAGCAGGCGCGGCGCAAGCTGCAACACTTCATTCATGCGCGTGAAGAGCGCGAAGTAATTTTTACCAGCGGCACCACCGATGCCATCAATCTGGTGATGCATGGCTACGGCCGCAAGTTCATAGGGCCCGGCGACGAAATTATCCTGACCACGATGGAGCATCACTCCAACATCGTGCCGTGGCAGATGCTGGCCGAAGAAAAAGGCGCGACGATTCGTGTGGTTCCGATCAACGACGCGGGTGAGCTGATGCTCGACGACTACGAAAAGTTGTTCAACCAGCGCACCAAGTTCGTCGGCGTGATGCATGTCTCGAACGCGCTGGGCACGATCAACCCGATCAAGCAGATGATCGCCTTTGCCCATGCGCGCGGCGTGCCGGTGCTGGTCGATGGTGCGCAGGCGGTGCCGCACATGCAGGTCGATGTGCAGGATCTCGACTGCGACTTTTACGCCTTTTCGGGACACAAGCTGTGCGGCCCGACCGGCATCGGAATCCTCTACGGCAAGGCTGCGTTGCTGGAGCGGATGCAGCCCTTCAAAGGCGGTGGCGACATGATCATGTCGGTCACGTTTGAAAAAACCACCTACAACACGATTCCGCATAAATTCGAGGCCGGAACGCCACCCATTGCGGCCGCCATCGGACTGGCCGCCGCGGTGGATTATTTGTCGGCCATCGGCATGGACGCCATTGCTGACCACGAACTCAACCTGCTCAATTACGCGACCGCGCAGTTAAGTCGCATGCCGGGCGTGCGCATTATCGGCACTGCCAAAAACAAGGCCGCGGTGCTGTCATTCACCGTTGACGGCGTGCATCCGCACGACATCGGGACACTGCTCAATCAGGAGGGCGTCGCAGTACGCACCGGACACCATTGCGCGCAGCCGGTGATGCAGCGCTTCAAGCTACCGGCCACCTCGCGCGCCTCGTTTGCGTTTTACAACACCGTGGCCGAAGTCGACGCCCTGATCGCCGGCATTCGCAGCGTGCAGAAAGTGTTTGCGTAATGGCCGATCCCAGAGCCTTGTACCAAGAGGTCATCCTCGACCACAACAGGAAGCCGCGCAATTACGGCACGCTGGCGCACGCCAGTCACCAGGCGTCGGGCCACAACCCGCTGTGCGGTGACCACATCGACGTGGCACTCAATCTCGCTGGCGAATGCATCGACTGCATCGCGTTTCAAGGTGCATCGTGCGCGATCTGCAAGGCGTCGGCGTCGATGATGACGGTGGCTGTCAAGGGCAAGACCCGGGCCGAGGCAGAAACACTGATTCACGAATTCACCGCCATGTCGACCGGCAAGCTTGATCTGGGCAGTGACCACCACATCGGTCGGCTGGTGGTGTTTGCCGGGATAGCCGACTTGCCGGTGCGCGTTAAATGCGCGATTTTGCCGTGGCACACGCTGCACGCCGCATTCAACGCGGTTGCGCGCACATCGACCGAGGCGGAACTTGATCCGATGCACGTGACGATCGGTGATGCATGAATATGAAAATAATTTCCCCCTATAGCGTACACAGAGCTTCACGCCGGACGCTTGGCTAATTCAGCAGTAATGACGGCAACTAAACAACTTTGGAGAATGAACATGACGGATGCGCAGACAAGAATCAAGCAGCAAGTGACGACCAACCCGGTCGTGCTTTACATGAAGGGTACGCCGCAGTTCCCGCAGTGCGGCTTCTCCGGTGCAGCGATCAAGATGCTCAGGGCATGCGGCGGACCGAGTCTCTTCACGGTAGACGTGCTGGCCGACCCGGAAATTCGGGATGGCATCAAGTCCTACGGCAACTGGCCGACCATTCCGCAGCTTTATATCAAGGGCGAATTTGTGGGCGGTTCGGACATCATGCGCGAGATGTTCGAGCAAGGCGAACTGCAACAATTGCTGCAGGCAGCAGAGGGATAAGTTTGAGGGAATCAACATGCCAAAAATTGCTGACATCGAAGATACCCCCAACCCGAATGCGGTGAAGTTCACGCTTCATGAGCCGCTGACCTGGGGCATTTCGCATTCCTACGAGAACGCAATCCAGGCCCAGGACGATGCGCTCGCCTCCACGCTGTTCGACATTGCGCACGTAAGCAATGTGTTTTACGTGGATCGCTGGCTCACCGTGACGCAGGATGGCGGCGCCGACTGGCCCGAGCTGGTGCGCCTGATTGCCGTGCCATTGCGCGCCGCGCCGGCGGCGGCCGCGCAGTCCGCCGCTTCAGTTTTCGCAGCGCGCACGGCAATTGCCGACCTTAATGTCGAAGATCAGGAGCGGCTTGAGCATATCAACGTGCTACTGGATGCCCAGATACGCCCCTATCTGAAAAGCGATGGCGGCGATCTGCATGTGGTTGGCCTGGCCGGCAACCTACTCAGCGTGCACTACCAGGGCGCATGCGGCACCTGTCCAAGCTCGATATCGGGCACGCTCAAAGGCATCGAGAACCTGGTTCGAACCATAGAGCCGGACATCGAAGTCGTGGCTGTTTAGATTAGCAATCGCTGTTCTATTCCACGGCGCGAGCCATCGAAAAATCTGTTTTACAGGCACCGTCCCCGACCGATGAGGCACAGATGCTAGAGCAGGGGTTTACCGAGCAGGACTGGCATCGAATCCCAGTGCCGCGCTACCAATAAGGAGAGTCACATGTCATCCCATCCAACTGAGTTCCAAGGTTCCGTCATCGATGCACTGCGCGAGGCCATCGAGCGCCAAGTTCCTGACTCACGGGCCGAAGTGCACGGTGGCGGCGGCCATTACACCATCGAGGTCACGTCCCCCGCGTTCGCCGGCAAGAACATGCTGCAGAGCCAACGCTTGGTGTACAGCGCTATCACCGATTTAATGAAAGGGGACATGGCGCCGGTGCATGCCGTCGATAGTCTGAAGACCCGGACACCCTGAGCAACGATAGCCTGGAGAATCATTGAAGAGACAAGGAACTTAGCCATGCAGACCACTGACCATAACCAACAGCAGCACGCGCCTGACGCGTTAGCCCAGCCGCCCGTCGGCCCCGAGAAACTTCCCGGAATCCGTCACATCATCGCCGTCGGCAGCGGCAAGGGCGGCGTCGGAAAATCCACGGTGAGCGTCAATCTGGCGCTTGCGCTGCAGCAGCTCGGGGCGAGTGTCGGGATAGTAGACGCCGACATTCTTGGTCCCAGCATCCCCGGCATGCTTGGCATTCCGACGGGTGAGCCGCCAGCGATGACCCCGCAGAACAGGATGATCCCGGCAGAGCGGCACGGCCTCAAGGTGGTGTCTATGGGCATGCTCACCGGCGACGACAAACCGGCCGTCTTGCGCGGGCCGATGGTGGGCAAGTACCTGAAGATGTTCGTCGGCGGCGTGCAATGGGGACCGCTGGACTACCTGATCCTCGACCTGCCGCCAGGCACCGGCGACACCCAGTTGACGCTGGCGCAGAGCATGCCGCTGTCGGGCGTGGTGATCGTGACGACACCCCAGGCCGTGAGCCTCAAGATCGCCCGACGCGGCTTGCGCATGTTCGAAAAAGTGCAGGTCCCGATTCTTGGGATCGTCGAGAACATGCGTACCTTCACCTGCCCCCACTGCGGCGAGAGCACGGATATCTTCCGTCACGGCGGCGGCGAGCAGATGAGCCAGGAGCTCGGCGTCCCGTTCCTGGGCGCCTTGCCCCTTGATGCCGATGTCGTCACCTGCGGTGATGAGGGTAGGCCCATCGTGGTGGACCAGCCGA
>JBKJHN010000213.1:0-5594 GCA_046599015.1 Ramlibacter sp.
CACCAACCCCACCGCCCCGTTCTCCGCCACGATCGCATCGACTGGCCACTGCAGGGCGAACGGCTCGCTCCAGCCGACCGGCCGCCCGGTGATCGGGATGACGTGAATGCCGGCTTCGTGCAACGAGCCCAGCGCCTGCAGCGCATCGGCCGTGATGGCTCCTTCAGTCGTCAGCGTGTCGTCGATGTCGGTCAGCACGCCGATGACGCGGCGGCGGTCGGTCGCGGGCCATTCGGCCAGGTCAAGCATTGCTGTGCAGGGCCAGCCCCGCGTGTTCGCGCAGCGGATGAAAATGGATCTTCGGAAAGCGCTCCTGGGCCAGCCGCACGTCGTACGGCGAAGTGCACAGGAAGGCCAGCGCCTCCGCCGCATCGAGCGCCATGCGCTGCGGATAGGCGTCGACAAAGGTGCGCAGCTCGGCGGGCGTGTCGGCGGTGATCCAGCGCGCGCCGGTGTATTGGCAACCCTCGAGCCGGATGTCGGCGTCGTACTCGGATTTCAGCCGGTGCTGCACCACTTCGAACTGCAGTTGGCCGACAGCCCCGAGCAGCATCGGACCGCCGACTTGCGGCCGGAATACCTGGATCGCGCCTTCTTCCCCGAGCTGCGCCAGCCCCTGCTGCAGCTGCTTGGTGCGCAGTGGATTCTTCAGGATCACGGTCATGAACAGCTCCGGCGCAAAGAACGGCAAGCCGGTGAACTGCAGATTGGCCCCATCCGTGATGGTGTCGCCCAGCTGCACGCCACCGTGCGTGGTGAAGCCGATGATGTCGCCGGCGTAAGCCTCGTCGACGGCTTCGCGCCGCTGCGACAAAAAGGTGACGACGGAGGTCGGCCGAAGCTCCTTGCCGGTGCGCTGCACCTTGAGCTTCATGCCCGATGAGAACCTGCCGGATGCGATCCGGACAAAGGCGATCCGGTCGCGGTGATTGGCGTCCATGTTGGCCTGCACCTTGAACACCACGCCCGAAAAGTTTTTGTCTTCGGGCCGGATCTCCGTGACTACCGTTTCCTTGTTCACCACGAGATGGCTGGTGCGCGGCCCGGGCGAGGGCGCCAGATCGACCAGCGCCTCCAGCACTTCCATCACGCCGAAATTGTTGACGCCCGATCCAAAAAACACTGGCGTCTGGCGGCCTGCCAGGAAGGCGGCGTGGTCCCACGAAGGCGAGGCCCCGGCGGCCAGCTCCATGCTCTGCTCAGCCGTCTCGAACTCATGGCCGAAGCGCTTCAGCAAGGTTTCGCGGTCGGATAGCGGGATGGTCTCGAAGTCCTGGGGCCGGCGCTCGGAGCCCGACTCGAACACGGTCATCGTCTGGGTGCGCAAGTTCATGATGCCGCCGAACGACTTGCCCTGGCCCACGGGCCACGTCATCGGCACGCAGGGCATGCCGAGTTCGCGCTCCACCTCGTCCAGTAGGTCCAGGGGCTCGCGCACTTCGCGGTCCATCTTGTTGATGAAAGTGATGATGGGTGTGTCGCGCTGCCGGCAGACTTCGATCAAACGGCGGGTCTGCGCTTCCACGCCGTTGGCCGCGTCGATCACCATCAGCGCCGAGTCGACGGCCGTGAGCACCCGGTAGGTGTCCTCGGAAAAGTCCTTGTGCCCGGGGGTGTCGAGCAGGTTGATGACGTGGTCGCGATACAGCATTTGCATCACCGAGCTGGCCACCGAGATGCCGCGCTGCTTCTCGATTTCCATCCAGTCCGAGGTGGCGTGACGGGATGCCTTGCGCGCCTTCACGGAGCCCGCGATCTGGATTGCGCCGGAGAACAGCAACAGTTTTTCCGTCAGCGTGGTCTTGCCCGCGTCGGGGTGGGAGATGATGGCGAAGGTGCGGCGGCGCCGGGTTTCGGCGGCATAGGGCGAGACGGACAAACTGGGACTCCGGGAGGCGGGGAAGGGCCTAACGGCCGGGCTGCAGACGGTTGCAGCAAAGCCCGTATTGTGCCGTGTGCGCGGACGCTCATCGCTTTGGTACCGGGTGCGCGTCAACCTGCAGCATGTCTCGGCGAAGTCGCGGCCGAAGCAGGAAGCGCTGGATCCTGATAGCGCCTCGGAGTGAGTGGACGCTCCTGACGGCGGCCTTCGCGGATTGCAGTCATCCGACTTCGCCAGATGCCGGGGCCTGTGCAAGACTCGTAATCTCGTGGTTATAATTCGGCGGTCCGAGGAGCGTTGCAGCGCCGCACAGGCGTGAGGCTCGGAATAACCATCGCAACGACGCTCACCCACTGTTCTGTGAGGTGAGGACTTCCGCCAGGTATGCCCCCGTCTTTGGAGCAGTGGTTTCGAAATTCGTTTTTTGGAGCCACGATGAACGCCGTTCTCAAACCCGCCGCCACGCACGATTGCGCCATCGCCGACCTGTCGCTGGCCGCATGGGGTCGCAAGGAAATCCGCATCGCGGAAACTGAAATGCCCGGTCTGATGGCAATTCGCGAAGAATTCGCCAAAGCCCAGCCGCTGAAGGGCGCCCGCATTACCGGGTCGCTGCACATGACAATCCAGACCGCCGTGCTGATCGAGACGCTGCAGGCGCTGGGCGCGCAGGTCCGCTGGGCCTCGTGCAATATCTTCTCCACCCAGGACCATGCCGCCGCTGCCATTGCCGCGGGGGGCACGCCGGTGTTTGCCGTGAAGGGCGAAACGCTGACCGACTACTGGGACTACACGCACAGGATCTTCGAGTTCGGTGCCAAGGGCGGCGATGCCGAAGGCCCGAACATGATCCTGGACGATGGCGGCGACGCCACTTTGCTGATGCACCTGGGCAAGCGCGCCGAGAAGGACGCGTCCCTGATCGCCAACCCGCACGGCGAGGAAGAGACCTGCCTGTTCGCGTCGATCAAGGCCAAGCTGGCGCAAGACCCCACCTGGTACAGCCGCAAGAGCGCGCAGATCATCGGCGTGACCGAGGAAACCACCACCGGCGTGCATCGGCTCAAGGAGATGAGCGCCAAGGGCTCGCTACTGTTCCGCGCCATCAACGTCAACGACTCCGTGACCAAGAGCAAGTTCGACAATCTGTACGGCTGCCGCGAATCGCTGGTCGACGGCATCAAGCGCGCGACCGACGTGATGATCGCCGGCAAGGTGGCGGTAGTGTGCGGTTACGGCGACGTGGGCAAGGGCTCGGCCCAGGCGTTGCGCGCGCTGTCGGCGCAGGTCTGGGTGACCGAGATCGACCCGATCAACGCGCTGCAAGCCGCGATGGAAGGTTTCCGTGTCGTCACCATGGAGTACGCCTGCGGCAAGGGTGACATCTTCGTCACGGCCACAGGCAACAAGCATGTGATCGGCCACGACCACATGGCCAGGATGAAGGACCAGGCGATCGTCTGCAACATCGGCCACTTCGACAACGAAATCGACATCGCGTCGGTCGAGAAGTACCGGTGGGAAGAGATCAAGCCGCAGGTCGACCACATCATCTTCCCGGACGGCAAGAAGATCATCCTGCTGGCCAAGGGCCGGCTGGTGAACCTGGGCTGTGGCACCGGGCATCCCAGCTTCGTGATGAGTTCGTCCTTCGCCAATCAGACCATTGCCCAGATCGAGATGTTCACGCACAGCGACTCTTACGATGTGGGCAAGGTCTATGTGCTGCCCAAGCACTTGGACGAGAAAGTGGCGCGCCTGCACCTGAAGAAGGTCGGCGCGGTCCTGACGGAACTGAGCGACATGCAGGCCGAGTACATCGGCGTGCCCAAGCAAGGGCCGTACAAGCCGGATACGTATCGGTATTGATGCATTTCCTCCCTCCCCCTTTGGGGGAGGGCTGGGGTGGGGGCTCTCACGCGCGGTGCCCCCACCCTGGCCCTCCCCCGGAGGGGGAGGGGAAAAGTCACCATGCGTGCCGACCAATTCCTCGTCGAACGAGGCCTCGCCACCTCCCGCTCGCAGGCCCAGCGCCTGATCGCGTCGGGCGTGCGCTGGCATGGCGCCGCCGGTTGGAAGACCGTCGGCAAGAACGGCGACGAGCTTCCGGCCGAGGCGACACTGGAATTACTGGACAGCGCCGAAGCCCGATACGTTTCGCGTGGCGGGCTCAAGCTGGAAGGCGGATTGAAGGCGAGCGGGATGGATGTGGCGGGGAAGATCTGCCTGGATGTCGGCCAATCGACCGGCGGCTTCACCGATTGCCTGCTGCAGCACGGCGCATTGCGAGTCACCGGCGTCGACGTTGGGCGGGGTCAATTGCACGCGAATGTGCGGAGCGATCCGCGCGTCATCGCGATCGAGAAGGTCAACGCACGCGAGCTTTCAGCGGCACACGCCGGACAGGATTTCGACGTGGTGGTGGGCGACCTGTCGTTTATTTCCATGACGCTGGTGCTGCCGGCGCTCGTGCCTTTGCTCAAGCCTGGCGGCGACCTGCTGATGCTGGTCAAGCCACAGTTCGAGTTGCAGCCGGGCCAGGTCGGCAAACGTGGCATCGTCACCGACGCGTCGCTGTACGCAGTGGTGGAGCAGCGCATTCGTGCCTGCTGCGAATCGCTCGGGCTGGTGGTGCGCGGCTGGTACGACAGTCCGGTTACTGGCGGGGACGGCAACCGCGAATTTTTTGTGCACGCGACAAACGACGAACGAGGGGCCGCACGATGAGCTTACCGATCAGCCTGGAGTTCTTTCCGCCCAAGACACGCGAGGGCGCGGCCAAGTTGCGCATCGTGCGTCAGTCGTTGTACGAGCTGCAGCCGGAGTTCTGCTCGGTCACCTACGGCGCTGGCGGATCGACACAGAGCGGCACATTCGGCACCGTGGCGGAAATCCTCGCCGAGGGCATGAGCGCCGCTGCTCA
Organism: Ramlibacter sp.; assembly: GCA_046599015.1. Lineage (GTDB taxonomy): Bacteria > Pseudomonadota > Gammaproteobacteria > Burkholderiales > Burkholderiaceae_C > Ramlibacter. The sequence continues at coordinate 4,806 of JBKJHN010000213.1, forward strand.
TTTCTCTTGCGTCGGCGCCACCCGGGAGAAGGTGCGACAGGAGTTCAAGCAGCTGAAGTCAATGGGGGTCAAGCGCATCGTGGCCCTGCGCGGCGATCTGCCCAGCGGCTACGGCACCGGCGGCGAACTCCAGTACGCGAGCGATCTGGTGGCTTTCATCCGTGCCGAATCCGGTGACGATTTCCGGATCGAAGTCGCCTGCTATCCCGAGGTGCATCCGCAGGCCCGCAGCCCGCAAGCGGATCTGCAGGCATTCGCCGCCAAGGTCCGTGCCGGCGCCAACTCGGCGATCACGCAGTACTTCTACAACGCCGATTCGTACTTCCGCTTCGTGGAGGAAGCCGATCGTCTGGGTCTTCACGTTCCGATCGTCGCCGGCATCATGCCGATCACCAACTCGAGCCAGCTGATGCGCTTTTCGGATGCTTGCGGCGCCGAGATTCCGCGCTGGATCCGCCTGCGTCTGCAGGGCTTTGGAGATGACTCTGCATCGATCAAATCGTTCGGACTCGACGTGGTCACCCAGCTTTGCGAGCAATTGCGCGCTGGCGGCGCGCCGGGGCTGCACTTCTACACGTTGAATCAGGCGGCGGCTACCGTAGAAATTTGCAGGCGGCTCGGTCGAGATCAGCGGTCGTCATAACTGACCACCAGCCGCGGCGTCAAGGCCCGCGCCTGGCAGGTCAGCACAAAGCCCTTGTCGATTTCCCACTGCTCGAGCGTGTAGTTCTTCTCCATCTCGACCTTGCCTTCGAGCACGCGAGCGCGGCAGGTGCAGCACACGCCGCC
>JBKJHN010000240.1:0-4185 GCA_046599015.1 Ramlibacter sp.
CCGCCGGCGTTATCGGTGATCGGGCCGTAGGCGTCGAGCGCCACCACGATGCCCGCCATGCTCAGCATGGAAGTCGCGGCGATCGCGATGCCGAACAGGCCCGCCAACTGGTAGGAAGCAAGGATCGCGATACACACGCAGATCACCGGCCATGCAGTCGAGCGCATGGAAACGCCCAGGCCGGCAATGATGTTGGTGCCGTGGCCGGTGGTGGATGCCGCTGCGATGTGTTGCACCGGCGAGTACTGGGTTCCGGTGTAGAACTCGGTGATCCAGACCAGGGCGCCCGTCAAAACCAGGCCGACAGCGCAGGCGCCGAACAGACGCATCTGCGTGCCCGTGGCAGTGATCGAGTTGTCGGGCATGAGCCAGATGGTGACAAAGTAGAAGGCGATCAGTGACAGCACGCCGGCCACGGCCAGACCCCTGTAGAGGGCAGGCATCACGTTGACCATGCCAGCCCCCGCCTTGACGAAGAAGCAACCGATGATCGAGGCAATGATCGACACGCCGCCCAGCGCCAGCGGGTACAGCACCGCGCTGCTGGCGGCATTGGGGATGAGCAGGGCGCCCAGCACCATGGTGGCGATCAGCGTGACGGCATAGGTCTCGAACAGGTCGGCCGCCATGCCGGCGCAGTCGCCGACGTTGTCACCGACGTTATCGGCGATCACGGCGGGGTTGCGCGGGTCATCCTCGGGGATGCCGGCTTCCACTTTGCCCACCAGGTCGGCGCCGACGTCAGCGCCCTTGGTGAAGATGCCGCCGCCCAGGCGGGCGAAGATCGAGATCAATGAAGAGCCGAAGGCGAACCCGATCAACGGATTGAGCAGCTTGGCCAGGTTCTTGTCCGGTGTCAGCGCGCCGTTGCCCACGAGGAACCAGTAGAACGCCGTCACGCCCAGCAAGCCGAGGCCCACCACCAGCATGCCGGTGATGGCGCCGCCGCGGAAGGCGACGTCCAGCGCCGGGCCGATGCCACGGGTGGCAGCCTGGGCGGTGCGCACGTTGGCGCGGACCGACACGTTCATGCCGATGAACCCGCAGGCGCCCGAAAGCACCGCGCCGATCACAAAGCCGACGGCCGTCTGCCCATCAAGGAAGACCGCGATGAGAATCGCGAGCACAACGCCGACAATGGCGATGGTCTTGTACTGCCGTGCAAGGTAAGCGGCGGCGCCGGCCTGTATGGCGGCTGCGATTTCCTGCATTCGGGCGTTGCCGGCGTCCTGCGCAAGAATCCATCCGCGGGCCCAGAACCCATAAGCCACGGCTGCAAAGCCGCAGACGAGCGCCAATATCAGCGCCGAGTTGCCTGTCATTTCAACTTCTCCTGTCGTTGTTTCGCTTGGAGGGGGCTACGCGAGCGGTGCCCCCGCTGCGTTGCTTCCTCGGTACCCCAACAAACCGGGAGACGATTGGCCAACCGCGCGAATATAAGGGAAAACTCGGGGCATTTACTGTCGAGCACGAGGAAAGAAGCGTGGCGAAAGTAAAATCAGGGTTAATCCTGAGGTCGTTTCCTCTGTCTTTGATCAAAAGCAAACCATGTCCCTCGACAACGTCACCCCTGGCAAGCACGTTCCCGACGCATTCAACGTGATCATCGAGATTCCGATGAACGCCGATCCGATCAAGTACGAAGTAGACAAGGAAACGGGCGCCATCTTCGTCGACCGCTTCATGAGCACGTCGATGCACTACCCCACCAACTACGGCTACGTGCCCAAGACCATCAGTGGCGACGGCGACCCCGTCGACGTGCTGGTGATCACCCCCGTGCCCCTGATTCCCGGTGTGGTGGTGACGTGTCGTCCGCTCGGCATCCTCATGATGGAAGACGAAGCCGGCCAGGACGGCAAGGTGCTCGCCGTCCCCACCGACAAGATCCTGCCGATCTACAGCCAATGGCAAAAGGTCGAGGATCTCAATCCGGTGCGGCTGAAGACCATTGCCCATTTCTTCGAGCATTACAAGGACCTGGAGCCGGGCAAGTGGGTGAAGATCCTCGGGTGGGAAGGGCCGGAGGCCGCCCGGAAAGAGATCATGGACGGGATCGAGAACTACAAGAAGATGCGCGGGGCAACGGCCGACAAGCCGGCTTGACGGCCGGCAACTCGGGGCCTGGCCGTCCTGGCGTCATCCCTGGCGAAAGGGGCTGCGCTGCTCCAGGTGCTCCAGGTAACTCGCGACCCCCTGGCCCTCCCGCTCCAGGAATCGTTCCACAGCATCCGCGAATGCGGGCTGCGCGAGCCAGTGGGCGCTACTCGTCTTCACCGGCATCAGCGCCCGCGCCATCTTGTGTTCGCCTTGCGCGCCGCCTTCGAAGCGGTCCCATCCGTTGGCCATGCACCATTGCAGCGGCTGGTAGTAGCACGCCTCGAAATGCAGGCAGTCCACGCGCTCCAGGGCGCCCCAATAGCGGCCATACGCCACCTTCTCGCCGCCCTGTTCGCCCAGGGCAATCAGGCTGGCGGCGATCGCCTTGCCGCCGCGCTCAGCCACGAACATCAGCCAGTTGCCGGGCATGTCGCGGGCGACCCGCCGGAAGAAGTCGCGCGTCAGGTACGGCGCGTTACCGTGTTCGTAGTAGGTGCGCTCGTAGCAGCTGTAGAACAAGTCCCAGTCGGATGCCGGGATGTCGCCGCCCCGCGCCGAGCGGAAGGTGACGCCTGCTTCGGCCACCTTGCGCCTTTCCTGCCGGATCTTCTTGCGCTTCTCCTGCGTCAGGCTCGCCAGGAAGGCGTCGAAGTCGGCCAAACGATGTAATTCGTCGCCGACGCGCAACACGGCAGTGCCTAGCGTGGGGGCCACATTCATCCAATGGAACTGCACGGTGTGGCGCAGCATCAACCCGGCCTCGGCACAGGCGGCAATATCCTCGTCCGCCCCGAACAACAGATGCAGCGACGAGAGCTTCTGCTTTTTGCACCACCCGAGCACTGCCTGCACCAGCGCCTTGCGATCGTCGGCGTCGCCGGCCAGCAGGCGCGTGCCCGGCACCGGTGTGAAAGGGCTGGCAATCACCGCCTTGGGGTAATACGACAGCCCATGCTGCTCGTACGCGTTGGCCCATGACCAGTCGAACACGTACTCGCCATAAGAGTGCGTCTTCAGATACAGCGCGCAGGCGGCATGCAGGGTGTCGTCGCGCCATAAAGTGATGAACCTGGGTGTCCAGCCGCTCGCAGCCACGGCGCTGCGGCTTTGCTCCATTGCGGCCAGGTACTGGTGCGCCATGAACGGGCTGGGCGCTGGCTGCCCGGCCAGCAGCGCGTTCCACTGCGAAGCATCGACATCGAGGGCCGAGCTCAGGATGCGGGTGACATAATTGCCTGAGTTGTTTCTCACTGCTGTTATGGCTCTCAAACTCTGTATTGCGCAGCTCAACTTCGTGGTGGGCGACACGGCCGGCAACGCGCAAAAGATCATTACCGCGGCGCGCACAGCCTACGCGCAGGGTGCGCGACTGGTGCTCACGCCCGAGTTGTCGATCTGCGGCTACGCGGCGGAGGACTTGTTCCTGCGGCCCGCGTTTGTCGCCGCCTGCAATGATGCCGTGAAAACGGTGGCCCGCGAACTCGCCGGGTTAAAGGGTCTTCATGTGGTGGTCGGTCATCCCACGGGCGGGGACATCCGCAGCAAGTCGGTAGCGGTGCAGCGACGCTTCAATGCGGCCAGCGTGCTCAGCGAAGGCCGGCTGCTGGAGTCCTATTCCAAGCGGGAGTTGCCCAATTACCAGGTGTTCGACGAGCGCCGGTATTTCACGCCGGGCCAGGGCACCTGTGTCTTTCAGGTCGATGGCGTAAGCGTCGGCCTGCTGATCTGCGAGGACGCCTGGTTCGAAGAGCCTGGCCTGCTGGCCAAGGAGTCCGGGGCCCAACTGCTGGTGGTGATCAATGCGTCGCCGTTTCACGTGGGCAAGGGCGGCGAGCGGTTGGCCCGGATGGCCGAGCGGGCGCGGGCGCTGAGCTTGCCCGTCGTCTACGCGCATCTGGTGGGTGGACAGGACGAGGTGGTGTTCGACGGTGCTTCGTTCGCCGTGAACGCCGATGGCTCGCTGGCAGCCCGGGCGCCCGGATTTCAGGAAGACTTGTTCACTGTCCAGGCAGAGCAGGTGGATGGCCGCGTCAAACTCGACGGCCATCTGGCGCACGAGCGCAGCCCCGAAGCCGACCTGTGGGA
>JBKJHN010000020.1:0-10237 GCA_046599015.1 Ramlibacter sp.
TTGTCGTACTCGTACAGGGTCTGTTGGGCATCCGTCGCTGCCGGCCTGATGCTGTCGTCGAGGAGGCAGGTGGCACTGAGCTTGGCTTGCGCGGTGGCCGAAAGAGGCCCGGCGTACCGGATCGTCGTCGCCAGGGTCCCGGCAGCGTTGTAGACGTTCTCGGTGAGATATCCCTCGGCGTCCACTTCGCCGACCACCTGTCCTTCCCGGTTGTACAGCAGCCAGCTGGTGCGCGATTTCAGCACCGGGTTGGCTGCATTGGCTGAGGCTTCGGCACTGGCGCGCAGCTGATCGAGCGTGCCAGAGGTCCGCAGCGTCGAGCTGGTGACACCGGCATATTGGCGCCGCTTGTACAGCTGTCCAGCGGGGGAATAGGACATCTCGGTGAGGTAACCCTCGCCATCGAGGACCGCCAAAAACAGCCCGTCTGCGTCATGGAAGTTGCGCTCGACGCGGTCGTCCGCATGGACCGTCGCGGTGAAGTTGGCCGGCTGGTTGCCCAGATACGTCGTGACGATGGTCGTCGCGTAACGCTGCGTGCTGACCAGCCGGGAGGCGCCGTCATAGAAGAATCCGGTCACCCCGCCGTCGGCATCGATGGTCTTCACGAGGCGGCCGGCCACGTCGTAGATGCGCCAGTTGCTTCGGTCGTTGACCGTGGCAAGCGGCCGGATGGAGGAAAGCGTCGGCTGGAGCGCGCCGTAGACGGGATCGAACAACAAGCTGGGGCTGACCGCCGCGGCGTACTCGATCGTGCGAGTAACCTGATCGTCGGCGTTGTAGACGTATTCGGTCACGCTGCCGTCGCCGTCGATATCCGCGATCTTCCGGCTCCGGGCGTCATGGATGCTCCAGGTGCGCACGCCCACCGGGTCCTTGGTCATGACCAGGCGGTCGAGATCATCGTAGGTATAGGTCGTCGTTCCCAGGGCCGTGCCGGTCGGGCCGCTCTGGGAGACGCTCGTCAGCCGGCCCGCGTTGTCGTAAACACGAGTGGTCACCAGGCCATTGGCCGCTTTGACCTTGATCGTCGTGCTGTTGCTGGTAGTGGCCGTGTATTCATTGATGGTCACCTGGTTGGCTGCATCGGTGACCAGCGTCACGCGGCCGAGTCCGTCGTAGGTGTAGGCCGTTGTCTGCGCGGTCGGCCTGCCGGCGTCGGCGATCGTCTTGATCAGGTGGCCCGCGTAGTCATAGACGTGGATTGTCTTGGTCTCGTTGCCGTCGGATTGGCCGGCTCCGTCGGCGCCGACTTTGGCCCACTGGGTCCGGGTGGTCAACTGGCTGCGCAGGTCCGCCGCCGTTTCGTACTTGAAGTCGCTGCGCTGCACGCCCTGGGCTATGGCGCTAGCCGCCCAGCTGTCCATCTGTGCCAGCGTCGGAGCGCCGGCGCCCACCGCATAGGTCGCACCCGAGTATTGCAGTGTGCTTTCGCGTTGCCCCTTGGCGTCGTATCGATGCTCGGTGACCCGGCCCCCGGCGGTAAGCACATAGCGCAGCAGGTTCTTGTTGCCACTGTCGTAGACGTAGCGGGTCACCAATGGGTCCGCAGGCTCCTGCCAGCCTGAGCCGTCAGGGTCCGGCACGACAAACACCGTTTCGGTCAGGATCTGGTTGCGGGCGTCGTAGGTTCGCCTCACCGTATTGCCCGCCGAGTCGCGCTGCTGGATCTGGTTTCCGCGCGAGTCGTAAGTCATGTTGACGGTGCGTCCCATGGGATCGACGACCCGCGTCAGATCGCCGGTTGCGGCGTCATAAGAATAGCTGGTGAAGTTGGCGGTGCCGTTGACCGACGGTGTCGTGACCTTGGTCAGCTGACCGGAGGTGTCATAGTCGTAAGTGGTGACTTTGCCCAGGTCGTCGGTGACCGTGGTCTGGCCTGTGAGGTAGGAGAATGTGGTCTTGTGTCCCAGTGCGTCGGTAACGGAACTGAGCTTGTTGTTCGTCGGCGAGTAGGCGAACGTGAGCTTCGTGCCATCGGCCTGGGTGAGGGTCTCGATCTGGCGGTTGACGTTATAGGTGTAGGAGGTCTTGTAAGTGACGGCGTCGCTGGTGTTTTCCGGCGTGAGGTCGATGGTCACCGACTTCAGCGCGCTGGTCGCGGTGGATCCCTCGTATTCGTAGGTCACCCGCTTGGCCAGCGTCGTGCCGTCGCTCGCCGTCGCCGTGATCAACCGCAGCAGCCGGGTTGTGCTGCTGATGTTGGTGTACGCATAGGTGTGCGTTTCGCCGGTCGAAGCCTTGACGGAGGTCAGGTAGCCCTGGGCGTCATAAACGTAGCTGGTCTTGTTGCCGGCGGCGTCGGTCGCCGAGACCATGGCGTACATGCCGGTGCCGAGTTTCCGGTACTCCTCGGTTGCGCCGCTATCGCCATCCTTCCAGGTGAAGATGGTCGAACTGCCACTGAGCACGTACGTGAGGGTGTCGTGCGCACCGGCGCCGGCCGTGCTCAGGTAGCTTGCCGTCGCCGGGTTCCAGGCATGGACGGCCTTCGCTCCGTCAGCTGCAGTGCGCGTGATTGTGGTGCTCGAGTATCCGAGGGTGCCGTTGATGACCAGGCTGCCGTTGGTCCTAAAGTAGCCGTTGGTCCAGTCGTCCTGGTTGTCATCGTCGTTCAGGCCCTGGCTGTTGTAGGTGCGCAGTGCGACGACATCTTCGCCGGCGACCACCAGGACGTCGTCGCGGTCCTGCACCACCAGGTTTCCGTTTGAGACGTTCACGAAAACCTTCTCGCCGGTGCTGCCCTGACCGGCCGAGCCTGGCGTGGCCCCTTGCCCCAGTGTGCCCAGCGAAGTCAGACTCACACCCAGGCTATTGCCGCTGACGATTGCAACCATGTCCGCCCCGATTTGTTCAAGTTGTCGGTTGCCAGGAGCAAGGAGACCCTGCCTCGTCCCGGCGACCGTTCAACCAGTACATCGGCGGCAAACCGATTCTGTTTAGCAATCCGCTAAACATCTGAGCAACGCGGGCGATATAGTGTGAAAACACGGGTTCGCGCCCGTTCACCCATGCCGAGATCCTCTATTCCGATCGCGCCCGCCGAGACCCTCGATGAAGCCGATACGCTGTTGCAGGCGGGTCTGGCAGCGAGCCAGGCCAACGACGCGCAGCGGGCACTCGAGCTGTTTGCCCAAGCCAGCGCGCTGTTTCCAGCCAGCGGCATGCCCCATTTCCTGGCCGGATCGGAATACGCCGCTTTGGGCCAAATCGAACAGGCGGAAGCGGAACTTGCCAACGCCGTCCTGCTGGCCCCTGCCTTCCACATCGCACGCTATCAGTTGGGGCTGCTGCAGTTCAGCTCCGGCCGTGCGGCGGCGGCCTTGGTCAGCTGGCAGCCCTTGTTCGACCTGGACGAGAAGCAGGCACTCGGCCATTTCGTGCGTGGATTCGCCGCGCTCGCGCAGGATGACTTTCTTGGCGCGAAGGGCAATTTCGAAACAGGCCTGGCGCGCAACACCGACAACCCCGCGCTGTCGGCCGACATCCAGAAGGTGCTGCAAGGCATCAGCGATGCGCAGGCGCAGCCCTCACAACCAGCGACAACCCGCGAAATCGAACCCGCAGCTGCCCACGTCCTGGTTTCCAACTACGGCAAGTACGGCACGCTGCATTGACTCGGCCCAGCGGTGCGCCCCGAGCGAGCAGGCCGCTCATCTCGCTCGTTTGAAAAGTCGGCGCCCCGCAGTGCATTGACTGCACTGCCGGTCGGGCCAACTACAAGCCTTTGCGCGCGAAACATCGATCCGCTGTAGCGTGCTGGCCCTGTCCGAGCGATTTCTCCCCCTACCTGTCTCCCAATGCGCCTAACCCACCTGATCGGCCTGTCCGCCGCCCTGCACCTCTACATCGGCACGCGTCTGGTTTCAGCCTTCCCCGACACCTTCCTTGCCGCCGTGCTCGCCCTGTTCCTGGTGGTCTCCACCGGCCTGATGCCGATGGGCATGATTGCGCGGCGCCTGGTCAAGCCCCCGCTGGCCGATACGCTGGCTGTCATCGGCCTGTCGTTCATGGGCCTGTTTTCTTCGCTGCTGGTCTTCACCGTGCTGCGCGACGCATTGTTGCTGCTGCTCTGGATCGCCAGCCTGGTGCTGCCTTCGGTGCCCCTGGACCCGTTCCGTGTCGAGAGCGCAGCCGCCGTGCCATTCATGGCGATCGTCGTCACCTTGCTGGGCTACTGGAACGCCCGCCGCACCGCTGGCGTGAAGATCGTCGACGTCCCGTTCGCCAACCTGCCGCCAGCGCTGCAAGGCTTCAGGATCGTGCAGATCAGCGACATCCACGTCGGCCCGACGATCCGTCACCGCTACGTGGAGAGCATCGTGGAGGCCGTCAACCGGCTCAAGCCCGACGTGGTGGCTATCACCGGCGACCTGGTGGACGGATCGGTGCCGGAACTGGGCGAGCAGGTGGCTCCGCTGGGCCGGCTGGTCTCCCGCTACGGCAGCTTCTTCGTCACCGGCAACCACGAGTACTACTCGGGCGTGGGCCCCTGGGTGGCTGAGCTGGAGCGTCTGGGTATCACGGTGCTTCACAACCAGCATGTGGTGATCGATCACGGTGGCGCCAAGGTGGTGCTGGCGGGCGTCACTGATTTCACCGGCGGCTATTTCGACGAAGGCCACCGCAGCGATCCGGGCGCGGCCATGGCCGGCTCTCCGGCCAACGCGGCCGTGAAGGTGCTGCTTGCGCACCAGCCGCGCAGCGCTGCCGCGGCAGCACAGGCCGGGTTCGACCTGCAACTGTCGGGCCACACCCATGGCGGACAGTTCTGGCCCTGGAACTTCTTCGTGCGCTTCCAGCAGCCGTTTACGGCCGGGCTGCACCGGCTGGGCCGGCTGTGGGTCTACGTCAGCCGTGGCACGGGCTATTGGGGCCCGCCCAAGCGCTTCGGCGCACCGTCGGAGATCACCGAAGTGCGGTTGATGGCCGCTGCCGTCTGATTCCTACATGGAGGAGAGGTGTTGTCCCACAAGGCTGAGGTTGGGCCGTGCCAAAAACTCCCTGTATGGCCCGTGTCGCATTCCTCTCCTCTCCCCTCACAGGCGCTCGCGCCGGCAACGTCAACTACCTAGGCGCGGCGCGTTGCCGCCGCAAATTCGAGCTCTTTTACCCCGACGGCTTTCAGGACGAAACCTACCAGATCGCCGAGCGCTCCTACAAGGAACGCGCCCACCTCGAGTGGCAAGCCGAACTCGGCGCGGCCGACTTCCGCAAGCTGCTGGCGCGGGGTGAGTTTCGCCAGATCGCGGACACCGCCGTGCGCATCGAGTCGCGCACCAACCTGATGTTCTCGTTCGAGAAGATGGCGTTGCGCGATGCGGTGAAGACGCCCGCCGGCGCCCGGCTGTTTGCCAGCGAACTCTATGCTTTTCTGTGGGGCCGGGGCTCGCCGCGACGCAAGTTCGAGGATTGGGTGCAGGCGGTCGCGGACCTGCCGCGCCGCCAGACCCGGGTGCTGACCTGGCCCCTGCTGACGGTCTTCGGCTTCATCGCCCGGCCCGATAAGCACCTGTTCTTGAAGCCCATGGTCACGCGCAAGGCCGCGCAGGCCTATGGCTTCGACTTCGAATACCGTTCGCAGCCGGCCTGGCCGGTTTACCAGTCGTTGCTGACCTTTGGCGCGATCATCCGGCGCGACCTCGACCGCAAGCCGGGGTTCAAGGCCCGCGACATGATCGACCTGCAGTCGTTCATCTGGGTTCAGGGTTCGGAGGAGTACGAGCCCTGACGCTGACCCGGCGCTTCGGCCCGCGTCCGGCCCGCGTCCGACCCGGACCCTGACACAGGGACCAGGTTACGCGCAGCGGTGCGACGGTTCAGGGAGCGAACTGCTCCGAGCCCACCAGGCCGATCTTGGTCAGGCCCAGGCGCTGGGCGCTCGCGAGCGCGGCCGCCACCTGATCGTACTTGGCGGCGCGGTTGGGACGCAGGTGAATCTCGGGTTGCTCCGGCTGGGTCGCGGCGGCCTCGCGCAGCTTCCTTTCCAGCTCGGCGCGATCGGCCAGTACTTCGCCGTTCCACAGGAAGGCGCCGGCCGGCGTCACGTCCAACTGCACAACCTGAGGCTCCACCAGCGGCGGCGGCGCCTGCTTGCCGGGCATCTCGATATTGATCGAATGCAGCTGGATCGGGATGGTGATGATGAGCATGACCAACAGCACCAGCAACACATCGACCAGCGGCGTGGTGTTGATGTCGACCATCACTTCGGAATCGCCGTCGGCGCCGCCAAGCGGGATCATGGCGGCGGCTCCGTCAAGAAGCCGATCCGGGCGACGCCGGCCTGCTGCGCCGCATACACCACCTGCCCGACCGATTGATAGTCGGCGCGGGCGTCGGCGCGGATATGCAGCTCGGGCTGCGGTTGCTGCACGGCGATGCGGCCCAGCTGCTCGACCAAGGTTTGTGAATTGGCCAGCCGGGTGTCGAACCAGTAGATCGCACCTTGCGCATCGACGGTCACGATGATGTTCTGCGGACTGGTCTGGCGCGCCTGGTTGGGTTCGCGTGGCAGCGACACCAGAATCGAGCTGTTGACCACCGGAACGGTGATCAGGAAGATGATCAGCAGCACCAGCATCACGTCGACCAGCGGCGTGGTGTTGATCGTGGCGATCAACGCGTCCTCGCTTTCGGGGGCTTGATGCGGGAAGCGGATCGCCATGTCAGTTGTCGCTCAACGCTACGTCCCGGCCGCGAGCAGCACTGTGTGCAAGTCCGAGCCGAAGGCGCGCACCGTGTCCATGCCGACCTTGTTGCGGCGGACCAGCCAGTTGTAGCCGAGCACGGCCGGCACCGCGACGGCGAGGCCGATGGCGGTCATGATCAGCGCCTCGCCCACCGGCCCGGCCACTTTGTCGATGGATGCCTGGCCCGAGGCGCCGATTTTCACCAGCGCGTTGTAGATGCCCCATACGGTGCCGAACAGGCCGACGAAGGGCGCAGTGGAACCCACCGTCGCGAGTACCGCCAGCCCTTCCTGCGTGCGACTGTGCACCGTGGCTACAGCGCGCTCGATGCTTTGCGCCATCCAGGTGTTGAGGTCTACCTTGCCGATCAGGCCGTCGTGCTTCTGGGTGGCTTCCAATGCCGACTCGGCAATGAACCGGTACGGGCTGCCGGCCTGCAGCGACTCGGCCCCTTGCCGCACCGTGTCGGCCTTCCAGAAGCCCTCGTTGGCGGCTTTGCCCTGCCCGCCCATGCGCGACTGCGCGATCAGCTTGGTGATCAGCACATACCAGCTGCCCAGCGACATGATCGCCAGGATCAAGAGTGTGATCCGCGCCACCCAGTCACCCTGCCGCCAGAGCGCACGAAGACCGTAGGGATTGACTGCGGCCTCGGGCGCCTGGATCTGCGGCAACACCGGCACGGGCCGCGAAGCCGTGGCCTCGGTGACGACCGGTGGTGCTGCCGCCGGTGTCACCGCTTGGGTAGACGCGCCTGGCGCGGCAGTTTGTGCGGTAGCGGGGCCGGCCCCCATCGCGCCGGCGGCGAGACAGGCCACCAGGGCGGCACGTGAAAGCAGTTCAGGAAGAGCACGCATGGGTAGGTGAGATATCGGGAGTAAGCCATTGTGTCGCATCTGCTGCCCATAATGCCGCATGGACCAACGATGGAAACCCAGCGTCACCGTCGCGGCGATCATCGAACGCGATGGGCTCTTTCTGCTGGTGGAAGAAGAAACTTCGGAAGGCCTCAAGCTCAACAATCCGGCCGGCCACCTCGATCCAGGCGAATCGCCTGCCGCAGGCTGCGCGCGCGAAACGCTCGAAGAGACCGCGCATACGTTCAGGCCGACTGAATTGCTCGGCATCTACCTGTCGCGATTCCAGCGTGAAAGCACGGGCGAGGACATCACCTATATGCGATTCGCCTTTTGCGGCGAGCTGGGCGATCACGACCCCAGGCGGCCGCTGGACGCCGGTATCGTCCGCACACTGTGGATGACGGCGGAAGAAATCCGCGCCACTGCCGCACGCCATCGCAGCCCGCTGCTGCTGCGCTGCGTCGAAGACTATCTGGCCGGCGTGCATTATCCGCTCTCCGTGGTCAACACCGATCCGGGCGTGGCAGCTCAATGACCCCCAGCAGCCAACGGCTCATGCGAAAGGCGAACCGTGAACACCGCAACCACTGACCTAAACCTGCAGGACTGGGTCGGCCGCAGTGAGTCCGCCTCCGACACCATCGCCGCGACGCCCTGCGCCGCGATGGCGGCCACGCTCGACCAACCTGCCGAACGCCCCGCGACCGGCACTGCTTTGCCGCCACTTTGGCATTGGCTTTATTTCCTGCCGCTGCACCGCCAATCCGACATCGGGCCCGACGGCCATGCCCGCCGCGGCGGGTTAATGCCGCCGGTGTCTTTGCCGCGTCGGATGTGGGCGGGCAGCCAGTTCACTTTTCACTCGCCGATCCGCGTTGGTGACTTGGTGCGGCGCGTCTCGACCATCGAGAGCGTCGACGAGAAAAGCGGCCGCACGGGCCCGCTGGTGTTCGTCAAGGTCCGGCACGAGGTGTTCTGCAATGAAAGCGGCGATGCCGCGCTGACCGAGTTCCATGACATCGTTTACCGCGAACCGGCTGCGCCGGGCGAAGCCGCGCCGCCGCCGAAAGCCGCTCCGGCTTCAGCCGCCTGGGAGCGGGTGATCGTTCCCGATGACGTGCTGCTGTTTCGCTATTCGGCGCTGACCTTCAACGGTCACCGCATCCACTACGACCGCCGGTATGTGACCGAGGTAGAGGGCTATCCGGGTCTGATCGTGCATGGACCTCTTATCGCCACGCTGCTGATGGACCTGCTACGGCGGGAGCGGCCCGAGACCAAAGTCAGCCGGTTCGAGTTTCGCGCCATCCGGCCGACCTTCGATCTGCATCCGTTCAGCGTGCACGGCGAGCCTGCGAGAGACGGCAAATCGGTTCGGTTGTGGGCGCGCGACCACGAAAGGTGGCTCACCATGGACGCCACGGCCGAGCTCGCTTGAAGGACCAGAAGAGATATCACCAAGGACGACCCATGGCCGCCAGCATCATCGACTCCAGCATTTTCCAGGGCATCTTCTCCAGCGACGCGATGCGTCACGTGTGGTCGGACGGGAACCGCACCCAGAAGTACCTGGACGTCGAAGCCGCATTGGCCCGGGTGCAGGGCCGTCTTGGCCTGATCCCGAAGGAAGCGGCCGAGGAGATCGTCAAGCACTGCCGCCTCGACCAGATCGACATGGGCAGGCTGCGCCAGCAGACCGAGCGCATCGGTTATCCGATCCTGGGGGTGGTGTCGCAGCTGAACTTGCTGTGCGCCGGCAAGTTCGGTGAATATTGCCACTGGGGGGCGACCACGCAGGACATCACCGACACCGCCACCGTGCTGCAGATCCGCGAAGCGCTGGACCTGGTCGACGCCGACCTGACGGCGATCTCCGCGGCCCTGGCCGCACTGGCGCGCAAGCACCGCGACACGCCGATGATCGGGCGCAGCAACTTGCAACAGGCGATTCCCGTCACCTTCGGCTACAAGATGGCGGGGTTGCTGTCGGCGATCGAACGGCATCGCGAACGACTGTCGCAGTTGCGCCCCCGGGTGCTGGTCGGCGAGTTCGCCGGCGCCGCGGGCACGCTGGCGTCGCTGGAGACCGGCGCCATGGAAACGCAAGCCGGGCTGATGCAGGAACTCGGCCTGGGCCAGCCGCTGATCGCCTGGCACACCCTCCGCGATTCGATCGCCGAAGTGGGTGCCTTCCTGGGCCTCGTCGGCGGGACGCTGGGCAAGTTGTCGATGGACGTCAAGCTGATGATGCAAACCGAAGTCGGCGAAGTGTACGAGCCCTATCACCACGGCCGCGGCTCCAGCAGCACCATGCCGCAAAAACGCAATCCGATTTCCTCCTGCTACATTCACGCAGCCATCTCGGTGGTGCGTCAGCACTCCGCCGCGCTGATGGACGCGATGGTGGCCGACCACGAGCGCTCCACCGGCCCCTGGGAAATCGAGTGGGTGGTGCTGCCGGAAATCTTCTGCCTGATGTCGGGCGCGCTGAAACAGACCAAGTTCATCCTGGCCGGCCTGGAGGTGGACGCGGACCGCATGCGCGCCAACATCGCCATGACCGGCGGCCTGGTGATGTCGGAGGCGGTGATGATGGGCCTGGGTCCGTTCATCGGCCGCTCCAACCTGCAGCAGGCCACACCGATCACCTTCGGCTACAAGATGGCGGGCATCCTGGCCGGCATC
>JBKJHN010000087.1:0-1372 GCA_046599015.1 Ramlibacter sp.
GGTGAGCGTCGACACGCGCCCCGGCACCAACGCCAGCGAAGCGGCAAAGTCCAGCTCGGCTCGCTCGAAGCGGCCGCCCTGGTAGTGCTCCAGCCCCTGCAGAAAAAAAGCCCTGGCTTGTTCGAAATTGCCGCCCATCACCACTCGCATGAAGTTGACGTGATGATAGAAGCACCGGCCCCGGTGCTGCGACAATCGACCCATGCGCTTCGCCCCTCTGCAAAATGACACGTTCCTGCGCGCCTGCCAGCGCCTAGCCACCCCACACACGCCCGTCTGGTTGATGCGCCAGGCCGGCCGTTACCTCCCCGAATACCGGCAGACCCGGGCCCGCGCCGGCAGCTTCATGGGCCTCGCGACGAACGTCGACTACGCCACGGAAGTGACGCTGCAGCCGCTCGATCGGTATCCACTGGACGCGGCGATCCTTTTTTCCGACATCCTGACGGTGCCGGACGCAATGGGGCTGGGTCTGTCCTTCGCCTTGGGCGAAGGACCGCGCTTCGAGACCCCGGTGCGCGATGAAGCGGCGGTGCAGGCGCTGCGCGTTCCCGACATGGAGAAGCTGCGCTATGTCTTCAACGCCGTCACTTCGATCCGCAAGGCCCTGAACGGACGCGTCCCCTTGATCGGCTTTTCCGGCAGCCCGTGGACCCTCGCCTGCTACATGGTGGAAGGCGCGGGGTCCGACGACTACCGGTTGGTCAAGACCATGCTTTACAGCCGGCCCGACCTGATGCATCGGATGCTGCAGATCAATGCCGACGCGGTGGCCGCTTACCTGAACGCGCAGATCGAGGCCGGCGCGCAGGCGGTGATGATCTTCGACAGTTGGGGCGGCGTGCTGGCCGATGGCGCGTTTCAGCAGTTCAGCCTGGCGTACACGGCACGGGTGCTCGGCCAGCTCAAACGCGACCATGACGGCGCATTCATACCCAGGATCGTCTTCACCAAAGGCGGCGGGTCATGGCTGGAGCAAATGGATGAGCTCCACTGTGAAGTGCTGGGGGTTGACTGGACAGTGAACCTTGCCCGGGCTCGCGCTCTTGTCGGGGAGAGAAAGGCGTTACAAGGCAACCTTGATCCCAACATTCTGTTTGCACAGCCGACGCAGATCGAAGCCGAAACAGTGAAGGTGCTGGACAGCTTTGGCGTGCCGCACACCGGCACAGGCACCGGGCCCAGCCACATCTTCAACCTGGGCCACGGCATCAGTCAGCATACGCCGCCCGAGCACGTGCAGACGTTGGTCAATACTGTGCACTCGCACTCACGCGGGTTGCGAGCAGCAGCCAACACCTGAGTAAAAAATTCGTCATCAGGGTGTTCCCTAGCAGTAGTGGAGCAAAACCTTTGCCAGCCGCTTGACTTA
>JBKJHN010000125.1:0-8698 GCA_046599015.1 Ramlibacter sp.
CCCCAGCGCAGCCTCGTAAACGCCGGGCCCGGTCTCGGTGTGCAGGCTCTCGATCGGCACCCTGAAGGCCTGCATCTGGTCCATGATGGCGTTGAAGTACTCGCGGTTCTGGTTCACCCGCAGCAGCGAATAGCCGAACATGCCGGGCGTCAACGGCGTCGGCCCCACCCCCTGCTTGGCGTCCCAGCTCTGGGGCGTCTCCAGGAAGTTAAACCACTCGAACTCCATCCCCGTCATCACCTGGAAGCCGAGCTTTTCGGCCCGCGCCAGCACGCGCTTGAGCGTCTGGCGGGGGCACACCGGGTACGGAGTGCCATCGGTATTGATGAACTCACCCAGGAAGAAATCGATGCCGCCGTCCCACGGCACCTGGCGGTGCGTGTTCAGGTCCAGCCGCGCCAGCGCGTCGGGAAAACCGTGCTGCCAGCCGGTGACCTGGGCGTTGTCGTAGGTGGTGTCGGTACAGTCCCATCCGAACACCACATCGCAGAAGCCGAAGCCGCTGTCCGCCGCGCCTTCGAACTTGTCCTTGTGCAGGTACTTGCCGCGCAGCACGCCGTCGATGTCGCTGCAGGCGACCTTGACCTTGGTTGCGCCGGATTTGCGGATGGCCGCGAGCGCGGGATGAACCTTGGTTGCCATGTTGTTGTTGCTCCTAGATCGTCGGTTCGCCCGAAGCAATGCCCATGTCTTCCAGCGTCAGCGCCACCGCCTGCACCGCCTGCTCGATTTCATCGGGACCGATCGCGCCAATACAGCCTACGCGAAAAGTCTCCACTTGTGTCAGCTTGCCGGGGTACAGGATGAAACCACGCTGCCGCGCCGCCGCATAGAAGGTCTTGAAGTCGTAGCGGGCATCGCCCGGCGCGTGAAAGGTGACGATGATCGGCGCCTGGATCGACGGGTCGAGGAAGGGCATGAAGCCCAGCCGCGACATGCCATGGATCAGCGCACGGTAGTTTTCGGTGTAGCGCGCGAGGCGCGCCGGTTGCCCGCCTTCGGCCTCGAACTGCGCAATCGCTTCGGCCAGCGCCACCACCACATGAGTGGGCGGCGTGAAGCGCCACTGGCCGGTTTTCTCCATGTAGGTGTACTGGTCGTACAGGTCCATCGCCAGCGACTGGCTGCGGCCCGCGCATTGCTCCAGGATCGCCTTGCGGATGAACACGAAGCCCATGCCGGGAACGCCTTCGAGGCACTTGCCGCTGGCGGCCACCAGCGCGTCGAAGCGGATCTCGCGGGCATCGATTGGCAGGGCGCCGAAAGAGCTCATCGCGTCGACGATCAAGCCTCTGCCGTGTCTCGCACAGACTTCGGCAACGGCCGCTAGCGGGTTCAACACGCCGGCGCCGGTTTCGCAATGGATCAGGATGACATGAGTGATCGTGTTGTCGGTAGCCAGCTTCTCGTCGACAGCCGCGACAGACACCTGGGCGGCTTCGTCGAAGCCCATCACCGAACAAGTACGGCCCATCAGCGAGGTGAGCCTGGCCGCGCGTTTGCAATAGGCTCCGTTGTCCAGCACCAGCACGTGCCCGTCGCGCGGCACCAGGGTGGCGACCGCCGCTTCCACGCTGAACGTCCCGCTGCCTTGCAAGGGCACCACCACATGCGTCTCCTCGCCGTGAATGACTTTCAGCAGGCTGCGGCGCACCCCTGCCGTGACCTCGTTGAAGTCGCTGTCCCAGGAGCCCCAGTCGCGCAGCATGGCGAGCTTGGTGCGCAGCGTGGTGGTCAGCGGGCCGGGGGTGAGGAGTATCTTGTCGCGGTCCATCGCGGGTCTTTCTAGTTCGAGTTTCGCCAGGCCTGGGTGCGACGATTGACCCACCAGGCGAGGGCCATGAACAATAGCGTCGCCGTCGCCGACACAACGCCGATCAGTACGGCCATCGCCGCGGCCGCGCCGATCTCGCCGGCTTCATCGAGATTGAGGATCGCGATCGACGCGACCTTGGACTCGGGTGAATAGAGAAACACCACGGCCGAAATCGTCGTCATCGCATTGATGAAGAAGTAGCGCGCGATGTCGACCAGCGCCGGCGTGCAGATTGGCAGCGTGACGCGCCAGAAGGTCTTGAAGAACGGCACCTTGAGCGACGCGCTGACAGCCTCGAATTCGCCATCGAGCGATTTCAGTGCCGTGACCGCCGTCAGATGGCCCGTCGTATAAAAGTGGACGATGGTGCAGACCGTCAGCAGCGCCACGGTGTGGTACAGGCCGTTGAGCGGATTCTTCGGCTCGTTGAAAAAGAAGATGTAGCCCAGCCCCAGCACCAGCCCCGGCACGGCCATTGGCAGCATGGACAAGAGCTTCACGACGCTGCGCAGGCCCGCCATGCCCTTGGTCTTTTCCAGCAGGTAGGCGCTGCAGAACACCAGCGCCGTACCGAACAAGGCCGTACCGGCCGCCATCTTCAGGCTGTTGACGAACCCGACGCTCACCTCGGCATCGACCAGTCCCATCACGTAATGGCGCAGGCTGGGCGTGAGGTTGTACGGCCAGAAGCTGGCGAATGACGCGAAGACGGCCATGCCCAGCATCGCCAGCACCAGGAAGGCGATCAGGCAGCAATAAAGCGTGATCGCCGCATCGAATCCGGGCGATGGCCTGGGCAGGTACGGCACAGCGCGCGCCGTCAGCATCGCGGTCTGCCGGCGGCTCACATATCCATCAACAGCGAACGTGAGCACGGCCGGCGCGAGCAGCAGGATCGCCACCACCGCACCCTTGGAAAAATCCTGCTGGCCGATCACGAGCTTGAAGACGTCGGTCGCCAGCACGTTGAAGCTGCCGCCGATCACCTTCGGAATACCGAAGTCGGTGATGACCAGCGTGAACGTGACCAGCGCCGCGGAAATGAGGCCGTACTTGGCGCCCGGCAGCGTGATAGTGAGGAACTTGCGAGCGGCAGTGGTGCCCATGGCATCGGCGGCTTCGTACAGCCGCGCGTCGGAAAGACTGAGCGCCGTCACCAGGATCATCAGCGCATGCGGGAACACGGCGAAGCATTCGGCAATGACAATGCCCGACGCGCCGTAGATCTCGTGGATGCCCAAGCCGGTCATCCAGCTCTTGAGGACGCCCTGGTTGCCGAACCAGTAGATCAGCGAAATCGCGGCCAGCAGCGAGGGCGCCAGCAGCGGGATCAGGGTGATGCCGCGAAACAGCGCCTTGAAGGGCATGCAGGACCGCGTCAGCGCATAGGCAAATCCGAAGGCCAGCGGAACCGCCACCGCAGTGACCACCGCCGAAACCCACAAGCTGTTCCAAAGGCTGTTCAACAGCGACGGCGTCTTGGCGTACTCGATGAAATTGGACAGGCCGACGAATTGGCCCTCTTTGCCCTGCAAGGCCTGCAGCAGAATGGTGAGCAACGGCAGCGCAAGGAAGGCGATCAGCACCAGCGCCACGACCAGCAGAGAGCCATGCGCGATGCGGTCGGTCCAGTGAGCCGACTGCTTGACCTGTGCGGTGGAGACCGCTGGCAACACCGCGGCCATCAAAACACCTTGATGCGCTCGGGTAACAACTTCAGCTTCAGCGGTGAGCCCACTTGCAGCGACTGTTCCGAAAGGAAGTTCAGCGACAGATACACCGTCAGCTTGTTCGCATCGAGCGCGGGTGAAGCGACCCGGACATGGCAGTAGGAGCCGAGGAATTCGATCTTCTCGATCTGGGCATCGAACACATGCGGGTCACCGTCGGAAATGGGCCGCGCCAGCACGTCCTCCGGCCGCAGGTACACGCGTGCTTGCCGATCGGCGCCTTCGCATGGAATGCACAGTGCGCCGAAGCGCAGTTGGCCGCCGGCTACCGAGGCCGGCAGCACGTTGACCTTGCCCACGAAATCGGCGACGAAGGGAGAGGCTGGCTCGCGGTAGATTTCCAGCGGCGTGCCGACTTGTTCGATCACGCCATGGTTCATCACCACGATACGGTCGGCGATGGAGAGCGCTTCTTCCTGGTCGTGCGTCACCATGATGGTGGTGACGCCCACCTTCTGCTGCAAGGCGCGGATTTCCTGGCGCAGGCGCACGCGTTCCAGCGCGTCCAGGGCCGACAGCGGCTCATCCAGCAACAACAGGCCGGGCGACGTCGCCAGCGCCCGGGCCAGCGCGATGCGCTGCTGCTGGCCGCCGGAGAGTTGCGCCGGATACTTGCCTTCGCTGCCCGGCAGGCCAACCAGTTTGACCAGCTCGGTCACGCGCCGGCGGACCTCGGCCTTGGGGGTCTTGCGGTTTACCAGCCCATAGGCGACGTTGTCGGCGACGCTCAGATTGGGAAACAGCGCATAGCTCTGGAAGACGATGCCGTAATCCCGCTGCGCCGGCGGCAGTCGGGAGATGTCGCGGCCGCCCTGCCAGACCTCGCCGGAGGTCTGCAGCTCCAGCCCCGCGATGATCCGCAGCAGAGTGGTCTTGCCGCAGCCCGAGGGCCCGAGGAAACAGACGAACTCGCCTTTGCGGATGCCCAGGTCGATGTTGTCCAGCGCAGTGAATGCGCCGAACTCCTTGCGAATGCGGCGAAGTTCAAGAAGGAGTTCGCTGGCCACCCTGACTACCAGACCCGTTTACCGCTTCTCGGACTTGCTGTTGTAGCGCTTGGTCCATTCCGCCAGGATGCGCTCGCGGTTGTCGGCCGCCCAGTTGAAGTCCATCTTGACCAGACGTGCCTCGTAATCCTTGGGTACATTGGCCAGGGGCGGTGCGACTCCGGGCTGCGCCGTGATGGCGAAGTTCTTTCCGTACAGGATCATCGCGTCCTTGCTCGATGCCCAGTCCGCCAGCTTCTTGGCCGCGTCGATCTTCTTCGTGCCTTTGTGGATGGCGAACGCTTCCAGGTCCCAGCCAAGGCCTTCCTTCGGGAACACCAGGTCGATCGGCGCACCCTTGGCCTTGTTGGCGTTGCCGCGGTACTCGAACGAGATCCCCATCACGTATTCACCCGCCGCCGCCATGTTGCAGGGCTTGGAACCCGAGTGGGTGTATTGCGCGATGTTCTCGTGCAGCGCGTCCATGTATTTCCAGCCGCCGCCCTTGCCCTTGTCGTCGCCGAACAAGGTGAGCCAGGCTGTCACGTCGAAATACCCGGTTCCACTGGAGGCGGGATTGGGCATCACGATCTGCCCTTTATAGATCGGTTTGGCCAGATCCTTCCAGGTCTCCGGCTTGGGCATGTTCTTCTTTTGCGCCTCGACCGTGTTGAAGCAAATCGTTGCGCCCCACACATCCATGCCCCACCAGGCCGGCACCTTCTTGTTGTCGCGGTACTTGCTCATGATCGCGTCCAGGTTCAGCGGCGCATAGGGCTCCAGCATGCCCTGCTTGTCGAGCAGCGCCAGGCTGGAGGCCGCCACGCCCATCACCACATCGGCCTGCGGATTGGCCTTTTCCGCCAGCAGCTTGGCGGTGATCACGCCGGTGGAGTCGCGCACCCACTTGATCTCGATGTCCGGATTCACCTTGTTGAAGGCGTCGGCATAGGCCTTGATCTGATCGGTCTCCAGCGCCGTGTAGACCAGCAACTGGGTCTTCTGGGCGAAGGCGCCCGCCGCGAAAACCGCGGCGCCGGCCAGCAGGACGGATTGAATGACAAGTGACGGACGCATGGAGACTCCTCAAGATAAAGTTGCAATGCTGTGGACCAACGGTGACCGTATGATGAACAACGCTTTTTTTATCCCCCCCGCCCCGGGCACACCTGTTTTGATTTAACGCCGGGCTACCGG
Source organism: Ramlibacter sp. (assembly GCA_046599015.1). Classification (GTDB taxonomy): domain Bacteria; phylum Pseudomonadota; class Gammaproteobacteria; order Burkholderiales; family Burkholderiaceae_C; genus Ramlibacter. Next base: position 5,730 of record JBKJHN010000125.1, read on the forward strand.
TGTTGTCAATTGCTTTTTGCAGATTGTTGACAATCTGCAGGATGCTGCTTTAATGCGGGGCATGAATGCCTTGCCGCATGCCACGATCGCGCTGCTTCAAAGCAGCTCGCTCACCAGCGTGGTGCAGCAGGAAATCGAGCGGGCGATCCTGCAAGGCGAATACGCACCCGGCAGCAAGTTGATCGAGGCGACCCTCGCTCAAAAGCTCGGCGTGTCGCGCGGCCCCGTACGCGAGGCTTTTCGCATGCTCGAAGAGGCGGGGTTGGTGCGAAATGAAAAAAACCGCGGCGTATTCGTGCGCGACATTCCCATCGAGGAAGCCGTCGAGATTTTCGATCTTCGCGCGACGATGGACGAACTGGTCGGGCGCAAGCTGGCCAGGGACATCACGCCAGCCCAACTCAAGGAAGTCAAAGCTTTGGTCGATGCCATGGAAAAGACGGTCAAGGCGCAGGACGCCTACAACTACCACCTGCTCAATCTGAAGTTTCACGACCGCCTGGTGGAGATGGCCGGCAACAGCAAACTCACGGCAATCTACCGCAAGCTGATCAAGGAGCTTTCGCTGTTCCGCCGCCTCAACCTGGCCGACGGCTGGCTGCTGCCGATTTCGGTCAGCGAGCACCGGCAGATCATCAAGGCCATCGCCTCGGGCGATGCGGAAAGCGCGGGGCGCGCCATGTTCGCGCACGTGATGGACAGCAAGGAGCGCACCATCGAAAACGATTTACGCCGCCAATCGCACGCGCGGGAGCGTGAACTGCTTGCCACCCCTGGAAAGGCCGGTCGTGCTGAAAGTCAATGAACGCCAATATCGATTGCCCACCGCGCCTACGGTGGTGGTCTGCGTCGACGGCTGTGAGCCCGACTACCTGGCCCAGGCCGTGGCCGGCGGCCACATGCCCTGGCTGAAGCGGACACTTGCAAACGGCGTCGGCCTGATAGCGGACTGCGTGGTGCCCAGCTTCACCAATCCCAACAACCTGTCGATCGTCACCGGCGTGCCGCCCAGCGTGCACGGCATCTGCGGCAACTACCTGTTCGACGTGGCCAGTGGCACCGAGGTCATGATGAACGACCCGAAGTGGCTGCGCGCGCCGACCTTGCTCGCCGCCCTGGCCGACGCCGGCAAATCGGTGGCCGTGATCACCGCCAAGGACAAGTTGCGCCGCCTGCTGGGCCATCGGATGAAAGGGATCTGCTTTTCTTCGGAGCACGCCGACCACGCGACGCTGGAAGAGAACGGCATCTCGGGCGTCGTGGAACTGGTCGGCAAACCGGTACCCAGCGTGTACAGCGCGGAACTGTCGGAATTCGTCTTTGCGGCCGGCGTCAAGCTGATGCAGGACAGGCGGCCCGACGTGATGTACCTGTCCACCACCGACTACATCCAGCACAAGCACGCGCCCGGCACGCCCGGGGCCAACGCGTTCTACGCGATGATGGACGGCTACCTCGGGCAACTGGACGAGATGGGCTGCGTGATCGCGCTGACAGCCGATCACGGCATGAACCCAAAGGTGGCGATGGATGGAACGCCCGACGTGATCTACCTGCAGGACTGGTGCGACCAGCAGCTCGGGCCCGGCAAGGCCCGGGTGATTCTGCCGATCACCGACCCTTACGTGGTGCATCACGGCGCGCTCGGCTCCTTTGCCACCATCTACCTGCCGGCCGAACAGGCGGTGCTCCCGCTGGTCAATCAGCTGCGGCAGCTCAGGGGCATGCAGGCCGTGTTCACACGCGAATCGGCCGCGCAGGCTTTCGAGCTGCCGCCCGATCGTATCGGCGACATCGTCTGCGTTTCGGAACGCTTCACGGTCATTGGCACCTCCGCGAGCCGGCATGACCTGTCGGGACTGGACGCGCCGCTGCGCTCGCACGGCGGGATTAGCGAGCAACGGGTTCCGCTGATCCTGAACCGGAAATTGCCCGGGCTCGACGCGACCCGCCGGTTAAGGAACTTCGATGCTTTCGATCTGGCGTTGAACTATGCGCAGTGAACCGAGCACCATCGCGCAATTCATCCGCGACCACCACCTCGACGCGATGCGCATCGCGGGCATCCAAGTCGGCGCCGGGCACAAAGGCGGCATCGAAGTCTTCAACCCGTTCACCGCCGAGTGCATCGGAACGGTGCCCAAGGCCACGCTGGAAGAAGTGCGCCAGGCTTTCGACACGGCGCATGCCTACCAGCCGCGCCTGACCCGCTACGAACGCGCCGCGATCCTGAACGAGGCGGCGGCCATCATCCGGGATCGCCTCGACGATGTCGCGAACCTGATCACCGCCGAGTCCGGCCTGTGCCTGAAAGACTCCATCTACGAGGCCGGACGCGTCAGCGATGTGCTGATGTTCGGCGCCAATGAAGTTCTCAAGGACGACGGCCAGATCTTCAGCTGCGACTTGACGCCGGACGGCAAGAAACGCCGGGTCTATACGCAGCGCTCGCCGCTGCTGGGCGTGATCACGGCGATCACACCATTCAACCATCCGATGAACCAGGTGGCCCACAAGGTGGTGCCCAGCATCGCGACCAATAACCGGATGGTGCTCAAGCCGTCGGAGAAGGTGCCCTTTTCGGCCATTCTGTTCGCCGACATCCTGTACCAGGCTGGCCTGCCGCCCGAGATGCTGAGCGTCGTCACCGGCGACCCGCGCGAAATCGCCGACGAGCTCATCACCCATCCCAAGGTGGACCTCGTCACGTTCACCGGCGGCGTCGCCATCGGCAAGTACATCGCCAGCAAGGCCGGCTACCGGCGTGTGGTGCTGGAGCTGGGTGGCAACGATCCGATCATCGTGATGGAGGACGCGGACCTCGACGAGGCGTCCACGCTCGCCGTGCAGGGCTCGTACAAGAACTCGGGCCAGCGCTGCACGGCCGTCAAACGGATGCTGGTCCACGAAGCCGTCGCCGGGCGCTTCACCGAGCAGGTGGTGGACAAGACCCGCGCCTGGAAATTCGG
>JBKJHN010000176.1:0-20520 GCA_046599015.1 Ramlibacter sp.
CGCGCACGACTTGCAGAGGATTGGTCTGCAACTGCGGCGCCGATGGCAACCAGCCCATGCGTTCGGCGCGCACGTTGTAGTCGATCATGCTGCCGCCGTACATCTTCTTGTCGGCCAGCGGCGAGATCACCTCTTCCATGCCCAGCTTCTCGTAGCGCCACTGGTCGGTGTGCGCATAGAAAAAGCTGGTGCTGTTCATCTGCCGCGGCGGGCGGATCCAGTCGAGGGCGAAGGCGAGGGGCAACCAGCCGGTCTGCGGCCGCAGCTTCTCCTGGCCGACGTAGTGCGCCCAGCCGCCGCCACTTTGACCGATGCAGCCGCACATCATCAGCATGTTGATGACGCCGCGGTAGTTCATGTCGCTGTGGTACCAGTGGTTCATCGCCGCGCCGATGATCACCATCGACCTGCCGTGCGTCTTGTGCGCGTTCTCGGCGAACTGGCGTGCGACCGTGATGAGCTGTGCGCGCGGCGTGCCCGTGATGCGCTCCTGCCAGGCCGGGGTGTAGGGCGTGTCGTCGTCGAAATCCTTCGCGGCCAGCTCACCGCGAAGGCCACGCGCCACGCCGTAGTTCGCGACCTGCAGGTCGAAGACCGTGGCCACCAGGGCCTCGCGGGTCTCGCCTTCCTTGCCCAGCGCGATGCGCTGCACTGGCACCGTGCGCACCAGCACGTCGCCGCTCTTGGCGCCGAGATCGCCCTTCAGGTCTCCGCTCAGTTCGTTGTTCGGGAAATGCTCGCTGACGATGCCGCCGAAGTACGGAAAGCCGACCTGGGCGGTCTCGGTGCCCGGATGCGCGCCTTCGAGCACCGACAGCTTCAGCTTGACATCACGGCCATGGCGCGCCTCCTTGGCCTCGAGGTTCCACTGGCCGAGGTCGGCGCGTCCTTCGGGTCCCCAGCGGAAACCGATCGCACCGTGGGGCAGCACGACCTTGCCCATCTCGTCGAAGGCGACCGTCTTCCACTCCGGATTGTTGACCTGCCCGAGCTTGCCGTTGAAGTCGGAGGCACGCACATAGCGGTCGGGCACCGTGATGACTTCGCCGCTGGGCAGCGTGTGCTCCTTGAGAATCACCAACATCGGCATGTCGGTGTAGCGGCGCACGTAGTCGTCGAAGTAGGCGCTGCGCGTGGTACGTGCCCCCACGTCGCCTGCTGGCGACTGCCCCCCGGGGGGGCGTGAAGAAGTTGGGGCGGCCCGGCCTTCTTCGCCGCCATCGGGGAAGTAGAACTCCTTGAGGATCACGTGGCCCATCGCCATTGCCACGGCGGCGTCCGTCCCCTGCTTGGGATTCATCCAGATGTCGGCCAGCTTGGCGACTTCGGAATAGTCGGGCGTCACAGCCACGGTCTTGGTGCCCTTGTAGCGCACCTCGGTGAAGAAGTGAGCGTCGGGCGTGCGCGTCTGCGGCACGTTGGAGCCCCAGGCGATGATGAAGCTGGAGTTGAACCAGTCGGCGGACTCCGGCACGTCGGTCTGCTCGCCCCAGACTTGCGGGCTGGACGGTGGCAAGTCGCAGTACCAGTCGTAGAAGCTCATGCACACGCCGCCGATCAGGCTCAGGTAGCGCGAACCGGCCGCGTAGCTGACCATGGACATGGCGGGAATCGGCGAGAAGCCGATGACGCGGTCCGGGCCGTGTTCCTTGATGGTGTAGACGTTGGCCGCGGCGACGATCTCGTTGACTTCGTCCCAGCCCGAACGCACGAAGCCACCGAGGCCGCGCACCGACTGGTAGTCGCGCCGCTTGGCGTCATCGCCGACGATGGAGGCCCAGGCTTCCACCGGACCGAGCGTGAGGCGCGCTTCGCGCCAGCTCTTCAAGAGGCGGCCGCGCACCATCGGGTACTTGACCCGATTGGCGCTGTACAGGTACCAGCTGTAGCTGGCGCCGCGGGCGCAACCGCGCGGCTCGTGGTTCGGCATGTCCCATCGGGTGCGCGGGTAATCGGTCTGCTGGGTCTCCCAGGTGACGATGCCGCCCTTGACATAGATCTTCCAGGAGCAGGAGCCGGTGCAGTTCACGCCGTGCGTGCTGCGCACGATCTTGTCGTGGGCCCAGCGGTTGCGATACGCGTCTTCCCAGGTGCGGTCTTCGCCGGTGACGCGGCCGTGGCCGTCGGCAAATGTTTCGCGGGGTTGGGCGAAGTAGGTGAGTCGGTCCAGGAAATGGCTCATGGTGTGTCTTCTTTCGTTGAATCGTTCGTACGTCGTTCGCAGCTCAGGGGTTTTTCACGTACGCACCTGGGCGCAGGTAGAACCACCAGTTCAGGATGAGGCAGAGGGCATAGAAAATCGCGAAGCCGTACATCGCGTACTGAGGCGTGCCGGCCTTGATCTGCGCGCCGATCACCACGGGTGCCACGAAGGCGCCGTAGGCGGCGATGGCCGACGTCCAGCCCAGCACCGGGCCGGCCTTGGCGCGGTCGAAAATCACGCCGATGGTGCGGAAGGTGGAGCCGTTGCCGATGCCGGTGGCGGCGAACAGCAGGACGAACAGCAGCATGAACGGCGGGAAGTACTGCTCTGGCTGGGGCGAACTGTAGGCCAGCAGCATCACGTAGCCCACCGCGATGGAGGCGAGCACCATCACGGCCGAGATGGCCTGCGTCACGATCGAGCCGCCGACTTTGTCCGAGATCCAGCCGCCGAGGGGGCGGATCAAGGCGCCGACGAAGGGGCCGATCCAGGCATAGGTGAATGTGGAGGGCGCATTCGGGTTCTTCAGCGTGTGCTGCAGCACCCCATTGGCATCGGGCACGTGACTGATGCCGAAGATCACCGCGATGGACAGCGGCAGGGCCATCGAAAAGCCGATGAACGAGCCGAAGGTGACGATGTACAACGCGGTCATCGACCAGGTGTGCTTGTCGCGGAAGATCTCGAACTGCTTGGCGATGTTCTCCTTCATGGTGCCGAAAGCCGTGAGCTTCATCGTGAACAGGGTTGCGATGACGATCAGCGGCAGTGCCACCCACATGTTCAGCAAGCCGAGGCCGGTCGGCGCGGGTAGGTACAGGTACAGGCCGGCGATGGCAGGCACGAAAGCCAGCGTGTACAGCCAGATGATCTTGATGAAGGCCGCGATGGTGCCGCCGATGTTGGGGGATACCGTGGTCAGGTTGTTCATGCCGAACCAGCACAAGACCGCCAGCGGCACCAGCGACAGCACCCAGGCGAAGCCCGCGTTCTGGATCCAGGTCGGCGTGCCGGCGGCGATCTTGCCGAAGATCCAGCCGCTGTCCTTGACGAGCGTCATCGGCTCGCCGCCGAAGCTGCCGAGCAGCCCCACCGTCATCACCAGCGGGATCACCACCTGCATGGTGGTCACCCCGAAGTTGCCGATGCCGGCGTTCAGGCCGAGTGCGGTACCCTGGAGGCGCTTGGGGAAAAACGTGCTGATGTTCGACATCGAGCTGGCAAAGTTGCCGCCGCCCACGCCCGACCACAGCGCCATCAGCTGAAACGCCCACAGCGGCCAGTCCTTGTGCTGCAGGACGATGCCGGTCCCGAGCGCGGGCGCCAGCAACATGGCCGTGGTCAGGAAGATGGTGTTGCGGCCCCCGGAAAGGCGGATCAGGAACGAGGCTGGAATGCGCATGGTGGCGCCGGCCAGACCGGCGATCGCAGTGAGGGTGAACAGCTCGGCCTGCGTGAACGGGAAGCCGAGGTTGTGCATCTGCACCGTGATGATTCCCCACATGCCCCAGACGGCAAAGGCGCACAGCAACGCGGGCACGGACAGCCAGAGGTTGCGGTAGGCGACGCGCTTGCCGGTTTGCTCCCAGAACGTTTCGTCTTCCGGTCGCCAGTCGGCGATGTCGACCCCTCCGCCGGTGGAGACCGATGGGGTCAGGGTGGTTGTGGTTGTCATGAGATGCTCCTATTCCAGAAAAGGGTTCAGCGGGCCGGCGTGCCGGCCAGGGCTTGCGATGCCATCACGGGCGAGCCCAGCGCGGCGCTCGACGGTACTGGCGAGAAGGGTCCGGCGGGCCCGGACATCGGCGAGGCCGGGGCGCTGTCGCCCATCACCTGCGTCTTGCGCACTTCGGTCCAGTACATCCAGATCAGCGACACCCAGACCACGCCGTACATCAGCATGAAGGCGCTGGAGCGGATGCCGGTCAGGTCCATCAGGGCGCCGAACATGATCGGCAGGACGAAGCCCCCCAGCCCGCCGGCCAGCCCGACCACGCCGGAGATGGCGCCGATGTTCTTGGGAAAGTCGTCGCTGATGTACTTGAAAACGCTGGCTTTGCCGAAAGCCCACGCGATGCCCAGCAGGAACATGAGGCCGGTGAAAGCGTAGACGTTCAAGCCGAGGTGAAAGGATTTTGGTCCGTTCACGGTGAGGATAGTGAAATCCGTTTGCGGATACGACAGCAGGAACAGGCAGATCCAGCTCACCCACATCACCCACCAGGTGACGCTGTGGGCCCCGAACTTGTCGGACAGGATGCCGCCGATCGCGCGCAGCACGCCGCCCGGCAGCGAGAAGCAGGCCGCCAGCAGCGCCGCAACGCGGATGTCGAGACCGAACTCGCCAACGTAGTACTGCACCATCCACAGGGACAGCGCCACATAGCCGCCGAACACGATGCTGTAGTACTGGCAGTAGCGAAGCACCCTGGGGTCCTTCAGGGTCTTGAGTTGGTCGGCAAAGCTGACCTTGCCTGGCACCAGGTGGCCGGGGTCGCTGTGGCTGAACATCCAGAACAGCACCACGGCGGCGAGCATGATGCCTGCATACACCTGCGGCACCATCGCCCAGCCGAAAGCCACCAGCAGCACCGGTGCGACGAACTTGTTGACGGCGGCACCCGAGTTGCCGGCGCCGTAGATGCCCATCGCCATGCCCTGGCGGTTTTTGGGGAACCAGCGTGCCACGTAAGGGGTGCCGACCGAAAACGAGCCGCCCGCCAGGCCGACGAACAGACCGATCACCAGAAAGTGCCAGTACTCGGTCGCGTAACTCATCATCCAGATCGCGGGCACCGTGGTCGCCATCAGGACAGTCATCACGATGCGGCCGCCGTAGCGGTCGGTCCAGATGCCCAACGGCACGCGAATCAGCGAGCCGGTGAGAACCGGCACTGCTGTGAGCAGCCCGAATTGCGTGGCATTCAGGTCCAGCATCTTCTTGATCGGAATGCCGATCACGCCGAACATCATCCACACCATGAAGCAGACGGTGAAGGCCAGCGTGCTGACGATCAGCACCGACCACGCTTGCCGCGTGTTCCTCAATTCAGAGGTCATCGAGTTCTCCCTTGATTTCGCATGAACGCACTATCCCAACGGTGGGTTGTTTCGTACATCCTCCGGACGGATGGCGCGGGGCAAAAAAAAGGATGGCTGCGTCGCCGCAGCCATCCTCCTGAAGGAGTACTGAGCGCCCTTCAGCGCCCGAAGTTGATCTGGCTCAAGCCGAGCTCCGGCCAATGGCGTACACCGCAGCCTGAACCCGTGAAGAAAGACCCAGCTTGCGCAGGATGTGCTGGACGTGCATCTTCACCGTGGTTTCGGCAATGTCGAGCTCGCGTGCGATCAACTTGTTGGACGCGCCGCGCGCGATCAGCGCCAGGATTTCGCGCTCGCGCGCGGACAGCGTGTCGCGCGGTCCGGCCTCCACTTCGGCCGGGGTGGGGGGAATATCGTGCGCAGCGTCAGCTGCCGTCAGGGGCGCGGACGAACGGTTACGGAAGGCAGTGACCAGCTTGCGCGTCATTTCGGGGCTCACCACCGAGTCGCCTGCCATCACCTTGACGATCGACTCGCACAGATCCTCGGAGTTGATGGTCTTGAGCAGATAACCTTCGGCGCCGGCCTGCAATGCGGCCGACAGATCGTCCTCGTCTTCGCTGACGGTGAGCATGAGGACATGGGCGCGTGGCGCCACTTCTTTCAGGCTCGCAATCGCATCAACGCCGCGCACGCCCGGCAGGTGGTTGTCCAGAAGTATGAGGTCGGGCGCGTCGCGCGCAGCGCAGCGCAGGGCTTCGCCGCTGTCGCCGGCTTCGCTCACCACCTCGAAGCGTTCGTCTTGCGACAGCAGCGCCACCAGGCCGCGCCGGAACAGTGTGTGGTCGTCGACGACCAGCAGGCGGATCGGGGTCATCTGGACCTCACGGCGACAGGGCGGATTCGAACGGCTCGCTGCGGATGCCCGGGTCGGGCGCTGTGCCGGCCAATCCGGTGGGATGTTCGGGAAGGATGAGGATAACGCTGGTTCCGCCGCCAAGGCTGGAAGTGATCGAGACCTCGGCGCCAATGCGTGCGGCGCGCTCACGCATGATCTTCAGCCCGACATGCGACTCGCCGCGGTCCTGGGTGTCATCGAAACCACGGCCATTGTCCCGCACTGTGAACCGCCAGCATCGCCCCTTGGCCACCTCCAGCCAAACTTCGGCAGCTTCCGCGTGCTTGCGCACATTGGACAGCGCCTCCTGCAGCACATGAAGCACGTGCACCTGAACATCCGGGGGCAGCGGCAGTGCCTGGCCGTGCACTTCCAGGTGGGCCGGCAGCCCCGTCTGGTGCTGGAACTTGCGCACCGTGGCCTGCAGCGCCGGTTCGATATCGTCGGTGTTGGTGCGGGTGCGAAAGTGCACCAGCAACTCGCGCACGTCGTTGACGCTCTCCAACAGGCCGGCGTCGAGCTCATCGAGTACCGTCTGCACTTTGGCCTCCTGGCCGCGCCTGAGCGAAGTGCGGAGCAGCTGTACCTGAATCTTCAGGAACGACAGCGACTGCGCTATCGAGTCGTGCAGCTCTTGCGCCAGCAGCGCGCGCTCGCCCGCGACGGCGGTTTCGCGTTCCAGCGCGGCTGCGCGCAGCCCCTCGAGTCCGCTGGCCAGATGACTTGAGAGGGCGTCCAGCAACTCGGTTTCCTCGGACGTCAGCTTCGCCGGGCCGGAGAAAAACAGGTTGAGTTCGCCCAGCAGGCGCTGTTGCAGCCGAATCGGCACGCTCACCATGCTGGTGTAGCCGCTTCGGGTGCAGGCGCGCGGGCGGATAGCCGTGTCCGCCTGGATCCGTATCACGCGGATGCGCGACCCGGGCTGCACGCTGCCGCAGTCGCAGGTTCCCGCCATCAGGCTGCGCTCGTCATCCAGCAATGCCTGGGGAAAGCAGTCGGACGCGACCATCAGGTAGCGCTGGTTGGTTTCGTCAGACCAGCGCACCGTGGCGGAATCGGCTTTCATGATCGCGCGCACGCGCTGAGCGAAACCGCGCGCCATTTCCTCGATGGTGGCAGCCTGCGTCAGGAAGGCGCTGACTTCGTACAGCGCCGACAGCCGGCTGTGCTGGGCCTCGATGTGATGGGTCTTGGCCTCGACCTGCGCCTCCAGCCCGCCGTAGAGCGACTGCAAGGTGGCGGCCATGCGGTTGAAGCCGGCGGCCACCTGGCCGAACTCATCCTGGGTGTCGACCTCGATGCGCGTCGCGAAGTCCCCCGATTCGATCCGCTTCAACCGCTGCCGCAGATGGTCAAGCGGACTGATGACGTACAGATAGCCGGTGTAAAGCATGATCACGGCGCTGCCCACGGCCATGGCCATCATCAGGAGCTGGAACAAGTTCAGGATCGCAGTGAAGCGCGACAGCTGGCGTTCGATGTCCAGGACCACATCGTCGATGGCCTGCACGAAGGCCTCAGCGGAGAGATCGGACTCCATCGGCGGTGGGGCCGGCGTCGCCAGCCAGCCGCGGCGCTGCTTCGCCCACAGCTGTTCCACTCGGGCGAAATCGGCCTCGACCCGCTCGTCCCACGGCACGAACAGCGGCCGGGCTGCGTCACCGGCGCGCAGCAACGCGAGGCTCCGGTCGAACTCATCCACCAGGCGCTGGACGGAGGCCGGCGCAGGATTGCTCTGCACCGCACTGGCCAGGCGCCAGGTCTGCATGCGCAGCCGCCCGGCCTCGTTGACGGCCCCGGCGCCGCCTTCGAGCTGCCGGGTCACCCACAGGGTAAGGCTGATCGAGGCCAGCGCCAGGATCAGCAGCGCCGCGCCAATGCGGATCAGCTTGGTGGAGAGCGAGGCGGTTCCAGGCACTTGGCGAGCGTAGCGAAGCATTTGCCCCCATGGCTTGATGAATATCAACGTGGTTAGGATGGCAGCGGCTACATTGGTTTCAACGTCCCGAGGAGGCGCGCATCCAATGACTGCAGCAAATTCAAGTGCCCACCCGGTGGACACGTTTTCAAAATCTCATGCCGGCATCCTGTCCGGGCTGGACACACTCGGCCGACTGCCCGACCTGGTCGTCGCCGCCGAGCAATCCCGTATGGTAGCCCTTGCCACGCTTTCCATGTTCGACAACTCCGTGCTCGCGCACCATGCGGATGAGGAGGGCGATTTGTTCCCCGCTGTGCTTCGCAGCTCGGCCGCAGGGGATGAGCGAGAGCTGGTGGAGGCGATGATCGAGCAACTCACGGCCGAGCACCGGGTGGTCGAAGGCCTGTGGAAGACGTTGAAGCCCAAGGTCAAGCACGCGGCGGGTGGCAGCCGCGCCGAGCTGACGGCCAGTGAAGTCGAGTTGCTGGTGACTACCTACCGGCGGCATGCCGCCTTCGAAGAAGCCGAATTCCTGCCGCTGGCCCGCGAGATACTGGGACGGGATGGCAATCATGTCGCCGCGTTGGGCTTGTCGCTGCACCTGCGCCACGCACCGCAGCCAGTCGGCTACATCTGACTTGCGGGCCTAGTTGACGCCCTGCTGCTGATTGAGCACGCGGCGCAGGGCGGCGGCGTCGATGATGCGCAGGTGGCGCTGGCGCACTTCGATCATGCCGTCCTCGGCGAACTTGGAGAAAGTGCGGCTCACCGTTTCCAGCTTCAGGCCCAGGTAGCTGCCGATTTCCTCGCGTGTCATGCGCAGCACCAGCTCGGAGCGCGAGAATCCGCGCGCGTGCAGGCGTTGCACCAGGTTCAGCAGAAAGGCGGCGAGGCGCTCTTCGGCACGCATGCTGCCAAGGAGCAGCATCACACCGTGCTCGCGCACGATCTCGCGGCTCATGATGCGGTGCACGTGGTGCTGCAGCGCGCCGATGTCGCGCGAGAGCTCGCCGACGCGGTCGAATGGCATCACGCACACCTCGGCGTCCTCGAGGGCCACCGCATCGCAGGTGTGGCGGTCGCTGACGATGCCATCCAGCCCGATGATTTCGCCGGCCATCTGAAACCCCGTGACCTGGTCGCGCCCGTCCGCGGCGGTGACGCAGGTCTTGAAGAATCCGGTGCGGATGGCAAACAGCGAGTTGAACACCTCGCCGTTGCGAAACAGCGGCGCCCCCCGCTTGACCTTGCGGCGCGTGGCTACCACTTCGTCGATCCGCTCGAGCTCCTCCGGGGACAGTCCGATCGGCATGCACAGCTCGCGCAGATTGCAATTGGAGCAGGCTACCTTGATTGTCTGGGCGTCCACAGGCTGCATGCCATGGGAGGATATCAGGTTCACAGAGGCGGTTTGCACGGGGCTTTCCTTCATCGCGGACCATCTTGTGATCCAGGTCAAATTGTCCGGGGGTGGGCTTTGCCGCACTTGACAAATGTCAACCATCAGGCTTAGACCTCGGGGCAAAGTGTCGAGGTTCACTCCTCACGGACCTTGCCATGACTCCCGTTTCCCCCGAGCTGTTGCGCCGTTTCGACGTCCCGGGGCCCCGCTACACCTCCTATCCGACCGCTGACCGGTTCGTGGAAGCCTTCAGCGCGAATGACCTGGCCAGCGCGCTGGCTCAGCGCCGCGCCGGCCCGGCCGCCCTGGCCCTGCCCCTCTCGCTGTACATCCATATCCCGTTTTGCGAGTCGCTTTGCTACTACTGCGCCTGCAACAAGATCATCACCAGGAAGCACGAGCGGGGCGCGGCTTACCTGCGATCGCTGGCACGCGAGGTAGACCTTTATACCGCGCACCTGGGTCTGGGCCAGTCGGTCACCCAGCTCCACCTGGGCGGCGGCACGCCCACTTTCCTGTCCGACGACGAGCTCTCCGAATTGATGGGCATGCTGCGTCGCAGCTTCGCCCTGGCGCCGGGCGGAGAAAATTCCATCGAGATCGACCCCCGCACTGTCACCGCCGAGCGTCTCTCTCACCTGGCCAATCTCGGGTTCAATCGCATCAGCTTCGGCGTGCAGGATTTCGACCCCAACGTGCAGCAGGCCGTCCACCGCATCCAGCCGGCCGAGCAGGTGTTCGCCCTGATGGAAGAAGCGCGCCGGATCGGCTTCGACTCGATCAACGTCGACCTGATCTACGGGCTGCCGCGGCAGACGCCCGAGTCCTTCGCCCGCACCTTGACCCAGATCGCCCAGTTGCGGCCGGATCGCATTGCGCTGTACGGCTATGCCCACCTGCCGGAGAGATTCAAGCCGCAGCGCCGGATCCTTTCGGCCGACATGCCAGGCGGCGCCGCCAAGCTGTCGATGCTGTCGCAGTCGCTGGCCGCCTTCAGCGAAGCGGGTTATGTGTACGTCGGCATGGATCACTTCGCGCTGCCCAACGATGCACTGGCGGTGGCCAAGCGGCAGGGCCGCCTGCATCGCAATTTCCAGGGCTACAGCACCCAGCCGGACTGCGACCTGATCGGCCTGGGGGTCTCGGCGATCGGCAAGATCGGGGCAACCTACAGCCAGAACGCGAAGACGCTCGAAGACTATTGCGACCACCTCGACCAGGCTCGCCTGCCGGTGGTGCGCGGGCTGGCCCTGACGCGAGACGACCTCGCGCGCCGTGCCGTGATCATGGCCCTGATGTGCCAGGGTCAGGTGCTGTTCGAATCGATCGAACTGGCGTGGCTGCTCGATTTTCGCGAATACTTCGCACCGGAACTGGAGCAGCTGTGCGAATACGAGGAGATCGGGCTGCTCTTGCTCGACGAAGCCGGGATCCAGGTCACTGCCAAGGGCTGGTACTTCGTGCGCGCCATCGCCATGGCGTTCGACCGTTACCTGCAGGCGGACCGCAATCGAGCCAGGTTCTCACGGATCATTTGACCGTTATTCCATGTCGACCACGCTCGCCACCGCGGCCCTTTTGATGGGGCTGGCCGGCGGCCCGCACTGCGCGGCCATGTGCGGCGCGCCGTGCGCCGGCGTGATCCGCATGTCGGGCAAGCCGGCCAAATACGCGCCGTGGTTGTTCCAGGCCGGGCGGCTCCTGGGGTATTCGGCGGCCGGGGCGCTGGTGGCGCAGGCCGTGCAGAGTTTTGCCTGGCTCTCGGGTCAGACCGCGGCCTTGAGGCCCGTCTGGACACTGTTCCATCTGGCCGTGCTGGCCTGGGGGCTGGCCCTGGTGACGCTGGTCCGCCAGCCTGAATGGGTGAGCACCGCGGGGCGCAAGGTCTGGGTGCGGGTGCGGCCCTTCGCCGGTGTGCGCGGTGGCGTCTTCACCGCGGGCGCCCTGTGGGCGTTCATGCCGTGTGGACTGCTGTACTCCGCCTTGCTGGTAGCGTCGCTCAGTGGCGGGCCGCTGGACGGCGCCTTGTCCATGGCGTTGTTCGCGGTGGGCAGCGCCATCTCGCTGGCTCTGGTGCCGAAACTGTTCGCTCACCTGCAGCAGTCCGGCAATCGGTTCAGACAGGATTGGGGCACCCGGGCTTCGGGCTTCCTGTTGGTGCTGGCGGCTGTCTGGGCGCTGTGGAGCGACCTGGTGCACCGCATCGCAGTCTGGTGCGGCCTCGCCTGACCCTCAACGCAGTGCCACCGACTCCAGGCAAATAGGGCAGGTGGCAGGCGCAGTTCAGTTGGCGCTCGATCAAGCTCTACAGAACTTCGGAGGCAAAGTCCGCCAGCCGCGAGCGCTCGCCGCGCGCCAGTGTGATGTGCCCGCTGTGCGGCCAGCCCTTGAACTTGTCGACCGCGAAGGTCAGGCCCGAGGAGCCTTCGGTGAGATAGGGTGTATCGATCTGGGCCAAGTTGCCCATGCAGATGATCTTGGTCCCCGGCCCGGCGCGCGTGACCAGCGTCTTCATCTGCTTGGGCGTGAGGTTCTGCGCCTCGTCGATGATCACGTACTTGTTCAGGAAGGTGCGCCCGCGCATGAAGTTCATGCTTTTGATCTTGATGCGGCTGCGGATCAATTCGTTGGTGGCGGCCCGGCCCCATTCGCCGGCGCTGGTTTCGGTTTTGGCCAGCACCTCGAGGTTATCGTCCAACGCACCCATCCAGGGGCCCATCTTTTCTTCCTCGGTGCCGGGCAGGAACCCGATGTCTTCGCCGACGCTCACCGTGGCGCGAGTCATGATGATCTCGGTGTAGCGCCGGTCATCAAGAACCTGTGTCAGGCCCGATGCCAATGCCATCAATGTCTTGCCGGTGCCCGCCGTGCCGGTCAGCGTGACGAAGTCGATCTCCGGGTCCATCAGCAGGTTCATCGCGAAGTTTTGCTCGCGATTGCGCGTGCACACGCCCCACACCGAGTTTTTCAGGTGGCCGTAGTCCTTCAGTGTCTTGAGCACCGCGGTCTTGGCGCGAATCTCCGTCACGCGCGCATAGAGGCTGGGTTCACCGGGCGACTCGAAGTAGACGAACTGGTTGATCAGCAGGCTGGGCACGATCGGGCCGGCGATCCGGTAGAAGGTGTGCTGGCCGGTTTGCCAGCTTTCCACGGTCTTGCCGTTCTTGGCCCAGAAGTCACCCGGCAATGCCAGCGCGCCCGAATAGAGCAGTTCCAGATCGTCGAGGACCTTGTCGTTCTGGTAGTCGTCGGTTGCAAGGCCCAAGGCGCGAGCCTTGACCCGCATGTTGATGTCCTTGGACACCAGCACCACTTCACGCGGCGAGTGCAGTTCGCGCAGCGCCTGCACCACGCCCAGGATCTGGTTGTCGGCCTTGCCTTGCGGCAGGCTGGGCGGCAGGTGGTTGGCCAATGCCTGCGTCTGGAAGAACAGGCACCCGCCGGCTTCGCGATGGCCCGTCGTGCTCAGCTTGAGGCCGGCGCCGATGTCGGCGCCTTGCGCACCGGCGAGCGCGTCCAGCGTGCGGCTGGCCTGCCGGGCATTGCGAGCCACTTCGGTCATGCCCTTCTTGTGGCCGTCCAGTTCCTCCAGCACGATCATCGGCAGGAAGATGTCGTGTTCTTCGAAGCGGAACAGGCTCATCGGGTCGTGCATCAGCACGTTGGTGTCGAGCACGAACAGCTTTGCCGGTCCCGTGGGCTTGGGCTTGCGCGCCGGCTTGGTGACGGACAGCGGAGCTATGCTGTGCTTGCGCGGAGCCTCGGACTCCGCCTCATCGATGTAGTTTTCCCTCGCATCGCGCAGCGCCTCCGGATGCAGTTCGCCGCCCCCGCGCGGATCGAAATCATCCATGGCCTGCGGCTTCTCGGCCAGCGGACTCTCAGCGTGCGCCGCCTCCGATTTTCGTGCCGCCTTGTGCGAGGAACGAGCCGGTGCATCGTAGGCTTCCGGCGGGAGCAGGGCGGCGCGCTTGGTGGGGGCAGGGGGCAATGGCATAGGGCGGCGGTTTCCCGGATGAGGAGCGGTTCAAGAAGCGAAAAAGCCGCCGGGCGAGCCGGGCGGCTTTATGCGGGGTAGCAGTGATGACGCGTTGCGTCGGGATCAACGGCATGAATTCATTATGCACATCTCCCGAGGTGCTTCAATGACACACCGGCGCTTGTTGCTACAAAACGTCAAGCCGCTTTCTTGAGCAACTTCACTGCCTTGAGAACTTCGTCGACGTGGCCGGGCACCTTGAGGCCGCGCCACTCCTGCTTGAGCACGCCGTCGGCGCCGATCAGGAACGTGCTGCGCTCGATGCCCTTCACCTTCTTGCCATACATGATCTTGTTCTTGACCACGCCGAACATGTGGCACATCTTTTCTTCGGTATCGGCGATGAGTTCGAAAGGCAGCTCGAGCTTCGTCTTGAAATCGTCGTGCGACTTCATGTTGTCGCGCGAGACGCCGAACACCATGGCGCCGGCTTTCACAAAGTCCTTGTACTTGTCGCGGAACTGCATGGCCTCGGTGGTGCATCCGGGCGTGTTGTCCTTGGGATAGAAGTACAACACCACCACCTGGCCGTTGTGCGACGTGTTGGTGACCTTGATGCCGCCGGTGGCGTTTGCTTCGAATTCGGGGATGGGTTTGTTGACAACGATCGCCATGGATTTGTTTCTCGTGTGACAGGATTGCTCGTTGCTACTTCGCGGGACCGGGAATCCCGTCGCAACCGGTGATTTTACCCTGAATCGACCTCAGCGGCCCGATGGGTCAGGCGGGCTGCTCCAGCAGCAGGGCTACGGCGACGCTGCGACCCTCCTGCGCAAGGATGTTGTAAGTGCGGCAGGCAGCAGCCGTGTCCATCGTCTCCACACCGATGCGGCGGTCGATCAGGGGTTGCAGCCAGGCCGCCCGTGGAAATCGCAGACGCGACCCGCTGCCGAAGATGACCACCTCGGCTTGCACTCGGGCCAGCACATCGAAATCCCGGGCCTGCAGGTCTTCGAAGCGTTCGCCGGCCCATGCAATGCGTTCGCCGCCGGAACTGATGATCACGCTGTGCGTGATTTTTTCGCCGTCGACGCCGACCCAGCCCGGTCCATAACCGCTGATGGATTGCACGTCGAACCGGTCCGGTTGCAGCTTCATGGGTTGCGATGCGTGGGTTTATTGTTGCGCTGCACTATCACTGTGCCGAACTATGGTCCAATTATAGGTTTCCACCCTGGAAAACGCCTTTGGAGGGGCTTTTGAAAACCGTTCACAAATCGGCCAAGCTCGCCAACGTGCTCTACGACATCCGCGGTCCCATCATGGACGCGGCGCGGCAGATGGAGGACGAGGGCCACAAGATCATCAAGCTCAACATCGGCAACCTGGCCCTGTTCGGCTTCGATGCGCCCGAGGAGATCCAGCAGGACATGGCGCGCAACCTGCCCAACTCGGCAGGTTACTCGGACAGCAAGGGCATCTTCGCGGCCCGCAAGGCGGTGATGCACGAGACCCAGAAGCAAGGCGTCAAGGGCGTCACGCTCGACGATATCTACCTGGGTAATGGCGCGAGCGAGCTGATCGCCATGTCGACCAACGCACTGCTCGACGATGGCGACGAACTGTTGCTGCCAGCGCCCGACTATCCCTTGTGGACGGCCGCCACCAGCTTGTCCGGCGGCTCACCCGTGCATTACCTGTGCGACGAAGCCAGCGGCTGGATGCCCGACCTCGCGGATATCCGCGCCAAGATCACGCCGCGCACCAAGGGCATCGTCGTCATCAATCCGAACAATCCCACCGGCGCGTTGTACTCTGACGAGTTGCTCAAAGCCATCGTGGACATTGCCCGCCAGCACAACCTCGTCATTTTCGCCGACGAGGTGTACGACAAGGTGCTGTACGACGGGCTGAAGCACACCGCCGTCGCCAGTCTCTCCGATGACGTGTTGACGCTGTCCTTCAATTCGCTTTCGAAGAGCTATCGTTCCTGCGGTTACCGCGCCGGCTGGATGGTGGTGTCGGGCGACAAGAAGCCCGCGGCGGATTACATCGAGGGCCTGAACATGCTCTCCAACATGCGCCTGTGCGCCAACGTGCCCGGCCAGTATGCAATCCAGACGGCGCTGGGTGGCTACCAGAGCATCAACGAACTGGTGGGCGAGGGTGGGCGCCTGCGCCGCCAGCGCGACCTCGCCTATCAGCTCATCACCGCGATTCCGGGCGTCAGCTGTGTCAAGCCTGCGGCGGCGCTTTACATGTTCCCTCGGCTGGACGCGAAGGTCTACCCCATCGCGGACGATCGTCAGTTCTTCCTGGAACTGCTGCAGGAGACGCGGGTGATGCTGGTGCAGGGGACCGGCTTCAACTGGCCCACGCCGGACCACTTCCGTATTGTCTTCCTGCCTCATGAGGACGACTTGCGAGAAGCGATCGGCCGCATCGCCAGGTTCCTCGAAAGCTACCGGAAACGAACGACGACATGAAACCCATCCAAGTAGGCCTGCTGGGCATCGGCACAGTTGGCAGCGGCGTCTTCAACGTCCTGAAACGCAACCAGGAAGAAATCAAGCGGCGGGCCGGCCGCGGCATCGAGATCACCATGGTGGCCGATCTCGACATGGCCCGCGCGAAGGCCATCGTCGGAGACGGGGCCCTGGTGGTGAACGACGCGCGGCTTGTCATCGCCAACCCGGAGATCGACATCGTCATCGAATTGATCGGCGGCTACGGCATTGCCAGATCGCTGATGATGGAGGCCATCCAGGCTGGCAAGCACGTCGTCACGGCCAATAAAGCCTTGCTGGCGGTGCACGGCACCGAGATTTTCGCGGCGGCGCACCGGCGCGGCGTGATGGTGGCTTTCGAGGCGGCGGTGGCGGGCGGCATCCCTATCATCAAGGCGCTGCGCGAAGGGCTCACGGCCAACAGCATCGAGTGGATTGCCGGGATCATCAACGGCACCACGAACTTCATCCTCTCGGAGATGCGTGACAAGGGACTCGACTTCGATGTCGTGCTGAAAGAGGCGCAGCGCCTCGGCTATGCGGAAGCCGATCCGACTTTCGACATCGAGGGCGTCGATGCCGCGCACAAGGTCACCATCATGTCGGCGATCGCGTTCGGCATCCCGGTGCAGTTCGACAAGGCTTATGTCGAGGGCATTACCAAGCTGGGCGCGCAGGACATCCGGTACGCCGAACAGCTGGGTTACCGGATCAAGCTGCTCGGGATTACCAAGCGCACGCCCCAGGGCATCGAGCTGCGGGTCCATCCGGCGCTGGTGCCGGCCAAGCGCCTGATTGCCAACGTCGAGGGCGCGATGAACGCCGTCATGGTGCAGGGGGACGCCGTGGGCACGACGCTCTACTACGGCAAGGGCGCGGGCAGTGAACCGACGGCGAGTGCCGTCATAGCCGATCTCGTGGATATCACCCGCCTGCATACCGCGGACGCCGCGCACCGGGTGCCGCACCTGGCATTCCAGCCGGATTCGATGAGCGATGCGCCGGTATTGCCAATGAGCGAAGTCGTCACCAGCTATTACCTGCGACTGCGCGTAGCCGATCAGGCCGGCGTGCTGGCCAAGGTCACTGGGCAACTGGCAGACGCCGGCATCAGCATCGACGCCATGCTTCAGCGCGAAGCCGGCGAGGGTGAAAAGCAGACCGATCTCATCATCCTGACCCACAGCGTTCGCGAGGGCACGATGAATGAAGTGCTGGCGCAGATGCAGGGCTTGCCGACCGTGCTGGCCCCGATCACACGGATCCGCAAGGAAGAATTAGCCTGATGTTCTACATCTCGACGCGCGGGCACCCGCGGCGCAAGCGCTTCTGCGAGATCCTGCTCGAAGGGCTCGCGCCGGACGGCGGCTTGTACCTGCCCGAGCGCTATCCCCAGGTCAACGCAGCCACATTGGCCCGATGGCGCGGGCTGCCGTATCACGAACTGGCTTTCGAAATCCTCTCGCTCTACATCGACGATATCCCGGCACCGGACCTGAGGGCAATCTGCCGCAAGACCTACACCCAAGAGGTGTTCGGCAGCAAGGAGATCGTTCCGCTCAAGAAGCTGGAAGAGGGCCTGTACCTCGAAGCGCTGTCCAACGGCCCGACGCTGGCGTTCAAGGACATGGCGATGCAGCTGCTGGGCAACCTGTTCGAGTACGAACTGGCGCGGCGTGGCGAAGAGCTGAACATCCTCGGCGCCACTTCAGGCGACACCGGCAGCGCCGCCGAATACGCGATGCGTGGCAAGACGGGCGTGCGGGTTTTCATGACATCGCCCAATGGCCGCATGAGCCCGTTCCAGCAGGCCCAGATGTTCAGCCTGCAGGATCCCAATATTCACAACATCGCGATCGCGGGGGTCTTCGACGACTGCCAGGACATCGTCAAGGCGGTCTCGAACGATCTGGAGTTCAAGCGCAAGTACCGCATCGGCACGGTGAACTCGATCAACTGGGCTAGGTTGGTGGCTCAGGTGGTGTATTACTTTGCTGGGTACTTCCAGGCGACTGCTAGCCCCCACCCCGGCCCCCACCCCAACCCTCCCCCGGAAGGGGAGGGAGCAATGCCAAAGGTCAGCTTTGCCGTGCCCTCGGGCAACTTCGGCAACATCTGCGCCGGGCACGTGGCCCGCATGATGGGCCTGCCGATCGACAAGCTGGTGCTGGCCACCAACGAGAACGACGTGCTGGACGAGTTCTTTTGCACCGGTGTGTACCGCGTGCGTTCGGGCGCGGACACGCATGAAACCTCCAGCCCCTCGATGGATATCAGCAAGGCCAGTAACTTCGAGCGTTTCGTTTTCGACCTGCTCGGCCGTGATGGGGCCAGGGTGAAGGGCCTGTTCGGCGCGCAGTTGTCCGCCGCAGGCAGGTTCGACCTGAGCGCCGACCCGGCCTTCAAGGCGATCTCCGAACGCTATGGTTTCAGCAGCGGCAGGAGCACGCATGCCGACCGCGTGGCGACGATTCGCGATACCTTTGAGCGGTTCAACCTGATGATCGACACCCATACCGCCGACGGGTTGAAGATCGCGCGCCGGCACTTGCAGCCCGGCGTGCCGATGATCGTGCTGGAGACGGCTTTGCCGATCAAGTTCGCAGCCGCGATCGTCGAGGCGTTGGGACGCGAACCGGAGCGTCCGGCGCGGTTCGAAGGCATCGAAAGCTTGCCTAAGCGCGTGACGCTGTTGCCGGCCGAGGTGGAGGCCGTCAAGGGGTTCATTGCCGGCCACTGCCAATGAAAGTCATCGGCTTTGCCGGCTTTTCCGGCTCGGGCAAGACCACCCTGGTCGAAGCGCTGATCCCGGCGCTCAAGTTTCGGGGGTTGCGCGTGTCGGTGGTCAAACATGCGCATCACAAATTCGAAATCGACCATCCCGGCAAGGACACTTACCGCCACCGAGAGGCCGGCGCCTTCGAGGTGGTGGTCGCTTCGGATCGGCGCCTGGCGCTGATGCGCGAGTTCGAACAACCCGCGCGTTTGACGGCCCATCAATTGCTGGCCGAACTGTACGAAGGGGTCGACTGGGTTCTGGTCGAAGGTTTCAAGGAAAGCGACCTGCCCAAGATCGAGGTCTGGCGCACAGCATCCGGACAGCCGGCACTCTATCCGCATGACGATTTCATCGTGGCCATCGCAACGGACTCGCCGGCCCAGTTGCCGCAACCCACCCTCCGGCCGTTGCTGGATTTGAACGACCCGGACAACGTCGCCCAGTGGCTGGTCGACAATGGGGATCGCTTCGACTACGACGCGGAGATGCATTCATGAATGCCATGCGGCCGCCGCTGAAACCCCTTGATGTCGCACTGGCCGAGTTGTTGGCGCACGCTCGCGCCCTGGATGGCACGCAGAAGGTTTCCACTTTCGATGCCGACGGACGGGTGCTCGCGCAGGACCTGATCTCGCAACTGCAGGTGCCGCCGCAGGACAACAGCGCGATGGATGGCTACGCGGTGCGCAGCAGCGAGGTGGCCGGCGAAGGCGTGCCGTTGCCGGTGAGCCAGCGCATCCCGGCCGGTAGCGCCGCCCAACCCCTGGTGCCCGGCAGCGCGGCTCGCATCTTCACCGGCGCGCCGATTCCGCAGGGCGCCGATGCGGTCGTGATGCAGGAGGACACGGAACCGGCCGGCGAGCAGATCGTCAGCATCCTGCGTGTGCCCGCACCGGGCCAGTGGATTCGCCGCGGCGGCGAGGACGTGCAGCGGGGCGCTGTGGTCCTGAGCCAGGGCGAGCGTCTGACACCCGCCGCGCTGGGACTGGCTGCCAGCGTCGGCATGGCTGAGTTGGTGGTGGCCCGCCGCCCGCGGGTGGCGTTGTTTTCCACCGGCGACGAATTGGTGATGCCGGGCGAGGTGCCGCCGATGGAAATGAAGCCTGGAGTCATCTACAACTCGAACCGGTTCTTCATGTGCGCGCTGCTGCGGCGGTTAGGGTGCGAGGTGAGCGACTACGGCATCGTGCCCGACCGGCTTGACGCTACCCAGCAGGCACTGCGGCGGGCGGGGCAGGACCATGACCTGATTCTCACCTGCGGCGGGGTGTCGGTCGGCGAGGAAGATCACATCAAGCCCGCCGTGCAGTCATTGGGCTCGCTCGACCTCTGGCAGATCGCCATCAAGCCCGGCAAGCCGTTCGCGTACGGCAAGGTAAGCGCCACGCATTTCATCGGACTGCCGGGCAATCCGGTGTCGAGCTTTGTCACTTTTCTGTTGCTGGTGCGGCCGTTTCTCCTGAAGCTGCAGGGTGCATCGGAACTCGCGCCGAAAGTGACGCGGCTGCCGGCGCATTTCACCTGGCCGCGCGCCGACAAGCGCCGCGAGTTCCTGCGCGTGCGGCGCAACGACCAAGGCGGGCTCGACCTGTTTTCCAACCAGAGCTCCGGTGTGTTGACGTCCATGGTGTGGGGCGACGGCCTGGTCGACGTGCCGGCCGGGCAGACCATCGCTCGCGGTGAGTCCGTCGCATTCATCTCGTTGACGGAGTTGCTGGCATGAGACTCACGGTGAAATATTTCGCATCGATCCGGGAGGCGCTGGAGAAAAGTGCCGAGCCGGTGGAGA
>JBKJHN010000022.1:0-28721 GCA_046599015.1 Ramlibacter sp.
CATGGCGTGCAGGTCGAGGGCATCAATTACCTGATCCCCGTCAACATGCGCGGCACTGACCTGTCGGCGGGCTACGTCAAGCTGGCCGGCATTTCACTGAACGCCGCGCTCGACTACCTGCCTGCCAAGACTCGCCTGGTGTTCCTGGACGCCTGCCGCGACAACCCGGCCTCACGCACGCTGGTCTCGACGCGCAGTGCCGCTGCGGCCGGTCTGGCGCCAGTCAATGCGGCCAGCGGCACGCTAGTGGCGTACGCCACGCGCGATGGCGCCACGGCCAACGATGGCGACGGCCTCAACAGCCCGTACACCACCGCGTTGCTCAAGCACATAGACAAGCCCCTGGACATTTCGCTGGTGCTGCGTCAGGTGCGCCAGACCGTGCTGGAGCTGACCTCCGGCAAGCAGGAGCCCTGGGAATACGGCTCGCTGGTGGGCGAACAGATTGTGCTGCCGCAGCTGCGACAGTGACGGGGGAGATGGATTGCGGGTCAGGCCCGCAATGCTACTTTGGGGCCTGGGTAAGCGGGGGCTGGATTTCTTGCGCGTAGTTTGCCGACATCAGCTTCTTGAGCCCCGGCCACCTCCTGGTCCAGAACGGGCCGGATGGGATCAAGCTGGGGTCGATCGCATCGGCGACGTGCAGCGCGTATCTGTGCGCCACTTTCCGGCCAGCGTCGGTTACGGCCATCCGCTCGATGGCAGATACGTAGGCCTGGATAGGGCTTCTTCCCGCTGCCGTCTCAGGGGGGCTGGCCTGCGCGGCCTGCTCGCGGAGAAACCCGCGCGCGACGTCAATTGCCATGCCCAGTTGCATCTGGCCTTTGTCGTTTTGCTTTTCCGCCAATTCATAAAGGTTCGCAAGGCGGCTGTGCAGCACGTCGAGCGGGTGCATGACCAGAAACTCGGGGCGATCCTTCGCAGGCCTTATTCTTACGGCCCTTTGTCCGGATGGAGTCGCCCTTCAGGCCAACCACCTTGAAGATCACGTCCACGTTGACATACTCGTCAGCCGAAACATCAAGCACCGCCTGCCCGACCAACGACGTGAGGGCCTTGCGGGAGGGGTAGATGGATTGAGCGCTGATCGCGCCCGCGAGCCTGCGAACCGATTCCTGGTCGGACGCGCTTCTGGAAAGAAAGTCCACATCATTGGTGATCGCCGGCACATCCGCCTGCCGCTGCACCACCCTGTACCAGTCCACCCAGAACGCGAGGGCCTGGCCACCTACCAGCACCAGGTCGTCGCCTGCGGCTTCGAGCAGCCTCTGAATGGTTGCCGGAGGCGTGACTGCTTCGGTCTTCTTCTTCACCACGACTTGCGCCGGGTGGGAAATGCTGCTTTGGGAAACTCCACGCGCGCACTTCTCACCAGTGAAGCCGGGATTGCATGCAAGCTGGACGCGGCCCGGCGTCCTGAACGAACGGCAGCTTCATCGCGAACGTGCCGGTAGCGCAGGGCCGCGGCACGTACGTCCTCCACGCTGGCGCCCGTTGCGTGTTCGACGCCAACGCCGAGCTTCACCCAGTGCTCGATCTGCTGGGCCAGGCTACGCTGCATCAAGGCCGCCTCTTGCAAGGCAAACTCATAGAGTTCATCGGTGATCCGGATCGACTTGGCCATCTGGTCATTATATGTGGCAAATTGCCACACGAGCCCCTGTTCACGGCCAGGGCCAGGGCTGACGCTAGGGGCAGCAGTGCGCCGACTGCAGCAACGTTGGATGCAGGTCATGCCCGCATGACATCCTTCTACGCGTCCCTCACTCGGCTTATTGCGTCACCAGGTACGGCCGAATCTTCTCTGCCATGCTCTGGGCCGAAGTACCCGGCGCGAAGTAAGTCAGGTACTTTCCCTCACGATCCATCAGGTAGATGGCGCCCGAGTGACCGACGGCGTAATCGCCGCCTTTGCCGGTCGGCAGCTTCTTGTAATAGACGCGGTACGCGTGCGCGGCCTTTTCAACGGCGGCCGGGCTCCCGCGCAGCCCGACCAGCCTGGGATGGAAGGCGGGCACATACGCGGCCAAACGCCTGGCCGTGTCACGCTCCGGGTCGAGCGTGATGAACAGCGGTTGCACCGCATCGCCCGCCGCACCGAGCGATTCGATCGCCATGCCGATCTGCTGCAGATCCATCGGGCAGACATCCTGGCATTGCATGTAGCCGAAGTACACCACCATCAGCTTGCCGCGAAAGTCCGCTTCGGTCCGCCTCCTGCCTTTCTCGTCGATCAGGGTGAATTGGCCGCCGATCGTGTCGCGGTTCCAGTTCAACACGTCCGTCGCTTCGGCGGCGGTCTTCGGGCGAGGCTGATGCGCCACGGCCGCCGGGATCGACAACGACAGACCGAGTGCGATAAGAACGGCGCGCGTCTGCATACGCTTTTGTTCGATGGGTGGTGGTCAGTGAAGGCGGCGAGGGCCGAGATTACCACTTAGCTCGGCAGTGATCCACCCGCGTCCTTTTTCATGAGCCAACACACAGCGAGAGCCGCAAGTGTTAGAAGACTAGGCACAGCCACAGCTTCAGTTTCAACTCGACAATGATCAGCCCCAAACGATTCTTTCACCTCTTCGTCAAAGCCGGCAACGCCTGGATCGACGACTACGCGCCGAGCATGGGCGCGGCGATCTCGTACTACACGGTGTTCTCGCTGGCGCCGCTGTTAATCATCGTCATCGCGATGGCCGGTGCGGTGTTCGGGCGGGAAGCCGTGCAAGGGCTGATCGTGTCGGAGCTGGGTGGGTTGATCGGGAAGGACGGCGCGCAGATGGTGCAGGCTGTGATTGCGAGTGCGAGCGATACGGACAAGGGGCTGGTGGCAGGGCTGATCAGCCTGGCTGTCCTGATCGTCGGCGCGACCACGGTGTTTGCAGAATTGCAGAGCGCGCTCGATCGCATCTGGCATGTGCCGGAAGCCGACAAGCCGAGCGGGATCTGGGCGATCCTGCAGGCACGGCTGCTGTCGTTCGGGTTGATCCTTGGCCTGGTGTTTTTGTTGATGGTGTCGCTGTCGGTGAGTGCCGGCACCGCTGCGCTCGGTAGCTGGGCGGGCGATCGGCTGCATGGATGGGAGATGGCCATGCATGCGATGAATCTGGGAGTGTCGCTCGGCATCACCACCCTGCTGTTTGCGATGATCTACAAGCTGATGCCGACTGCGCCGATTGCGTGGCGCGATGTGTGGGTCGGTGCGGTCGTCACGGCGATTCTGTTCGAGGTCGGCAAGTTGCTGATCGGCCTTTATATCGGCAAGAGCGGCGTCACCGAGTCGTTCGCCGCCGCGGGCTCGCTCGTGGTGCTGTTGGCATGGGTCTATTACGCGGCACAGATCTTCCTGCTGGGTGCGGAGTTCACCAAGGTGTATGCGGATGAGCGTGGTTCGAAGACCGCGGCGAAAGCGATGGCCGGGACTGCCGTCACGGCCGTGGCGGGCATTCCGCCGGAGGTGAAGGGGATCAGGCGGTGAATCCGCTCCCTCCCCCTCTGGGGGAGGGCTGGGGTGGGGGCATGCCTGGGGAAAATCGGAATCTGACCCCAATTACTTGACCCCAATTACTGACCCCAATTAACGATTCCAATTAACGATTAATGCCTCACCCCAGCGTGCGCCCGAACAGATCGAACAGACGTTCCCAGTGGCGCTCGGCGCTGACCTCGTGATAGATGCCGGTGCGCTTGGGGAAAACGAATCCGTGTTCGGCGCCCGGATACCACTCGATGCGGTGCGGCGTGCCGCCTGCGACCAGCGCCGCCTCGAGTTTCTCGATGGTCTCTTTCGACGCCCAGCGGTCGATCTCGGCACAGGCGAAGTAGCTTTCACACTTGATGCGCGCCGACATCAGGTGCGCCGAATCTTCCCGGTCCGTCACCAGGTTGGCGCCGTGAATGGACGCGATACTCTTGATGCGATCGGGAAAAGACGCGGCAGCCGCCATCACGAAGGGCCCGCTCATGCAGTAACCCACCGCGCCGATACGGCTCGCGTCGGCCTCCGGCTGCGAATCGACAAATTGCAGCATCGCCCGCGTGTCGCTCACGGTCATGCCGTTGGTCAGTGCATTCATGTGCTCGAACATCACGGCCATCTTTTCTTCAGTCCGCTCCGTCAGCCAGAAGTCGCGAGTGCGCCGGTAGTACAGGTTCGGCAGCACCACGTAGTAGCCCGCGGCCGCCAGGCGCCGCGCCATGTCGTGCAGCTCTTCTCGCTTGCCGGGCGCGTCCATATAGAACAGGACGACGGGGTGCGGCCCGCCCTGCTCAGGGTAAACGACGAAGGTATTCATCGCGCCGTCGGCGGTCTGGATGTCTGGATATTTTTCGATCATGGTGGGAAATTGGAATCTGACCCCAATTCTTGCAGTAAATATAGGCGTTGGTACAGGCCATTGTCGACGGCCATCAGCTCGCCGGCCAACGCCCTTGCTATCGCCACCAGTTGCTTCTGCCCCACCGAGAGCCGCGCGCCGCCCTCACCCAATGGCGTGTCGTAGCCGTGCTCCAACCCGGCGATGAACTCGTGGATATGCGCGGCTCGGGCAGCAGCCTCGATCTGCTCGCTGGTGAGCGCACGGCCCATCGCGATGTTCTCGCGGGCGGTGGCCGCCAGCAGAAACGGCTCCTGCGGCACCACGCCGATGCTGGCGCGAAAATGTTCTTCGCCGATGCTTTCCAGCGGCGTGCCATCGATGCGGGATCGCGCCCGCCGGTGCCGGATAGAAGCGCAGCAGCAATGAGAGCAAGGTGGTCTTGCCGCTGCCGGTGTGGCCGACGATGCCGTGAAAGCTGCCCGGCGCGATGCGCAGGTTCAGCTCGTGCAACACAGGGTTGCCGCTCTGATAGCCAAAGTCCAACCGCTCGATGTCGATCGCACCTTCGGTGACGCGGCCATGGTCGACGGCAACCGGCGATTCCACTTCATTCAGCAACGCATGGACTCGCGCGGCCCCCACCAGCGCCTGCTGCAACTGCGAGAACTGCATCGTGATCTGCGCCAGCGGCTCCACGATCCGCGAGATGTAACTCATGAAGGCGTACAGGATGCCCACTTCAACTGCCCCCAGAGCGCCGCCCTGGCTGCGCATGCCGAAAACGGCGATCACCACCGCCAGCAGCAGCACGTTCAGGAAGTCCAGCAGCGGACGCAGCAGCCAGGCGTTGGCGCGCAGCTCCCGTTGACGCGATTGGTAGTGGGCTTCGTTGACGCCGCCAAAGCGTTCCCGAAAACGCGCCGTCGCATTGCTCGCCTGCAGCACCTGCATGCCGGAGATGCTCTCCGCCATCTGGGCATTGAGCTCGCTGCGCAGTTCGCGATTGCGCACCACGGCCGGCGTGGCAATCCGCTGGTAGATCGTCACGATCACCGCGGACACCGGCAGCAGCCCCGCGACCACCAACATCAGCCGCCAGTCCAGCCACAGCATCGCAATGCTCGTGCCCGTGAGCACAATCAGGCTGTCGAGCATCACGAACAGCACCTGCACATAAAGCGTCTTTACCGCTTCGGTGTCGTTGGTGACGCGGCTGACCAACTGGCCGGTGATCGCCCTGTCGAAAAAGCTCATGGGAAGCCGCAGCACGTGCCGGTACACCTCTTCGCGCACCCTCTGCACGGACCGCATCGCCACACCGGCCAGCCGTACCAGTTGTCCGTAGCGCAGCCAGCTTGCCAGCATCCCCGCCACCAGAGCACCGAGCAGCAAGCCGGCGATCTCGAGGACTTGCGCGTTGCGCGGCAACAGGTAGTCGTCGATCAGCCACTTGCCGATCGCCGGCCCCAGCGCCTCCAGCCCGGCCGCCAACATCAGCCACGCAACGGCGACGCGCACATGACGGCGCTCCGGCGACGCGGCACGGATCAACAGGCGGGCCGCGTCACCGAATAGCCTGCGCCGTCCCGACGGCTCGGTAGTCAGCGCTCCGGTGCTCACGAAATCAACTGGCATCCAGGCTTGCCTCGAATTGCTGGTAGCGCCATTGGCGGGCATACCAGCCGTTGGCAGCCAGCAGCGCTGCATGTCCGCCCTGCTCCACCACCCGGCCTTCGCGCAACACCACAATGTGGTCGGCATCGGCGACTGCGCTCAGGCGATGGCTGACGACGATGCTGGTACGACCGACGCGCGCTTGCCGCAAGTGCGCCAGGATGCGCGCTTCGGTTGCCGTGTCGACGGCGGACAGCGTGTCGTCCAGCAGCAGTAGCGGCGCATCCGTCAGCAGCGCGCGGGCCAGCGCCACGCGTTGCCGCTGTCCACCCGACAAGGTGACGCCGCGCTCGCCCACCGGGGTGTCGTAGCCATGCGGCAGGCGCAGGATGTCCTGGTGCACCGAGGCAAGCTCGGCCGCCGCCACGATCTCGTCGCGCGTGGCGCTTGGGCGTGCGAGGGCGATGTTCTCGGTGACGGAAGCGGAGAACAGAAACGCCTCTTGCGGCACCCAGGCAATGCCGGCACGCAAGGCATCGAGCGTGTAGTCTTGCAGGTCGACGCCGTTCCAGCCCAGGCTCCCGGCCTCGGGCGCGTGATGCCGCATCAGCAGCCGAAGCAACGTGGACTTGCCTGCGCCGGTCGAGCCCACCAGGCCCAGCAAGCGCCCCGGCTGCAGATCGAAAGACACACCATCCAGTGCAGCTGTCGCTTGCCCCGCGTAATGAAATCGCACGCCGTTCACCACCAGCGGCCCCAGGGTGACCCGCGCCACGGTGCCGTGATCGTCGACGCTGAGCAACTCTTCGTG
This sequence comes from Ramlibacter sp., assembly GCA_046599015.1. Taxonomy (GTDB): domain Bacteria; phylum Pseudomonadota; class Gammaproteobacteria; order Burkholderiales; family Burkholderiaceae_C; genus Ramlibacter. Next base: position 6,739 of record JBKJHN010000022.1, read on the forward strand.
CACGGGTTGCAGCCGGGCCCACGCCGCCTTGCCCCGTTGGATCAAAGAAAGCACCCAGCCGGCGGCGAACATCGGCCAGATCAGTTGGGCCAGATACAGGCTGAAGCTGGTGAGCTGACCCACAGTGAGCTCGCCCTGCGCGAGGCGTCGTGCACATGACGCGAGATCCACCAAAAACTCAGCGCCATCAACGGAAAGGGCAGCAAGGCCGCTGCCGCGAGCCGGCCATCAACGCCCAGCGACATCGCGGCCACGACAAGAACCAGGGTCAGCGTGCCGTCGAACGCCGCCAGCATCGCTTCACTGGCCGCCATTTCCACGGCGTCGATGTCGTTGGTGGCAGCGCCATCAGGTTGCCGGTACGCCGATGCTGATAGAAGTCCGCTCCTTGCAACGTCAGGCGCGCATAGAGCTGCTCACGCAACTCCCCGCCCAGCCGGTAGGCGGTGGCGTAGAGCTTCAAGCGCCATCCCACTCGCAGGCCATACATGGCCAGTCCCGCGGCGGCCAGCCACGCCAGCTCGCGCAGCAACGACGGGCCTTGCACTTGATTGGCAACGAGACCATCCACCACATGCCCGATCTGGCGTGGAATCCAGACGATCAGGAGCGCGATGCACACCAGCATGAGGGCCGACAGTGCGTAGGCAGCCCAGTGACGGCGCAGGAACTCGGCGATCAGGCGGTAAAGGGACATATGAAAGTTGGCCGCTCGCAGGCAATCGCCACGGCGCACGGAACGGGAGATTCTAGAAGCCGGACACGAACGCGGGGGTTTAACCTGGTTTTGGCATGCCACCCAAGCCTGAGCCATAGAATCATCGACATGCCATCTGCCTCGAACCCTTTGCTCCAGGACTGGAACGGGCCCTATGGCCTTCCGCCTTTTCGCGACGTGAGGCCGGAACATTTTGAACCGGCGTTCGAACTCGCCATGCGCGAGGAACTGGCCGAGATCGACGCGATCGCCGACCAGATCGCTCCACCGACGTTCCACAATACCGTGGAGGCATTCGACCGCCGCGGCCGCCTCTTCGAGCGCACCCGCCTGCTGTTCGACAACCTGACCGCGAGCGAGACCAGCCCCGCGTTGCAAGCTGTCGAGCGCGAGATGGCGCCGCGATTGGCGGCCCACAGCAACGCTCTTTACCTGCACGCTCGCCTGTTCGCGAGAATCGACTCGCTGCACGATCGACGCGATCAATTCGAATTGAACGACGAGGACCTCCGGCTGCTGGAGCGCGTGCACCTGGACTTCGTGTTGGCCGGCGCAAAGCTTGCGCCCGCAGCGCGCGAGCGGCACTCGCAGATCACGCAGAAAATCGCCGTGCTGACCACGCGCTTCGCGCAGAATCTGCTGGCGGAAGAATCGAGCTGGCTGTTGCAGCTGGAGGCGCCACGCGATCGGGTGGGTTTGCCGGAGTCGGTAGTCTCGGCTGCTCGCAATGCGGCCCTGGAGCGCGGGCTCGGCGCCCAGGCCTGTGCAATCACTTTGTCGCCGTCCCTGGCCGAGCCCTTCCTGACGTTCTCTTCGCGCCGCGATTTGCGCGAGACAGTGTGGCGGGCGCGGATCGAGCGCGGTTCGCACGAAGGCGAGCACGACAACCGGCACATCACATCACGCATCGTTGCCTTGCGCCAGGAATTGGCGGCCCTGCATGGCCACGCCAGTTACGCCGATTACGCGCTGGCCGATCGAATGGCGCAGGACACGGCGGCGGTGCTCGGCTTGCTGGGCCAGGCCTGGGAGCCCGCCAAAGCCAAGGCAGCCAAGGATCGTGCCCTACTCACGTCCATGGCAGCACGCCTGGGTGAACCAACGCCCATCGCCGCCTGGGACTGGCGTTACCTGGCCGAAAAGGTACGGCAGCAGGAATACGACCTGGACGACGCGCAACTCAAGCCGTACTTCACGTTGGACAACATGATCGCGGCGATGTTCGACTGCGCGGGGCGCTTGTTTGGCCTGCGATTCGTCGAGCAGCCCGAGCCGGCGCTGTATCACCCCGATGTGCGGCTGTGGGAAGTGCGGGACCGCGGGGACGCCCTGATCGGCCTGTTCCTGGGCGACAACTTCGCGCGGCCCACCAAGCGCAGCGGCGCATGGATGCACGTGTTTCGCAGCCAGTCCGCCATCGACGGTGGCACCTTGCCCATCGTCGTCAACAACAACAATTTCGCCAAGGCCACACCCACCCTTCTGAGCTTCGACGACGTCACGACACTGTTCCACGAATTCGGCCACGGCCTGCACGGGCTGCTCTCGCAAGCGCGGCATGAGCGGCTGGCAGGCACGAGCGTGCTGCAGGACTTTGTCGAGCTGCCGTCGCAGCTGTTCGAGAACTGGGCACTGGAGCCGCAGATCCTGCAGCGGCATGCGCGTCATTGGCAAACCGGCGAGCCGATTCCCAAGGCCTTGATCGACAATCTGCTGCGCGCCCGCCACTTCGACCAGGCTTGGGCCACGATCCAGTACACCGGGCCGGCGCTGATCGACATGGCGTTGCACAGCCTGCCGCACGGCACTGCTGTGGACATCGCGCAGTTCGAGGCGCAGCAGCGCGCCGCGCTCGGCGTGCCTGAAGACATCGGCCAGCGCCACCACCTCACGCACTTCCAGCACCTGTTCGCCGGGGGCTATGCGGCGGGGTACTACGTGTACATGTGGGCGGAGGTGCTGGAGGCCGACGCGTTCGACGCGTTCATCGAGCGCGGCGATCCGTTCCACGCCGAGACGGCGCAGTTATTGCACCGGCACATCTACAGCAGCGGTGGAACCAGGAAGCCGGCGGAAGCGTATCGCAGTTTTCGCGGAAGGGACCCGGTGGTTGAGCCGATGTTGCGCAAGCGTGGATTGATCGTGGCAACGACCGCCCCCATCCCCGCCTTCCCCCAAAGGGGGAAGGAGTAAATCCAAATTCATGCAGCCGCACCGGCGGCCTGAGGCCCCGGCCTTATTCAACGGCTGGAGAGCTTGCCTTCGCGGGTGACCATGGCCAGGTCGACGAACTTGCTGCCGTGTTGCGCACCGTTGCCGAACGTGATTCGGTAGCCACCGAGGTCGTACGTACCGAGGTTGCTCAGGGCCTCGAGCACCGACTTGTTATTGACTGGCTTTTTAGCGCGCCGAATGCCTTCGGCCAGCACCTTGGCGCCCAGACAGGCCTCGAGTTGCGTGCTGTTCATCGGCGTCTTGACGCCCGCGGTTTCCAGCGCCTTCGCGCATTCGCGCACCACCGGCATCGGTGAATTGGGATTGGGCACCACCTGTGAGATCGACACGCCGGCCGCCGCCGGACCCGCGGCCGTGATGAACTGGTCGGCGCCCACGAAAGACAGGCTCGAGGTTGGGATCATGCGACCCATCGCTACCAGTTCTTTTTGGATCTGCGCCGCCGCGCCGGATAGCACCGTGTTCAACACCAGGTCCGGCTGTTGCGCTACCAGCGCCTGCACTTCGGCCTTGCCGACCGGCACGTTGCGCTTGAGCGGCAGCGCTTGCGGCGCGAGGTTGACCTTCTTCAGGTAATTGACGACCACTTCCAGGTTCTGTTTGCCCACTTCGTCTTCGTAGTGCACGACCGTGACGCGCTTCAGGCCGAGGCTGACCCAGAAGTTCAGGATCTTCTCCATCTCCTCGCCGTACGAAGCGCGCATGGTGAAAAGCACCGGTTTGTTCACTCGCACGGGGTTGGCGCCAGAAAACGGCGCGAAGAATGCCACCTCCCGGGCCTCGGCCTGCGGAAGCGCATCCAGGCTCAGGGTGGCGGATGCAAAGCCGAACAGTGCGAGCAGATGCTTGTTTTCCAGAAGCGTCTTGGCGTTGGCGCCGGCCTGGTTGCGATCGTTCTTGTCATCCAGCGTGACCAACTCGATCGGCTTGCCCTGCACGCCACCGCGCGCGTTGACCGTCGCGAAATATGCAGCCGCGCCGTCGCGGATGTCGTTGCCAAACTGGGCATTGCCGCCGGTAAGCGGGGCTGATTGCCCGATCACCCACTTGTCCTGCGCCTGCGCTTGCGCGCCCAACCCGGCGGCAAGCAGCATCGCAACCGCGAGAAGTCTCATAAGGTTTCCCTGTCCTGTATAGCCCCATGCGAGGTTACGACGGGTTGCACTCCTGCGGAGCTAGAGCTGGCTAGGGCATTCCCGTAAGCCTAAAGCATGTTTCCATTCAAAAGCCGGCTGCGAGGCCGTCGCGCCGCGAATCGGAGGCCGCAATGTAGCCTTCGCGCCGCGTGTCGCCCGCACGCCAGATGAACTGGCCAGCGCCGAAATCCTGATAGTTGTCGTTGATCACTTTCATGTCGTGCCCGCGCGCTTCCAGTTCGCGCACGGTGGCCGTGTCCATCTGTTGCTCGACATTGATCTCGAGCCCGGCGTTGAAGCGCCAGCGCGGCGCATCACAGGCGGCTTGAGGGTTCTGCCGGTAGTCGAGCATGCGCACCAGGGTTTGCATGTGGCCCTGCGGTTGCATGTTGCCCCCCATCACGCCGAAACTCATGACGGGTTCGATCGCTGCCCGCAAAGAGCCCCCACCCCCGCCCTCCCCCAGAGGGGGAGGGAGTGAAGAAGAAGTCCCGCTTGGGGTGAGTGAAGAGGGCCGCGTAAGGAACGCCGGGATGATGGTATGGAACGGACGCTTGCCCGGGGCCACCTGGTTGGGTCCGGGATTCAAACTGAAGCCATGGCCGCGGTTCTGCAGGCTGATGCCGAAGGTGGGCTCGACACAACCCGAGCCAAAGCCCATGTAGTTGCTCTGGATGAAGCTCACCATCATCCCGCTCTCGTCGGCGGCGGTGAGGTAGATCGTTCCGCCCTTGGCTGGGTTGCCGGCGCCGAAGTCCTGCGCGCGCTTCATGTCGATCAGCTTGGCGCGGCCCGCCAGATACGCATCGTCCAGCATTTGCGCCGGTGTCACTTCCATGCTCGAAGGCTCGGCGACGTAGCGGTAGGTGTCGGCGAAGGCCAGCTTCATCGCCTCGATCTGCAGATGCTGCGAGTCGGGGCCATCCACCGGCATGTTTGCCAAATCGAATTTTTCCAGGATGCCGAGTGCGATCAGCGCGGCAATCCCTTGCCCATTGGGCGGGATCTCGTGCAAAGTGTGGCCGCGATAGTTCTTGGCGATAGGAGTCACCCACTCTGGCTGGTACGCGGCGAAGTCACGGGCCATGATGGATCCGCCATTGGCTGCCGAAAATTTCTCGATGGCCTGCGCGATCTCGCCCTGGTAGTAGGCCTGCCCCTTGCTCTGGGCAATGGCACGCAACGCGCGGCCGGCGGCCTTGAACTGAAAAAGCTCACCGACTTCGGGCGCCCGCCCCCAGGGCAGGAAGGACTCGGCAAACCCAGGCAAACCGCGAAACTCCGGGGTGGCCGCCGCCCATTTCTGCTGCACCACGACCGGCAACAGGTAGCCGCGCTCGGCCACCTCGATGGCAGGCTCCAGGAGGTCGGCGAAAGGCAGCTTGCCGAACCGTTCGCTCAGCGCCACCCAGCCCGCAACGGCGCCGGGCACACTGGCCGAGTCAAAACCGCGCTTGGGCGGCGCCGTCTGGCCGGCGCCGTACTTGCGCTGGAAGTAGTCGGGTGTCCAGCTTGCGGGCGCCGGGCCCGAAGCGTTCAGGCCGTGCAGTTCGCGCCCATCCCAGACGATCGCGAAGGCGTCGCTGCCCAGCCCGTTGCTGACCGGCTCGCAAATGGTCATTACAGCCGCGGTGGCAATCGCTGCATCGACCGCGTTGCCGCCCTTCCACAACATGCGAAGACCGGCTTGCGACGCCAATGGGTGCGAGGTCGAGACCACGTTGCGCGCGAACACCGGCAGGCGCGTCGTCGGGTAAGGATTGTGGAAATCGAATTTCATTGAATGGCACCGGTTGGTCTGGTTCGGCACCATTATTGCGCCCCAGCCTAAACTTGGCCCCGATGCGCAAGGAACACATAGAACCATTTTTTGCCACGCTGCGCGCGGCCAACCCGCTGCCGGTCACCGAACTGGAATTCACGACGCCGTTCGAACTGCTGGTGGCCGTGCTGCTGTCGGCCCAGGCCACGGATGCCGGCGTCAACAAGGCGACCCGCAAGCTGTTTCCGGTGGCCAACACCCCGCAAGCCATCCTGGCCTTGGGCGGGGAGCGCCTCCAGGAGTACATCAAGACGATCGGCCTGTTCCGCACCAAGGCGCGCAACCTGCTTGAGACCTGCCGCCTGCTGGCCGCGAACCATGGGGGTGAGGTGCCGCGCACGCGCGAGGAATTGGAGTCCTTGCCGGGCGTGGGACGCAAGACCGCGAACGTTGTTTTGAACACGGCTTTCGGCGAGCCGACGATTGCCGTGGACACGCACATCTTTCGCGTGGGCAACCGCACCGGCCTTGCGCCCGGCAAGAACCCGCTGGAAGTGGAGATGCGCCTGCTGAAGCGCGTGCCCAAGGAGTACGCGCATGACGCGCATCACTGGCTGATCCTGCATGGCCGTTACGTGTGCGTGGCGCGCACGCCGCGCTGCTGGGAGTGCGCCGTGATCCAATACTGCGACTATCAACCCAAGACGCCACCGCCCGGTGCGGCGTGCTAAATGAAGGCTGACACATGGACATGCAGGAGACGCTGCAACTGCACAGCGAGAACATCAACGGCCTGATGGAAAACCAGCTGGCCCTGGCGGCCCAGGTGCAGGTGTTGCAGGCCGCGCTGGCCACGACGTTGCTGCATCATGGTGATCGCCCGGGCCTGCTGAACACCTTCCAGCAGTACATGAAGATTTCCAAGCAGTCGGCGCCGCAGCTGGCCAGCCGCATGGAAGGGCTGGAAGCCGGCATGCTGGCGCTGCTGGGGCAGCATCAGGCTTGAGGGGCGGCGAAAGGGGCAGCGCATGACCCTGGTTCGCGGACGGGGCCGCAACGCCGAGCAGCCCGGCCAGCGTGGGTGCGATGTCGACCACCTCCACGCGAGTGTCGATTCGCCCGGGCCCAACCCACTTCGGCCCATACAACATGATGGGCACGTGGGTGTCGTACCGATGCGGGGATCCATGCGTGGCGGCTGCCGACCCGAACATCCAGTTGGGTTTGATCGTGTACTGCACGTCCCCCGAGATCTCGGGATGCCAGGATCTGCGCAATGCTTCGAAGAAGGGTGCATCGCCTGGGCTGCCGGCGAGCAGTTCGCGTCGCGTATACGCCGCGGCGAAGCCGGACTCGGCCAGCAACAGGCGGCGTGCTTCGTCCGCGACTGCATCGGGATCGAGTTGCTGCTGCGCGATCAGCTTGCGATTCAGCAACAGCGAAGAACCGGAGTTGCCCAACGCCCACCGGCCGGGGCCGAACCGCTGCGCCATTGCGGCGTTGACACGCGCCAATACCTGCGAGAAGGCGATGCGGCCGGCATCGAGCCCTTGCGATCGGCTGTATTCCGGCGCAGGCATGAAGCCATGATCGGAGGTGAGCACGGCAATGTAGTTGCCAGCGCCCACCTTCTCGTCCAGGTGCCGGAAAAAGTCCTGGAGCATCCGGTCCAGCCGCAACAGATTGTCCTGCGACAGGCGCGACTCAGCGCTCCACCGGTGGTTGATGTAATCGTGAGCCGAAAGACTCACTGCCAGAATATCCGGGGCGTCGTCGCGTCCCAGCTGCTCGCCCGCGAGCGCGGCACGGGCAAAGTCAAGCGTCAGCGCATCGATGAAGGGACTGGCCAGCAGCGATTGATAGAACGCCAGTCCCGGCGCGTCGTCGCGCGAGCCCATGATCATCGGCAGCATGCCGCCGGCCCCGTACCAAGGCTGGTTGTCAGGGAGCGAAATCGCATATGCGCCATCGGGCAACAGCGGCTGCCACTGCGCCTTGAAGTAGCGGTCCGCCGGCTTCCCGCCGTTGAAGCTCTCCACCCAGGCGGGGTGGCTCTTCATGTAAAAAGTGGAGGACGCGAACAATCCGCTTTCATCCATGTACATGTACGCCGTGCCAGTCATGCCCGCCGGCAGGATGGCGCCCCGGTCCTTACCCGATATGGCCACAGTCCTGGAACGCGCATCGGCCCGGCGCAGCACGTCACCCAGAGTTTCGGCCTTCAGGTTCTTCGGGCTGGTGCCGTCCAGCGGATCTGTCCGGTGCCCGACGTACGTAGCTGTGGGGTCGCCGGTGCAATAGACCTCGGCGCCGGTTTCCGCGTCACGCCACGAGTTGCCGATGATGCCGGTCCGGCTCGGGTGCGCACCGGTCAAAACGGCAGCGTGGCCGGACGCCGTCACCGTATAGGCGTGGCCGTGATGGGCCTCCGAAAACCAGGCGCCCCGGTCCAGGAAGCGGGCGAAACCATCCGGCGCCAACTGGTGGCGGTACGCCAGCACTTGCCGCTGAGGCAAGCCATCGATCACCAGCAAAACGACCAGTTTGGGTTTGTCCGGCAGCCCGGTCGGGCCAGCGCAAGACGCCAGCAGAACGGCCAGCAGCAGGCCCAGCCAGTTCATGCCGGAAAACTCAAGGGATCAGTGCGAAGTGGGCTGGTAAACGCCACTGGCAATGTAGATGCCGCCCATCACCGCCGTGCGGACTTCGACGCCCTGCAGGTGCGAGGCCAGCTTGTCCCAGGGGTGTCCCAGACCTTCGAAGGACGTGACGGAATGCATCGCCGCCATGATCACGAAAGCATTGGTCGGCCAGGCCCACGGAGCCGCCCACTGGAGCCCCGACGCGACCACTCGGGCGCCGGGCCTGAGGTGGCCGAGCACGTTGGCGAGCGCCGCGGCCTCGCGCACGATATCGTGCGTGAAGTGGAACAGTGCCGCGTCGGCCTGCGCCGCAACCCGTGCCATGGCTGCAGGGGCGCAGACGAGATCGACGTTTTTCCAGGCGTTCTGCGCCACCCGCTTACGGGCCTTGGCCATCATCTCCGGGCATTGCTCGATGCCGAGGATGCGGCCGGTTTTGCCGACCCGCTGATGCAGCAGACCGAAGCTCAGGCCCGTGCCGCAACCGACATCGAGGACGGTGTCGCCGGCGCGCAGGTCCAGTGTGGCAATGGCGTCCTCACGGATGGGTTCGAACAGTGCCAGTTCGGCATCGTAGACGCCCGCCCGTCGGCGGTACTGCGCGAGTGCGGCGACGCGGTCGGGCGACCGGCGCGTCACGGAAGATGGCATGGCGCGAAGTGGCATGGCGCTGTCATTCAATATGCTTTGCGATCCCGATTTTACTGTGTGATGACCACCAGAACGCTGCACGGCGCATGCTCGATGAGCGCACCGGAAATCGACCCGCGCCACCAACGCGCGGTCCAGCTGCCGAGGTGCTTGTGGCCCACCACGATCAGATTGGCTTCCATCTTGCGTGCGTATTTAATGATTTCGTCCACCGCCTCGCCCACCAGCACCTCGCCGCGCGCGGCATAGCCAGCCTCGGACAGGCGGCGCAAGCCGTCATCGAGCACGGCCTGGTGCTTCTTCTTCTCGCGCTCCTCGAGTTCCATGTCGTAGACGCCGCCCTCGAGGCCGACAAAGCTCATGGCTGACGGCATGACCGCGATAAGGAAGAGCTCGGATTGGTTCCATTGCGCCACTTCCCTGCAGTCCAGCAGAGCCTTCTGGCCGGCGTCCGAGCCGTCATAAGCCAACAGGATCTTCTTGTACATCGCTGTCTCCTTGGGGCTGGTAAGTTCAGCCAAGCATAGACCCATATGCAGTCTTTGTCATGACTTTGGCTGCTTCGGGCGATGGGTGCTTGCCCGAAGTCAATGTGAATTCATGAAGTACCCGCATGGAGCTGCCCGATCAGCCCCGCCAACACCCCAGGCTGGAAGTGCCGATCGATGAAATCGGCCAGCCCGTCATAGACGGTGTCGAGCGTGGGCACACTGGCACCGAACAACGCCCGCAGCACTGAGGGGTCCTCCAGCAGACCGTGCAGATACACGCCCAGCACATTGCCGGCGTCGTTCTGCCAGGCGAGGTCTCCCGGCATCACCGCCCAGCCCTCGGCCATGCCGGGGTGCTGTGACGTCTGGCCCTGATGGATCTCATAGCCATGCGCCTCGACACCGGACAGCGCCGACCACAAACCCCGAAGCGGTCCGAAGCGCGCTTGCGTGTGCTTCACGGTCTTCACCGGATCGAAGGTGGTGACCAGCGGCAGCAGACCGAGACCGGGCGCGTTGCCCTGGATCCGCTGCGGATCGATCAGCGCCTCGCCCAGCATTTGCAGCCCGGCGCAGATGCCCAGTACCGCCGCGCCGCGTTGCGCATGCAGCGCCACCGCCGCATCCAGGCCCTGCGCGCGCAACCACGCCAGATCGCTGCCGGTGTTCTTGGAGCCGGGTAGAACGATCCAGTCGGCCTGCGCGACGTCCGCTGGGGTGCGGGCCCACACCAGGCGCAATCCGGGCACATTCTTCAGCGGCTGGAATTCATCCAGGTTGCTGATGCGCGGATAGGCGATGACGGCAATTGTCTTGTCGACCGCGCCGGCCATCGTGCTTCGCTCATCGAAGACGCCGTCCTCCTCCGGCAGTCCGTGGTGCCACCACATCGGCAGCGTGGCGACGGTCGGAATGCCGGTCAACTCACGCAAAGTTTCCGGCGCGGGCGCCAGCAGCGAGGCGTCGCCGCGGAACTTGTTCAACACGAAGCCACTGATCAACTTGCGCTGCGACTCCTCCAGCAGCGCCCAGGTGCCGTAGAGATGGGCGAAAGCGCCACCGCGGTCGATGTCCGTGACGAGCAGGCATCGGGCATCGCTGTACTGCGCCACCCGCAGGTTGACGATATCGCTGGGGGCCAGGTTGATTTCCGCCGGCGAGCCCGCGCCTTCGATCACCACCACGTCGTTCTCGGCCCGCAGCCCATCGAGGGCCTGCGCAATCGCGGGCCACACCCGCTCGCTGCGGCCTCGCCACGGCAGGCGCGACAGCTCCTCGTCGACACGGCCGAGCAACACGACCTGGCTGTGCGTGTCGCTCTCCGGCTTGAGCAGCAGCGGGTTCATCCGCACCTCGGGCTCGGCGCGCGCCGCCAACGCCTGGAAATACTGGGCACTGCCGATCTCACCGCCGGCCACCACCCTGGCGTTGTTGCTCATGTTCTGCGCTTTGAATGCCGCGACCTTGAGGCCCTGCCGCGCGTACCAGCGGCACAAGGCAGTGGCCAGCCAGCTCTTGCCGGCGCCGCTGGTCGTGCCCAGCACCATCACACAGCGGGCAGTCACCAGGGACGCTCCCGCCGGCGCAGGAGCACTGCCTCGCCAATCCCGGTCGTCAGGGTCATCAAACTGTTGTTTCCTTGGGGAGCGCGACCCATTGGCCTTGCAGGGCGTGGACGCCGATACGATGCTCGAAGACCTGCTCCAGCGCGCGATGCGTCGCAGGGTCCACACACGAGCCCTGGTGTACCACGCGGCCGGCGTTCATGACAACCATCTCGTCGGCATGCAACGCCATGGTGATCTCGTGCAACACACTCAATGCGGTGCCTCCGCGGGCCACGTGGCGCCGCACGATACCCAGCCAGTCGGCCTGATGCGGTGGATCGAGATTGGCCAGGGGCTCGTCCATGATGAGCAGCGGCGCCTGCACCGCCAGCGCCCGTGCCAGCAATACGCGTTGGCGCTCGCCGCCGGAGAGGCTGCCGAGCGGCCGGGCGCGCCAGTCCCAGCATTGCGTTTCACGCATCGCTTCTTCAACCGCGGCGTGATCCTGCTGGCTGGAGGTGGCGAGCCAGGGCTGATGCGGCAGCCGACCGAGCATCACCACGTCCTGAGCTAACAAATCCTCGGCGCCGCCCTCGTTTTGCCCCAGCCAGGCCATCGCGCGGGCTCGCTCCCGGTGCTCCCAGCTGGCGGCATTGCGGCCCTGCAAATGCACGCTGCCCTGATAGGGCAGCAGTTGCGCCAACGCCTTCAGCAGCGTCGTCTTGCCGGCGCCGTTGGGGCCGACGATGGCGGTCCAGCGCGCCGCGGGCAACGCGAGATCCACTCCGTGCAGTACCTCGGCGCCGCCGCGCCGCACGTGCAGTTGCTGGGCGACGAGAGCAGCGTTCATTCGAGCACCTCGATGGCGCGCGCAGCTTTGTTGACGATGGGAGCGGCCCGGCGGTTCACAACGGCCTCCGGTGCATCAGCCACAGCAGATACCCGCCACCCAGCACCGCAGTCAGCACGCCCACCGGCAACTCCTGCGGCGCGAGCAACCAACGCGCCAGCACATCGGCTGCAAGCAGCAACACGCCACCCGCCAGCGCCGCCAGCGGCAGCAACCAGCGATGCGTCGGCTTGACGACGGCTCGCACCAGGTGCGGTGCGACCAGGCCGATGAACGCGATCAGTCCCACCTGCGCTACGGCCGCGCCGGTGGCCAGCGCCATCAGGGCGATCAGCACGACGCGCACCGGCAAAAGGGAGATTCCCAAACTGGCGGCCGTTGTTTCTCCCAGCGCCAGTGCGTCGAGCGCGCGGCTGAATGCGACCGCTGCGATGACGCTGAGGGCGAACACGCCGGCCATCAGCGCAACGCTGGCCCAGCCCAGGAAGCCGGTGGTGCCCAGCAGAAAAGACTGCATGGCCCGCATCACGTCGGGCACCCAGAACATCACCAGCGCCGACAGCGCGCCGAACACCATGCTGACGACCACGCCGGCCAGCAGCAGGCGCAGCGTGTGCTGCACGCCCTTGGCGAGCCCCAGCGTCACCAGCACCGCCAGCACCGCGCCCGCAAAGCCGGCCCCGGTGAGTCCCAGCCGTGCCACCCAGCCTGAAGCGGCAAGCGGCGACGCCCCCACCAACACCAGCACGGTCGCTACGCCAAGAGCGGCCCCGGTCGCGCTGCCGAGCAAGTACGGGTCGGCCAAGGGGTTGCGGAACAATCCCTGCGCCAGCGCACCGGCCAGCCCCAGCAGCGCGCCGGCCAGCCAGGCGCCGAGCGTGCGCGGCAGGCGGATGTCCCACAGGATCGCCGCCGATGGTTCGCCGGCGTGGCCCCATATCGGCTCCCAACCGAGACTGCCGACGGCGGCGCCGGCCACGCAGAGCACCCCGCTGACGGCCAGCAACAGCAGCATCAGGGAGACGGGCGAGCGGGACGCCTTCGTGCTCAACGCGCGGCGCCTTTGGCACGCCGCTGCATGCACTCGACCAGAATGCGGGCCGCTTCGGCCAGCCGCGGGCCGGGCCGCACGACGACATCACCTTGCGCTGGCGTCAGCGCGCAGATTCGGCCATCGCGCACAGCGCGAATCCGGCCCCAGCCGGGCCGATCCTGCAGCGGCGCAGCGCCACCCCGCTCGGCAATCATGATGACCTGCGGATCCGCGCGCACCACGAATTCGGGGTTCAGTTTGGGCACGCTGCCCAGGCGGCCGGGCACGATGTTGGCCGCGCCCACGCGCGCGAGCAGTTCGCCGATGTGGGAGATCTCGCTGGCAGCGTACGGTCCCGGATCGACTTCGAAGTACACGCTGGTGCCGCGCAGTGACGGCTGCAGGGCTCGGGCCGCTTCGTCGATTCCGGCATTGATACGAGCCCAGAGTTGCTCCGCGTCCCCAGTCTCGAGCAATTGCCCGACCTTGACCAGCGCGCGATGCACGTCTGCCATGGTCTTGAGCTCCAGGCCGAAGACCGGCACACCCAAACCTTCCAGGCGTGTCAAGGCACGCGACGAAGCCGAGAGCAGCACCAGGTCGGGTTTGAGCCCCACGATCAATTCGATATTGGCGTCTTCGACCCCACCCACGTGCGGCAGTCGCTGAACCCGGTCGGGCGAGTTGGAATAATTGTCGACTCCGACCAGTCGGTCGCATGCACCCAGCTCGCACACGGTTTCGGTGAGTGACGGCAGCAGCGTCACGATCCGTGCCGGCGCCCGCGGCAGGCTCACGCTGACGCCGCGGTCGTCGGCCACCTGCAAAGCATGGGCGTGGCAGGTCGCGGCCAGCAGCAGCATCGCGGCGAGCCACCTTTTCACTGTGCGTCTTTCAGGACGTTGCGAGCGAGGCGCACATCAGCCATGCGTCCGGCTCCATGCGAGGACGATGCGATGCAACTGTTCGACACCATCGGTGAGCGCGGCGGGACCGGGCTGCAGGATGTCAGCCGACTTGATTTCGAACAGCTGCTTGTTCTTGACAGCGCGCACGTTCTCCCAACCCGGACGCGCCGCCACTTTCTCCGGCCGGAATTTCTTGCCGCACCACGAGCCGACGATGATGTCCGGATCGCGCCGGACGATCTCGGCGCCGTCGGCGATGATCCGATCCTTGCCCAGCGGCATCAACCCCAATTCCGGAAAGCAGTCGTCTCCACCGGCGATGCCCACCAGTTCGGAAACCCAGCGGATGCCGCTGATGTGCGGCTCATCCCATTCCTCGAAGAACACCTTCGGCCTCCGAGGCAGAGCTTGCGCCGCTTGTTGAATTGCGGCAAGGCGCTGGCGCATCCCCTCCAGCAGTTCCGCGCCCCGGTCGGCCTGGCCAACCATCGCCGCCACCTGGTACAGCACGGAGAAGATCTCTTCGACGCTGCGCTGGTTGAACACCGTGACCTGCACGCCCTTGCGAATCAGCTCGGCGGCGATGTCGGCCTGCAGATCCGAAAATCCGAACACGCAGTCGGGCCGCAACTCCAGAATCTTGTCGATCCTGGCCGACAGGAAAGCACTTACCTTGGGCTTTTCTTCGCGCGCTCGCCGCGGGCGCACGGTGTAGCCCGAAATGCCGACGATGCGTGCCTCCTGGCCGAGAAGGTACAGCCATTCGGTCGTCTCCTCGGTCAGGCAGACGATGCGTTGCGGGCCGCGCGCCACCTGGATCATGGTTTGAGCCTACTTCGGCTGCCAACGCAGCGTGACATACAAGCTGCGGCCGGGCTGGTTGTAGCCGTAGGCGGTCTCATACTGGCGGTCGGTCAGGTTATTCAGTTTGACCTGGGCGCTCCAGTGCCTGGCGAATTGCCAATGGGCGTGGACATCCGCCGTGCTGTACGCGCCAAGCTGTTGGGTGTTGGCAGCGTCATCGAAGCGGTCGCCAACATGGACCAGCGACGCGCCAAAACGCCACGCGCCCAGGGTGTAGTCGGCACCGGCAGTCAACTGGTTTCTGGCCCGGCGGGGCAGCCGCCGTCCGTTGCCTTCATTGCGCGGATCGAGCGCGTCGATCGATCCACGCAGCGCGAGCGCATCCAGCCGGCCTTCGTAGGCCAGCGTCCAGCCGTCGATCCGCGCCTTCGGAATGTTGACCGGCAACGTGGTGTTGGTCATGAATCCGCGGATCCTGTTGTCGAAGCGAACCAGCTTGACCTGGTGCCCATGCGCCGCCCATGACACACCCAGGTCCGTGTTGCGGCCGCGTTCGGGCTCGAGCAGCGGATTGCCGAAAAAGGGAAAGTACAGCTGATTAAAGGAAGGCGCGACGAACGAAGTGCCGTGCGACGCATGGACTCGCCAGCTCGGCGAGATCCGAAAGCCGTAGCCCGCCAGCCAGGTATCCACACTGCCAAATTGGGAGTTGCGGTCGCGGCGCAGGTTGGCCTGCCAGCTGTGGTCGCCGGCCGAGCCATTGAGACCGGCGAAGCCGGAATCGATGCTGCGCCGCTTGACCGGATAGTCGACCGACCCGCCGACCTTTTGCTCCCGGCGCTCCAGACCGGCCAGCACCACCCCCACGGGCGTATCCACGTTGTTCTGCCAACTCCATTGCGACTCCTCGGTCTTGAAGGCGCCGGGAAAGCTGGATTCGATCGTGTTGCTGGTATCGGTGCTTTGCGCCACGCGCAGCTCTGTTTGCCAGCCCTGCGCGAGCCTGCCCTTGACAGCGGCGTGCGCGGTGGACGAGCGCACCGCGCTGCGGGCGTCGAAGCCTGGCCCATCGTCGAACCAGCTGATGCCGTCGGAGTACATCAGGCCGCCATTCAGGCTCCAGTCGCGGGTGATCTCATAGCTCGCGTTGGCATGAATCGAGTCCTGCTCGAACGGGTCCCGATCGGCGTTGAACTGGCCGAAAGGCACATTGGGGTTGGTGGCCGAAAGCCCCTTCTCACGCAGGCGCTGCACGCCCACTGCATACCGAAGCCCGCCCTGCCCCGCTTGCAAACCGGCGGCGGCGGTCGCATGACGCTGGCTGCCCAAGGTGAGCGCTGCGTAGGGATGAAATCCTTCGACCCCCTTGCGCAGGAAAATCTGGACCACGCCGCCGACGCCTTCGCTGCCGTACAACGCCGAGGCCGGACCCTTGAGTACCTCGATCCGTTCGATCATGTCCACCGGGATGTTGTCCCAGCTGGGATTGCCGGTGGTGGCGGAACCAAGCCGCACGCCGTCGACCATCAGGATGGTGTGCCGGGTTTCGGCGCCGCGGATGAACACGCTGGAGACCGTGCCCCGGCCACCGCTGGCGGACATTTGCATGCCCGCATTGCGGGCCAGAAGTTCGGGCAGGGTCCGCGCGGAGGAGGCCTGGATCGCTGCACGGTCGATCACCGTCACGTCACTGACCAGTTCGTCGGCGCGAGTGGCTGCGCGGGTGGCCGTGACCACGGTTTCCTTGAGGGCGGTCTGGGCCGACGAAGAATTTGGGAATGCGGCGGCAAGCGCCAGCGGAAGCGCTGCTGCGCGCGAAGACAAGGACAAATATTTCATGCGGACGGACAACGTTTGAATACCCGAACCGGCGTCCCCGCCGGTACAGTGGGCGTCACGGCCGCTCCTTCTTTGACAAAGGCGCAGCCACTGTGTTGGCCGGTATTCGGGCTGGCGGAACGTTTCCATCGCCTTCCCAGGCGCGCTGTTCAGACGCACCCAGTGGCTTCAGTGATGGAAGCGGAATCTCAGGGAGAAATTCGTCCGCTTACCGATGCGGGGGCAGCGCAGGTTGGCTTGGCCGTGGGACACGGCTTCGCTCCCTGCTTCCCGTTGAACTGCGGCATGCGAACCACACCGCGAAGCACCAACGGGTTTATTTTAAGCTCCAACCTGTCACCAAACCCTACAATTCGTCAGCTATGCCCAGTGCCTCCCAAATCGACCAGATTGCGGAACGCGTCGAGCGCCTGTTGGTGCGCTATCAGGAGTTGCAGCGAACGAACACCCTGCTGGCCGAACAGGTCGATGTGCTGACGCACGAACGCGACTCGCTCAAGTCCCGTTTGTCGGCCGCCCGCTCGCGCGTCGATGCGCTGCTGGAGCGCCTGCCCGAGGTGAAAAGCGCCGCATGAACGCCCTGAAGCAGGTCGAGGTCCAGATCATGGGCCAGAGCTATCTGCTGGCGTGCCCCGTAGGCGGCGAGCAGCGGCTGATCGAGGCAGTGGAGAAGGTCGATAGCGCCATGTGCAGGATCCGCGACGCGGGCAAGGTGAAGGCGCGTGACCGCATTGCGGTACTCGCAGCGCTGAACCTGGCCTTCGATGTCGCCGACCGCAACCCGGCGCAGGCACAGGCCTCCGGCTTTGCGCCTTCCGATCTGCGGGTCAACAGCAACCCCAACGGCAGCGGCCGCGAAGTGCCGGATCCGCGGCTGGCGAGCTTGATGCAGCGCCTTGACAGCGCACTGGGCGACGACGGCCGCCTGATCTGATCGCACGGCCGCGTCCCCGCGGGTGCGCAGTTCACCTTTTCTGGGCGCTGTCAAGCACAAAATTTGTGTCCTGCGTCGTGAGATATTTTCGCGCCGGGCTTGCTTCGCCGTGCCGTTCGTGCCCCTACAATGCAAAGCGTCTGCGGTGCGTGCCGGGCTTTATATTTCCTTGAACCAATGCTCATTGAGCCCGGGCTTGGAACATCGCTTGGTGAGCGTGATCGTCTCGCGTAGATGAACCCAACACCAAGCTGACCTCGCCCACCTGAACCCCGGTTCAGGATGCCGGTCCGGTGGCACCTGCAGACGCCTTTTTCGGGCAGCGGCCTCGCAGCGCGGGCCGCTGCGACAATCGCCGGCATCCGCGCCCCCGGGCGCGCACCAGAACAAGATGCTGATCGAACCGCAACTAATTTTCGAGCTGGCGCTGCTGGGCGGCATCACCGGCTTCCTGGCCGGCTTGCTGGGGATCGGCGGCGGCATGCTGATGGTTCCGTTCGTGACCTTCATCCTCACGGCCAAGGGCTACCCGTCCGAGTACACGGTGAAGATCGCGGTGGCGACCTCGCTGGCCACCATCTGCTTCACTTCGCTGTCGTCGGTGCGGGCCCACCATCGGCGTGGCGCGGTGCTCTGGCCGATCGTGCGGTTGCTCACGCCGGGCATCTTGCTCGGGTCGGTCGTCGGCGCCCAATTGGCGGTGGCATTGCCCGCCCGTGTATTGAGCGTGCTGTTCGCGTGCTTCGTCGCGTTTTCCGCGACGCAGATGTTCATGAACCGCAAGCCCAAGCCAACCCGCACCGTGCCCGGGCGCCTGGGCACCTTCACGGTGGGCGGCGTGATTGGAGTCGTGTCGTCGCTGCTGGGCGCCGGCGGCGCGTTCATCTCGGTGCCCTTCATGACCTGGTGCAACGTGAAGATCCACGACGCGGTCGGAACGTCCGCGGCGCTGGGGTTCCCGATCGCGCTGGCCGGCACGCTGGGGTACATCTGGGCGGGCCAGGGCATACCGGAGATGCCACCCGGGTCCATCGGTTATCTCTACCTGCCCGGCCTGGTGGTCATTTCGCTGGCGAGCATCAGCACCGCACCACTCGGGGCTCGCACCGCGCACCGCATGGACATCCAGCTGCTGAAAAAAGTGTTTGCCGCGGTCCTGTATGTTCTCGCGGCATACTTCATTCTGCGCTGAGCGCCGCTCGGCAACACCTCCAAGAACCATCGTGAGAATCGCATTCATCGGGCAACAGGATTTTGGCAAGGCGGCGCTCCAGGCTTTCACGGCGCGCGGCGACGAAGTGGCGGGCGTGTTCTGCATGCCCGAAAAGCCCGGCGCCAAACCCGACGCGTTGCGCCAGGCCGCCCAGGAGCTGGGCCTGCCGGTGTTCCAGTTCGCCAGCTTGAGAAGCGAACTGGCCGAACGCGCCATGCGCGAGCTGGACGCGGATCTCGGCGTGATGGCCTACGTGCTGCAGTTCGTGCCGCAGAACTTCGTGAGCGTTCCGCGCTGCGGCACCATCCAGTTCCATCCTTCATTGCTGCCGCGGCATCGCGGCCCGTCGTCCATCAACTGGCCGATTGCGCTCGGCGAGACGCAAACCGGCATCAGCATCTTCCGTCCGTCGGACGGGCTCGACGAAGGCCCGGTGATCTTGCAGAAATCCTGCGCGATCGGCCCAAATGAAACGCTGGGTGAGCTGTATTTCAACAAGCTGTTTCCCATGGGCATCGCAGCACTGCTCGAGGCCGCCGACCTGGTGACGGCGGGCGCGCACGAAGAGCGGGTGCAGGACGAAACGGAGGCCACCTACGAAGGCTGGTTCCATGACGAAGAGGCGCGCATCAACTGGGCCAACCATGTCGACCAGGTCTTTAACCTGGTGCGCGCCTGCAACCCGGCGCCCGGTGCGTGGACTGTGCTGCAAGGTACCCGCGTTTGGCTGTACGACTGCCGCAAGCACCGGGTCCAACGCTTCTCCGGCGTTCACGGCAAGCCCGGCGACATCGCGGCAGTCACCGACACGTCGATCTTCATCAACTCGCAAGGCGGCCAGATCGAAGTATTGAAGTTGCGCCCGGAAGGCGGCAAGAAGATGAGTGCCGGCGAGTATGCGCGCGGGCGAGGGTTGGAGGCGTCACGGGGATAGGGCCGCAAGGGACGTGCTGGCGCGCGGTGGTCGGAATTCTCCCTCCCCCTTTGGGGGAGGGCTGGGGTGGGGCCATGTCCGGGGCGACTCACCCCCATCCCCGCCTTCCCCCAAAGGGGGAAGGAGCAATACCGTCCCGCGGACGCCAACCCGCCTCCCCGCGGCAGGCGGTACCCGGCGGGGGCGATTTCTGGGGCGGCTGTGATGTTCGGTCTGGGACCGGGCGCGCTTTTAGCGCGCTTCGTTTCTGACTCGGGCCAGCTGTTAGAGCGCAGCGGCCTTAAGGCGCGTAGCGAGTTCTGGCCCGCCGGCCCCAGACCGAACATCGCAGCGAAGTCGGCGCGAAGCGCAGACCGTCACAGTATGAGCCCACGACGGGTACCGCGTGACGCGACGCGCGGAAGTCGACGGCGACCGCATGCCCCCACCCCCACCCTCCCCCAGAGGGGGAGGGAGTAAAGAGGCCTGCGCACCCGCCCAAAGGGGGAGGGAGTAAAGAGGCCTGCGCACCCGCCCAGTGGGGGGGGAGGCAAGAGCGAGATCTACCCCATCGCCTGCTCGATCAGCGCCGCACCGTCCTTCAGCAGGAAGCTCTTGAACGCCTGCGCCACCGGTGGCAGGCGCTTGGTCCGGCGATGCACCACGAACCAGTTCAGCATCAACGGAAAACCCTGCACGTTGAGCATGGCCAGGCTGCCGGCCCGCAGCTCGCGACTGATCGTGTGCGCGGACAGAAAGCTCACGCCCATCCCCGCCATCACGGCCTGCTTGATGGTTTCGGTGCTCTTGATCTCCAGCGCGATGTTCAGCCGGTCCACCTCGGCGCCAAACGCGTCTTCCATCGAGTGCCATGTGTCGGAGCCCTTCTCGCGGACGATAAAGGGCTCACGCGCCAGCCGGGATACCGCGATGCGCTTCTTGCCAGCGAGCGGGTGATCCGGCGCGGCGACGATCACGTAGGGATGGGGAGCGAAAGGCTCGGCCACGGTGTCCGCATCCTGCGGCGGCCGCACCATGATGGCCAGATCGGTCGAGTTGTCGGCCAACTGCGCCAATAGCTCTTCACGATTGCAGACACCGAAATTCAGCGTCACGCCCGAGTGCCGGCGGGCGAACTCCACCAGCAGGCGGGGGAAGAAGTAGTCACCAGCGCTGATCACCGTCACGTTAAGCCGACCGCCCGAGACACCCTTGAACTGCGTCATGGTGTCTTCGACTTCCTTGAACTGCTGGATGATGGCCCGGCTGGACCGAAGCATCTCCACGCCAGGCGCCGTGAGGTGGATCTTCTTGCCGAGCTGTTCGAACAGGGGCAGGCCGGCATGCTCCTCGAGTTTCCTGACCTGGGTCGAGACTGCGGGCTGCGTGAGGTGCAACTCTTCAGCGGCACGCGAGAAGCTAAGGTTGCGGGCGACCGCTTCGAACACCTTCAGCTGGCGCAGGGTCGCGTTCTTCATTCGGCATCTCTCTCATATAACCTGTAGATAATGGAAACCATTAGATACTTTAACTGTTATTTATTGTCGATCATGTCTACATTTGCCATCAGTCACCCTGAGTCCGACCATTCCAAGGAGTACCGACATGGCCATGCACCCCATTCACGACCAGGAATTCATCGACGAAGCTTCCACGGACGCCCATCGGCAGGCGTACAACGCCGCGTTCGAAGAACTGGGCTTGAACTGGCACTGGGACCCCGTGACCTATGCGTGCTTGCCCGAGGCGGGCCGCGAGGGTCTGCGTGCCTACCTGCACGGCGAGCAGGCCCACCTGCTGCGTGCGTACGAATCCGACTTCCTGGTCGACGCTATCGAGACAGCCAAGGCCCGTTACTATCAAGTCATGACCAGCATGCGCAATTACCCAGGCCGGCACGGTCCTGCTTTAACCGAGTCCGGCATGCGCGCCGCCTGAGCGCGGCAGCAAGGAGGCCCCGATGAAGATCGCTGTAGTCGGGGCCGGCGCGATCGGCGGCTACGTCGGCGTCAAACTGGCGTTGGCCGGCGAAGACGTCACCTTCATGGTGCGTGGGGCCAACCTGAGCGCTATCCAGGCCAACGGCATGAAGCTGATCATGCAGGACGGCACCGAGCACATCGCGAGCAACGTCAAAGCCAGTAACGACTATGCACAAGCAGGCCCCCAGGACCTCGTGATCCTGGCGGTGAAGGCGCATCAGGTGGCTCCGGTGGCCAGGGACGTACCCAAGCTGTTCGGCCCCGACACGGCCGTCGTCACCATGCAGAACGGCATCCCCTACTGGTACTTCCACGAACACGGCGG
>JBKJHN010000112.1:0-8204 GCA_046599015.1 Ramlibacter sp.
ATCATCGTCGCTCATGGAGTTTTCGTGCGGAAACAGGCCTTCTTCCATGCCGGTGATAAAAACGCAGTCGAATTCCAGCCCCTTGCTGGAGTGCACCGTCATCAACTGGACCGCGTCCTGTCCGGCCTGAGCCTGGTTGTCGCCCGACTCCAGCGCGGCGTGGGTGAGGAAAGCGGCCAGCGGTGAGAGGGTCTCGCCAGTTTCGGCATCGGGCGCGAGGCCCTCACCCCTGCCCTCTCCCAGGGGGAGAGGGGGTAAGTCAGGGAGTTCGCCCCCTCCCCCTCTGGGGGAGGGTTGGGGTGGGGGCAGGTTCGGATCCAGCCCCTGACTCACCGGCGACTGCCGCAGCATGCCGGGGCTCAGTTCATCCACCGGCAACGCCACCACATCCCGGCCGAACCCTTCCTGCGTGACGAAGCTCTCGGCCGCGTTGACCAGCTCTTCGAGGTTCTCGACGCGATCGGCGCCCTCGCGCTCGCTCTTGTAATGCTGGATCAGCCCCGACTCCTGCAACACCAAATCGATGATCTCGCGCAAGGTGAGGTTCAGCGTGCGCTCGCGCAGCACGTCCATCCTGGCGACGAAAGCCGTGAGATTGCTGCCTGCCTTGCCGGTCGTCGCGCTCACTGCATCGTGCAGCGAGCAGGAGGCGGCGCGCGCCGCATCCTGCAACTGCTCTATGCTGCGAGCACCGATACCGCGCGGCGGAAAGTTGACGATGCGCAGGAAGCTGGTGTCGTCGTTGGGGTTCTCCAGCACGCGCAGGTAAGCCAGCGCGTGCTTGATCTCGGCTCGCTCAAAGAATCGCAGTCCGCCATACACCCGGTACGGGACGGCGGCATTGAACAACGCGGTCTCGATCACCCGGCTCTGCGCATTGCTGCGATAAAGCACCGCGATCTCCTTGCGCTCCAGGCCCCCCTCAGGACCATGGCCACGTACGAGGTGCCGCATCTCCTCCACCATCCACTGCGCCTCGGCGAGGTCGGTGGGCGCCTCGTAGACGCGCACCGGTTCACCCGGCCCCTGGTCGGTGCGCAGGTTCTTGCCGAGCCGCCGCTGGTTGTGGGAGATCAGCTCGTTGGCCGAGTCCAGGATGTTGCTGTGGCTGCGGTAGTTCTGCTCGAGCTTGATCTGGTACTTGACTTCGAACTCACGCACGAAATCGGCCATGTTGCCCACGCGCGCGCCGCGAAAAGCGTAGATGCTCTGGTCGTCGTCACCCACCGCGAACACCGAGTTCGGTTGCGCGCCTGGCAAGCCGTCCCGCGCCTGCGCGAACATCTTGATCCACGCGTACTGCAGCTTGTTGGTGTCCTGGAACTCGTCGATCAGGATGTGGCGGAAGCGCCGCTGGTAGTGGTCGCGGATCGGGTCGTTGTCGCGCAGCAGCTCGTAGCTGCGCAGCATCAACTCGCCGAAGTCCACCACGCCTTCACGCTGGCACTGCTCCTCGTACAGCTGGTAGATCTCGACCTTCTTGCGGTCTTCCTCGGTGCGCACTTCGACCATGTTCGGCCGCAGACCGTCTTCCTTGCAGCCGCCAATGAACCACTGCGTCTCCTTGGCCGGGAAGCGCTCGTCATCCACATTGAACTGCTTCATCAGCCGCTTGATGGCCGACAGCTGATCCTGCACGTCCAGGATCTGGAAGCTCTGCGGCAGGTTGGCCAGCCGGTAATGCGCGCGCAGAAAACGGTTGCACAGGCCGTGGAAGGTGCCGATCCACATGCCGCGCACATTGACCGGCAGCATCGCTTGCAGCCGGGTCATCATCTCCTTGGCGGCCTTGTTGGTGAAGGTCACGGCCATCACGCCGCCCGGTGAGATTTGGCCGGTCGACAGCAGCCAGGCAATTCGGGTCGTCAGCACCCGGGTCTTGCCCGAACCCGCGCCGGCCAGGATCAAGGCATGCTCGTTGGGCAGCGTCACCGCCGCCCGTTGCTCGGGGTTGAGATTTTGTAAGAGCGGGGATGCCGCGTCGACTTCTGGGAACATACGGCATTGTAGGAATAGCGCGAAGAGCCCACGGCCATGAACAAACTGTCACGACTGATCCTTGGCGCAGCACTGGTCGCGGGACTGGCCAGCATCGACGCACGGGCCCAGTCGTATTGCTCGAGTGACGGCGTGCCGCGTCCCACGGGCCTGCTCGAACGGTTCATCAACGCCGATTGCGAGGCTTGCTGGAGCGACAGCCAGACGGCGGCGCCGCGGCGAGGCGAACTGGCGCTGGACTGGATCGTGCCCGGCAGCCGGGGCGAGGACGCCCCGCTCTCGGCTGCGGCTCGGCCCGAAGGGCTGGCGCGCGTTGCCGCATTGGGCAGGAAAGCGCCGCTCCAGGCCGACGCGGTGCGCCGCAAGGCGTCGCCCGGGGGCCGCAGCTTGCGGGTGGCGCATGGACTCGCCCTCAACGGGTACATCGGCGCCTCCATCGAGCTCAAGCCCGGCTCGGGCGGGCCCTGGCAAGCGTGGCTGCTGCTGATAGAGACGATTCCCGCTGGCACCGATGGATCGCCAGTGGAGCGCAACCTCGTGCGCAACGTTCTGCAGCCCGCCTGGGACCAGTCGACCGCGCTTTCCAAAGAGAGTCAACGGCGCCTCTTCGAATTGCGTCCGATGAATGTCCCGGACGGCGCCAAGCCGGAGCGGCTGCGGGTGGTGGGCTGGGTGGAAGACAGGCGCGGGCGAATCGTTGCGGCCGCCCAAAGCCGTTGCGAGGAGCGCTAAGGTCTTGCCTTGCGGGGCGGTTTGCCCGATGCGAGGCTCTCCAGCGCCTGGAGGGCGGTTTTCTCCTCCTGCGGATCCAGAAAGTTCGTGCTTCGCATTCGCAAGCGGACTGCCGGCAGCGAAACGATTCCAGCGGCCAGCCCTGAGCGGACCCAGCGCAGGTCTCGGGGCTCCCCACGAGCAAGCTTGGACACCGCCGCGTCATTGAGGTCGAGAAAATGCGCCACTGTCTGATCGCGCGCGACCCGAATCAGCCTTTGCTCCCAGCCATCGGGCAATGTCGGCAATTTGGGGGAGACCGGGTTCAGGTAGATGCCGTGTGCGAGGTGGTACGCACTGCCCTCGCCCAGTGCCGCTTGCAGATCGAAGATGCGAGGTGGATCGGCCGGTGTGTAGCAGTCGGCATCGATGGATATCGTCATGTCCGCAGGGATCGTCATCACCTGCACCATCCCCAATACCGAAAGGCTCCCCACGACAACATAGTCCCGGTGTCCGCAGCTTGCCCGCGCCGCATGCAACAACCCGAACAACGAATCGATGTTCACTTGGCGTTTTGAAGGAAGGCGGCCGAAAACGGCGAGTTCTGCCGCATCGCGCGACCCCATCCATCCGCATCCGAGCACATGCGCTGAACCAGTTCCTTGGCCGGCAGCGACAACCACATACGCCAGCGCTCGATGTAGTCGGCACTGCACAGCGCCTCATCTTCCCATCGGGCGACCTCTCTGCGTGCTGCTTCCAGCCGCTTGCGCTGCTGCGGCGGCGTCATGCAGAGAAGATCGATCCCGAGGTGCTGGTGCGCCATCAACCGCCTCAATTCGACCTGTTCCTGGGCAGCGCGGGCAGCACGCCGTTCGTCCAGCGCCTGGTGTTGCGCCAGCCAATGCGGCGGGACGATGCCGGCAACCAGCTTGCGATGCCGTTCGACCCCGAGGGGGGCGCGCGCGGCACGTTCCAGCACCTCGCCGAAATTCTGTTTGACGTAAGAAGCCGCAATGATGTCCATTTGGCTTATTTTAGACAAAATGCGAACAGTAGACAACATGAGCTGATGCTTGCCTCAGCAAGCGCCCCCGCCCGCCGAAGTCGATCGATGGCGGAGTAAAATCGAGCACCGGGCCCAAGCATTTTGCGGCCCGGTTTGCCTTCGTGGCTCACCGGGCCACAGTCCAAGCGCTCACTCGTTCCGCAACGATCCTTCTGGAGCCTGGTATGGAAATCTTCGATTACGACAAAGTCCTGCTGCTGCCACGCAAATGCCGCGTGGAGAGCCGCTCCGAATGCGACGCGGGCGTGGAGCTTGGGGGCCGCACCTTCCGCATTCCCGTCGTGCCGGCCAACATGAAGACCGTGGTCGACGAAAAGATCTGTCTCTGGCTGGCGCAGAACGGCTACTTCTATGTGCAGCATCGTTTCGACTTGGACAACGTCGCGTTCGTGCGCAAGATGAAGGCAGAAGGCGCCTATGCGTCGATCTCACTGGGCGTGAAGCAGGCGGACCGCCAGACGGTGGATCAGCTGGCCGCTGCCGGTCTGGTGCCGGAGTACGTGACCATCGACATCGCGCACGGCCATGCCGACACCGTCAAAGAGATGATCGGACACCTGAAGCAAAAGCTGCCCGCCACTTTCGTCATCGCGGGCAATGTGGGCACGCCCGAAGCGATCATCGACCTGGAGAACTGGGGCGCCGACGCCACCAAGGTCGGCATCGGACCCGGCAAGGTCTGCATCACCCGCATGAAAACCGGCTTCGGCACCGGCGGCTGGCAGCTCTCGGCGATGAAGTGGTGTGCCCGCGTGGCGACCAAGCCCATCATCGCTGATGGCGGCATCCGCGAGCACGGCGACATTGCCAAGAGCGTGCGCTTCGGCGCCACCATGGTGATGATCGGCTCGATGCTCGCCGGCCATGAGGAATCCCCGGGCCAAACCGTGGACGTCGACGGCAAGCTGTACAAGGAGTATTACGGCAGTGCCTCGGACTTCAACAAGGGCGAATACAAGCACGTCGAGGGCAAGCGCATTCTGGAGCCGGTCAAGGGCAAGCTGGCGGACACGCTGCGCGAAATGGAAGAAGACATTCAGAGTTCGATCAGCTATGCCGGCGGCCGCAAGCTGATGGACATCCGGAAGGTGAACTACGTGATTTTGGGCGGGGACAATGCGGGGGAGCATCTGCTGATGTAGTGGGCCGCCCCGCCATCGTGGCCTGAAACCCCCACCCCGACCCTCCCCCGGAAGGGGAGGGAGCAATTAGTCAGCAAACATCCCCGGCGCCGTCGTTTCTCCGGACACCTGGGCCGGCGTCCGGCGCATCACAAAACTTTGCGGCGCCTGCGCACTGCAGCGGCCGGTGACCACATAGTCCAGTGCCACACGGGTGCGCCGCTCCAGCGGGTCGCCGAGCTGGCGATCGAGGTCGTCGGCCACCTGGCAAGCGGGCGCCAGGCCGTCCGTGTAGCCACCCACGCCGTCGGCATTCAAGATCTCGAACTGCACCGCGTTGTAGATTGTTCCGCAATCGCTGCGGGGCACGAATCCGTAGGGCTTGCCGTAAGTTGTTTCGCCGATCAGCACGACATCGACGAACGGCCGCAGCCCGTTGATGAACAGTTCGCTCGCCGATGCGGTGGACCCGGAACCGATGACGATGACGCGCGGCAGGCCCTCGGGGATGGGTTGCGACTCGGCCTCGTTGTACCCGACCCGAACGTTGTTGGCGATCTGCTTGTCGTTGAAGCGCAGGTACGCGAACATGCGTCCTGCGGTGCGGCTACCTCCCACCATGCTGGCGAGGTCGCGCGCGACGTTGACACTCCCACCGCCGTTGTAACGCAGGTCCAGGATGAGCTCGCTCACGCCCGCCGTCGCAAAGTCGGTCAGCGTTTGCGCCAGCAGCGTCCGGCTGTAGATCACGAACTGGTGGTATGCGATGTAGCCCACCTTCACCGGCGCACCGTTGCGCACGACATCGAAGGTGGACGTGACCGCGACCGGGCTGAGGGGGAATTGTGCTGACAGCACGGTGAACTCACGTTCCACGCCGCTGGCCGAGCCGATACGAAAACGCCTTGCGACGCCCGCCGTCGTCACGATGGGGAACCCGGCGCCCATGACCTGTTCGGGCGTTGCATCGTCGATGCCCAGTATCACGTCGCCGCGGCGCAAGCCAGCCCGCGCAACGGGGCTGAATGGTTCGACATTGCGCACGCGCAACGATGTGTGCGCGTCGTCTGCCCAGACTATCGTGTAGCCGTAGCCGACGCGAACGCCTTCGTTGTAAAGCTGATCGAACTTCTGCTGGCTTTCGCTGAACGAATACCGATCCAGCGGTTTGTTCAGCATCGATTGGAAATACGCGTCCTGACTGTCCGCGCTCTCGTCCGGAATACCCAACTGGGTGTACCAGTAATACTGCTGCTCCATGAACTGACGCAACGACTGGCGCTGGGTGGCCACCGCGCAGGCGTCGGGCGTGGATACGGGTTCGGCGGGCGGCGCCGTGCCGCCACCGCAGGCTTGCAGCAGCAGGCAGACAGCCAGCACATATAACAGCTTCATCGCGAGAAGACTCAGTTCTGGAGCAACTGCAGGGCCAGTTGATTCAGGCGGTGGCCGCTTTGCACCAAAGCTTCGAGCACAGTAAAATGGTTCAAACCGGGCAGAGCTTCGCACACCGGCACACGCTCTGGCCCCCATGCGTCACGAATCAACTGGTTCTGGCGCAAAAATTCCTCGCTCTCGTCGCCTCCGGTCACCGTGTACAGCGTCCCCGCAGCGGGCGGCGGCAAGCGGGCGGGGCTGGCCTGCCGGACCTGCTGCGCGGTGAGCTTCAACGACGGTTGCAGGAACGGCGTGTGCATGATCGGTTCCAGATCGTGCAATCCTGAGATGGACAGCGCGCTCTTCACCAGATCGGACGGCAGCCGCTCCTCGTACGCGGGCCACACGCAGGCCAGCATCATGGCCGCCAGATGGCCGCCCGCCGAATGCCCCGCGACAGTGATCCGATTCGGATTGCCGCCGTGCCGGGCGATGTTTCGCCAGGTCCATGCCAGTGCCTGCACCATCTGCATCGTGATCCGCGGGATCGTCACGGCCGGACACAACGCGTAGTTGGGCACCACCACGCACACACCTTCGCGGGTGAACGCGGGCGCCACGAACGAATGATCGCGCTTGTCCAAAGCGCGCCAGTAACCGCCGTGGATGAATACCAGCACCGGCGCATCGGGCTTGGCGGCCGGGAAGATATCCAGATGCTCGTTCGGCCCACCGCCGTAGCGCACGTCGAGTTGGCGTGGCTGCGTTCGCATCACGTCGGCCGAATCGGCGGCCCAGCGCCTGAAGTGGGCCGGATGCTCGGGCACGAGATCGCGGTTGTTGTACATGCTGTCCATCAAAGGACCGTCGTAGCGAGTGCTCATGCGTTGCTGCTTTCTTGGATGAGCTATCTTGGCACAATCAAAGCGCCGCCCGGCGGCAAGGGCTTGGCGTTGCCAGCGGGCAGACGAAGCTGTATTCTGCGAAACGCGGATTCGGCATCCTCTCGCCGGGCTTCGTCTTTCAAGGAGAACACGCCCATGAAACTGACCAGGGAGCAACTCGAACGCTTTGATCGCGAAGGTTACCTTTTCTTTCCCGGCCAGTTCACACGCGAGGAAATGAAGGAGCTGACCGACGAAGTCCCCGAGTTGTACGGCCGGCGCGAAGCATACAACGTGCGGGAGAAAGGCAAGGAGGCGGTGCGCACCAATTTCGCCGCGCACATGTACAGCAAGCCCTTCGCCAAGCTCGCGCGCCATCCGCGCATGGTTCAGCCGGTGATGGACCTGTTTGATGAACAGGTCTACATGCACCAGTTCAAGATCAACGGCAAGATGGCCTTCGAGGGCGACGTCTGGCAATGGCACCAGGACTACGGCACCTGGCTGAACGACGACTTGATGCCCACAGAACGCGCCATGAACGTGGCGATCTTTCTGGACGACGTGAACGAGTACAACGGACCGTTGATGTTCATTCCGGGCAGCCACAAGAAGGGTGTCGTCGAGGCCAAGCACGACCTGACGACGACCAGCTACCCGCTGTGGACCGTGGACAATGATTTGATTGCCCAGCTGGTGGAACGCGCCGGTGGCCGCGGCGGCTTTGACGACGCCGGTCGTTATGTTCCTGGCGGCATCGTCTCGCCCAAGGGCCCGGCCGGTTCAATGATCCTGTTCCACAGCTGCCTGGTGCATGCGTCCGGCAGCAACCTGTCTCCGTGGAACCGTGTCAGCGTCTACCTGAGCCTGTGCGCCGTCAGCAATCACATCCGCCGCTTCAAACGCCCCGAGTACATCGTCCACCGCGACTTCGCGCCGATCGAGTGTCTGCCCGACGATTGCCTGTTGAAGGACTACCCCGTCGACGTGCCGTGGAAAGACGGTATTCCGGCGAGTGCGATGCAGACGACGAGTGTGCCG
>JBKJHN010000196.1:0-6541 GCA_046599015.1 Ramlibacter sp.
CCGGCCAGCTTGGCGATGCGCGAGAGCCGGCGGTTGTCGATCGCGACCACACAGCCGCTGCGGTGCGCCACCACTTCGCGGGTGAAAGCCGCCACCGGTGGCACGCGCATCCCGCCCTGGGCTTCGCAGATCTCCTGGAACTTGCGCCACGCGCGACCATCGCGCAGCACCGCCGTCGCCAACGCCACCCCTTGACCCGCCGCAGCGGCGTTCCCGAGTTCGAGCACCTGGCCCGCGAGCCCGAGCGCGCGTTCGGCCAGGTCGAGCGGCGCGCGCGCTTCACCGCGCAACACGGACAGCACGTCACGCGCCTCGAGCGCCGGGCCGATGCCGCGTCCCACTGGCGCCAGGCCGTCGGTCTGCGCGACGCGCACGTGCAGATCGAGCGCACGCCCGACGTCCTCGAGCTGGCGCGCGAGCAGGGCGGCGTCGTGCGAACTGCGGACCTTCGCGGTCGGTCCCACCGGCATGTCGATCAGCACATGCGTGGCACCGGCCGCGGCTTTCTTCGAAAGGATCGAGGCCACCAGTTGTCCCTGGGTGTCCAGGTCCAGAGGGCGCTCGACGCGGATCAGGATGTCATCGGCGGGACTGAGCCGCACTGCGCCGCCCCAGACAATGCAGCCGCCTGTGCGTTCGACCACACGCTGTATCTCGGGCACGTCCAGGTCCACCGGCGCGAGGGTCTCCATCGCATCGGCTGTACCCGCCGGGGAAGTGATCGCGCGTGACGAGGTTTTTGGCATGCGCAGCCCGCAGGCGGCGACGATCGGGACGATCACCATGCTGGTGCGATTGCCGGGCAGGCCGCCCACACTGTGCTTGTCCATCACCATGCCATCGCCCCAATGCATGCGCTCGCCAACCGCCACCATGGCGCGGGTGAGCGCGATCGTCTCGTCCATATCGAGATGGTCGCCCGCGCAGGCGGTCACGAAGGCCGCCAGCTCGATATCGGAATAGCGTCCCGCCGCCACGTCGCCGATCACCGCCTCCAGTGCCGCTGGCGTCAGCCGGCGTCCATGCACTTTGGCGCGCACGTGGCCCAGGGATTCGAGCGGCGCGGGATGGCGCAAGATGGCTTCGTCGCCGGCGCTCGCGTGCAGCAGGCGCCAAGCCGCTTCGGAAAGGCCGGCCTCGGTCGGCAGCAGGAACTCGCCGCTCACCACGTTGAGCGTGGCGACGATGCTGCGGCCGTTCAGGGCGATCTCGACTCGCGACTGCGCCTCGAACCCTTCGGACACGCAGACGTGGCAGTCCTTGCGCATGTAGAGCACCGGCTCCTGGTAAGTGTCGATCCCCATCCGGCGCAAGTGAAGCTTGTTGGGCGCAAGGAGCGTGGATTGCGGATCGGTCATGGGGAGGAGGGTAAGGCAAAATGGCTTGCACGGCTGCGCTGGCCGCTCCGGCAGCGGGTTGAACCTGGCAAGGCAAGAGAAGCATGATCGATCTGTACACATGGACCACACCCAACGGCCGCAAGATTTCCATCGCCCTTGAAGAATTGAAACTGCCGTATACCGTGCATTCCGTGGATATCGGCAAGGGGGAGCAGTTCACTCCTGAGTTCACCCAGGTCAGCCCCAACAGCAAGATCCCGGCCATCGTCGACCGTGAAAATGGTCTCACGCTGATGGAGTCGGGCGCGATCCTGCTCTACCTTGCCGAGAAGACCGGGCAACTGCTGCCCGCCGCCGGACCAGCGCGCTATCGCACCATCGAGTGGCTCATGTGGCAAATGGGCGGTCCCGGCCCGACGTTCGGGCAGGTCCACGCCTACGTGCGGTACAACAAAGGCAAGGCGCCGTTCGCCGAGGAGCGGCTGATCAAGGAGGCGCACCGCTTGTACTCTGTTCTCGACACGCGGCTGTCCGAGCGCAAGTTTGTCGCGGACGAGTACTCGATCGCCGACATTGCCTTGTGGCCCTGGGTCTCGCGATTCGAATGGCACACGATCGACCTGCACCAGTATCCCAACGTACAGCGTTGGTACCGCACCATCGCCGAGCGGCCAGCCGTGAAGGCCGGCTACAAGGTTCCGTCGGACGTCGGTGAGATACCGATGCCGTGAACCTCGGTCCAAACGGAGCACAGAGGGCACTCCGCCGCCGTGGCGGGTATTTTTTTGTGCCGGGGCATGTAACCTCGGGGACGCAAGGAACGTATTGGGTCAGGTGGGCGGTGCACGAAACGCATCTCCCATCGCGGCGTAGCCGTTCGTATCCACCTATTTTTCCCTGGAGAGTCTTCATGATCAAAGCCACCCGTTCCCAATTGCCCGCGGCAGCCCTTGTCCTGGCGCTGGGAGCCGCTTTTGCCAGCCTGCCTGCCATCGCCCAAGCCGACAAAGAGAAGTGCTTCGGCGTGGCATTGAAGGGCAAGAATGACTGCGCAGCCGGAGCCGGCACCACCTGCGCCGGCACCTCCAAGATGGATTACCAGGGCAATGCCTGGTCGTTGGTACCCAATGGTACCTGCGAGAAGACCGCCTCGATGAAGTCACCCACCGGATTCGGGCAGCTCAAGGCGTTCAAGGAAAAGCAGGCCTGAGCAAGTGACTGCCGGATTGCCGGGCCGCGCCGGTGTTGGGTTGAAGTCGCAGCATTTTCGTGATGTGCTGGACACCCGCCCCGACATCGGCTTTTTCGAGGTGCACGCCGAGAACTACATGGTGGAGGGCGGGCCGTTCCATCACTACCTTGGCCGTGTGCGTGAACACTACGCTCTGTCGTTGCATGGCGTGGGCCTTTCCATCGGCGCACTGGGGCCGTTGGACGAAGCCCACCTCGACGCACTGGCCGCCTTGATGCAACGCTACCAGCCGGCGTTGTTCTCCGAGCACCTGGCGTGGTCCACCCACGGTGGCGTGTTTTTCAACGATTTGCTGCCGCTGCCATACAACGCGGAAACGCTGCAGCGCGTGTGCGAGCACATCGACCACATCCAGAACCGGTTGTGCCGTCAGATGTTGCTCGAAAATCCGTCGACCTATGTCGAATTCAGCGCTTCGACGATCAGCGAATCCGCCTTCCTGCGGGAAGTGGTTGCGCGAACCGGATGCGGTCTTCTGCTGGACGTGAACAATGCGTATGTGTCCTGTGTGAATCATGGACGCGACGTGCTTGCCTTCATTGACGATCTGCCGCTGCACGCTGTGGGCGAGATCCACCTTGCCGGGTTCGCCACCGACCGGGACGACGCGGGTGCGCCCTTGCTCATCGATAGCCACGGCGCGGCTGTCGACGAGGCCGTCTGGTCGCTGTACGCAAGTGTGATCGCGCGCCTCGGATCGAAGCCGACGCTGCTTGAACGCGATAACAACATCCCCTCGCTGGCCACCTTGTTGACCGAAGCCGGGCGTGCCGACGCCCTCATGTCTGCGGGGAAGCAACGCCGACTGGAACTCGCATGACGACAGCCAGCGCCAGCAGCCCGCCGCACTTTGCCGCGGCACTGCTCGATCCATCGGTCGCCTTGGCCGGTCTGACGGTGTGGAACGGCTCCGATCCGGCATGCCGTCTGGCGATCCACCGCAACAATGTCATCGCCTCGCTGGTAGACGCGCTGGCGGACACATTCCCCGTGGTGCAGGAACTGGTGGGGAGCGAGTTCTTTCGCGCCATGGCGGCCGTGTTCGTGCGACAGGCGCCGCCCCGCTCGCGCATCCTGGCGCAATATGGCCAGGAGTTTCCCAGCTTCATCGATCAATTCGAGCCGGCTCGCAGCGTGCCGTACCTTGCTGACATGGGTCGGCTGGAGTTCGCTCGCGTACGCGCTTACCACGCAGCCGATGGCGAGGCCGTCGAGAGCGAAGCGCTCAGGCTGGCCCTGCCAGCCACCGACTTCATCGCTCAACTGCGTCACTTGTCTCCTGCGTCCTTGTCCCTGGTCCCATCCCAGTTCGCGATCGTCTCGCTGTGGGCGGCGCACCAGGGGCAAGGTGATTTGACGCAGATCGATCCATTCGAGCCGCAGGACGCGCTCGTGCTGCGCGACGGGCTCGAAGTCCTCGTCCTGCGTGTGCCGAGGGCGGCGCCGGCCGAGGTGTGAGGGAGAGCTCGCAATATGAACACAAGCTTGACAGGCGCGAACAGCGCAACCTCCTCCCGCAGGCTGCTGCTGGTGCAGCCGGTCAGCAACGCCGTCCGGCTGCTGGAGCGGATTCCGAACACGCTGCTGGCCCTGCTGGCGCGGTTCTCGATCGCGGCGGTCTTCTGGACTTCGGGGCAGACCAAGATCCAGGGCTTGGCCGTCAACTTCATCACGGGCGAGTTCGAGTTGGGCTGGCCGCGTCTGGCCGACTCGGCGGTGGACCTGTTCAGGGATGAATACAAGCTCCCCCTGATCGCGCCGGAATTTGCCGCACTGATGGCGGCCACTGCCGAACACCTCTTGCCGTTGCTCATCGTCCTTGGCCTGGCGACCCGCTTTTCTGCGCTGGCACTGCTCGGCATGACGCTTGTCATTCAGGTCTTCGTGTATCCCGGTGCTTACGCGACCCATGGAACGTGGGCGGCCGTGCTGCTCTATCTGATAGCCCGCGGCCCCGGTAAGGTGTCACTGGATGCCTGGCTTGCGAGGCGCCACAATGTCTTGTGTTAAGAGCGTGAAGCCTGAATTGCGCAGAGCAAGGGTGTGCGCCATTGCGACGCACAATGGAGCGAAAGTCACGAGCAGCGCTGTAACTTATCGGTGGCAGAAAACGAATGGAATGGAAGGAACGGGCAGATGCCGCCGAAGAGCGGCTGCGCCGCCAGCTCTTGCTTGGCCTGGCGGGCGACGCCGTGGCCTATCAGCAGTTCCTGAAGGCGCTGAGTGCGCACCTGAGGGCGTTTTTCAGGAGGCGGATGTCTCAGCTACCCGACGATTTGGAGGATCTGGTGCAGGAGTCTTTGTTGGCAGTCCACAGCAACCGGCACACTTATAGGTTGGAGCAGCCGTTGACTAGCTGGGTGCACACCATCGCCCGCTACAAGCTCATCGACTTCCTGCGCGCGAGATCCCGTCGCGAAGCGCTGAACGATCCGCTCGATGACGATCTGCAGGTTTTCGCGGAGTCCGACACCGAGCCCGCCGAAGCACGACACGACCTGGCGAGGCTCCTGCAGAGCTTGCCGCAGCGGCAGCGCCGCGCACTGGTCATGACGAAACTGGAAGGTGCGTCGGTGGCGGAGGCCGCGCTGGCGACGGGAATGTCCGAGGCTTCGGTGAAGGTCGGGGTCCATCGCAGCTTGAAGGCCCTGTCGGCGAAAGTCAGGAGCGAGCGATGAGGACAGACGACTTGATCGCCGTGCTGGCGGCGGGCATTGCTCCAGTCGACCCGGCGCAAGCCGACCGGCGCTTCTTCATCAAACTTGCGTCGGGAGCGGTGTTGGCGCTGGGCGCCGTGCTGCTGTTCATGGGCACTCGCGCGGACCTGGCTGATGCAGCTGCGTTGCCGATGTTCTGGATCAAGTTGATTTTTCCCGCGAGCCTGGCGTTGGCCGGCCTGATGGCGTTGCGTCGGCTCAGCTATCCGGGCATGCGCCTGGGCCGCGCACCGGTCGCGGCGGCGCTGCCGGTCGCTGTCATCTGGGTCCTGGCTGCTGTCGGCCTGTTGTCCGCGCCGGTTGGCCAGCGGCTGGCGCTGGTGCTTGGCGAGACCTGGGTCGAATGCCCGATCACCATCGCATTGCTGTCGGTTCCTGTCTTGGCTTTCGCGCTCTGGGCCACGCGTGAACTGGCGCCCACGCGGCCGGCCCTGGCCGGAGCGGCTGCGGGGTTGTTCGCAGGGGCTACAGCGGCATTTGCTTACGCACTTCATTGCCCGGAGACGCAGGCCCCTTTCCTGGCGGTTTGGTATGTGGCGGGTATGTTGATTCCTGCCGGGGCCGGTGCCTTGCTGGGCCGCCGGCTCTTGCGGTGGTAGCAGGATCAGTTGCGGTCGAAGGAGTCCTCAGCCCGCCCGATAGAAGATGTAGTCGGCTTGGTACTTCACGATCTGCTTGGCGCCCGTGTTGCTGGAGTCGCAGCTTGCCGCAGGTGCGACACCGCCTTGCGTCGCGACACGCTGGATGTAGGTCGTGCCGTTCATCGCGCCGCTGCCCATCGCGGGATTTGCCTTCACCAGCTGCAACGGGATGCTCCCGGCGGCGGCCGGCGCGACCGCGACTTGCGTGGCCGTGACCTTCGAGCCGTCCATGTTCTCCCAGGTGGCGGGCGGACCATAGTATTTGCCGACCTGCTTGCCCTTGCGGTCCAACAGTTTGGCATCCGGGCCGACGAAGACCCATTCGTACTGGCCTGTCGCATTGGCCTTGACCCGGCATTCGTAAGTGATCTCACCGACACCCACGGTTTCCATCGCAATCCTGTTGCCCATCGGCACCTGCACGGCAACGGGCAACATGGCCTGGTCGTAAGATTTCATCATCGGTGCGCCCGCGCAAGCGGCCAGCAGCGAAATCGTGGTGGTTGCAAGGGTAAGACGAAACATGGGAGAACTCCTTTGGCTGGGTTGAAGTGGCTGGCAGATGGGGATTCACAGCTCTCTTACGCAGGC
>JBKJHN010000035.1:0-29551 GCA_046599015.1 Ramlibacter sp.
GCCCCAGGCGTCGATGTTCTCCTGCAATTGGGCCACGCTGGTCACGCCGAGGATCGTGCTCGCCACCTGCCACTTGGTATAGCACCAGGCCAGCGCCATTCTCGTTGGCGTCATGCCATTGGCGCACGCCAGCGCGTTGTAGCGGCGGGTGGCCGCCAGCGCTTCGGGCCGGCCCCAGCGCTGCTTGCGCACCGTCGGGTACTTCGCGATACGGGCATCCTTCGGTGCGTCGGGCCCATCAAAGCCGGACAGGTCGTACTTCCCCGTCAGAAGCCCGAAGCCAAGCGGTGAATACGCCAGCAGCGAAACGCCCAGCCGGTGCATCGTTTCGTCCAGGCCGTTCTCCAAGGCGCGGCTCACCAGGCAATAGACGTTCTGAACCGTTGCAATGCGCGGCAGCTTGTGCTGCTCGGCCACCCGCACGAACTCGTGCACCCCATACGGCGTTTCATTGGACAGCCCGATCCAGCGAACCTTGCCCTGCTGGACCAGCCGGCCCAGGGTTTCGAGCTGTTCGAGAATGGACGTGGTGCTGCGTTCGTTCTTCGGGTCGTAATGCATCTGCCCGAACATCGGCGTGTTGCGTTCGGGCCAGTGGATCTGGTAGAGGTCGATCACGTCGGTGCGCAACCGCTTCAGCGAAGCCTCACACGAGGCCACGATGTCCTTGGCTGTCAAGCCCGTGCCTTCGCGCACCCAGGGCATGCCGCGCGAAGGACCGGCCACCTTGGTGGCCAGGACCAGCCGGTCGCGCAAGCCAGGGGTCTTCGCGAACCAGTTGCCGATGATGGTTTCGGTGGCACCGAAAGTCTCGGCACGCACCGGAACCGCATACATCTCCGCCGTGTCGATGAAGTTGATGCCGCCATCCACGGCGCAATCCAGGATCGAATGCGCTGTAGCTTCGTCGACCTGTTCGCCGAAGGTCATCGTGCCCATGCAGATCGGCGTGACCTGCAGGTTGCTTTGGCCGAGTTGGACTTTTTGCATGTGAAGAATGACTACAGATAGGCGTATGGGCCGAGCCGAATAATGTAGTGCAAGCACCGCCGCCACAACACAGCATGCCTGAAGGCCCTTCCAACGTCATCCTCAAAGAGCAGGCGAGTGGCTTCACGGGTAAGAAGATTCTGCGCATCGAAGGCACTGGTGTGCGACGCCCTTCTCGACCAGGGCCTCTTTGCCGGGGTGGGCAATATCATCAGGAACGAAGTGCTGTTTCGCATCCGCGTTCATCCGCTTTCAACCATGGCCGGCTTGCCCGCCGCAAGGTTGCGCGAGCTCGTGCGCGAGGCGCGGCAGTACAGCTTCGATTTCTTCGAATGGAAGAAAGCCTACGTGCTACGGAAGCACTGGCTCGCGCACACGAAGCGCACCTGTCCGCGCTGCCAGATTCCGTTCAGCCAAGCCCATCCTGGCAACACGATGCGGAGAGTTTTTATTGCGAGAACTGCCAGGTGCTGTATTCGTGAGAACTCACCCGGACGGCAGCCGATGGTTCAGAACGATGCGCACGCACCATGTGCGTCTGCCTTGCCTACGCGACTGCGCCAACCTCATAAAGTTCGACACGTACGCCATCTGGGTCGGTGACGTAGATCGTCAATCCGTAAGGACCATTGTGCAAATCCTCCTGGAACTCGGCGCCGGAGCTCTTGAGCTTGTCACGCAAGGCTCGAACATCGTTCACTTCGAAGGCGATGTGATCGATCTGCCTATGCGAGGCGGACCGACCGCCCACAAGCGCCATGCCTTGGTGAAAAGCAGTAAACGGCCGGCCGTCGGCGAGCGGTTTGGCTGGACGAATGGTGAAGCCGAGTTGCCCAACGTAAAAGTCCACTGATCGCGGAACATCTTGCACCATGACAAGCATATGTCCGAATCCAAGCGTCCTGGGAGCCGATTGCACATCGATCCAGTCCAGCATTTCCCTGGAATTGGAGATCTCGCAGAAATATTGCTTCCAGACCTTCTTCGCAGTTTGTTCCCAGTCGGCGTTGACCCCGGAAATGCAGTCCTCCAAGGCGACCACATCGAAGTCCCGCAGATAGGCTTCACGAATGGACGTCTCCACGCAAGCGTTCGTCGTGGTGCCGACCACGAACAGCGTGCGCGTACCGAGCATCTTGAGCATCATTTCGAGTCGAGTCTCGTAGAAGGCTCCAAAGCGATGCTTGCGGATGACATACGACGGGTTGAATTCCGCCAACGGTTTCAGTTCACTGACGATCTCCTCGTCCCAGGTGCCCGCGAGGGCGGAAACCTGCTTGCGCCGCGAAGTATGGCCAGCCAGTTTCTTTCGCGCCCGGCTCGCGTCGACCGCAAAATGCTCCTGAACAGTCCAGATAACCGGGATCCCGGCGCTCTGACAACGGGGGATGAGTTCTGCCAGAGGCTGGACGATCGACGAGAGCCGTTTCGTATCGACGCCAGACACACCGAGGGTGCCCTTGTCGTGAACGAAGGCATTCTGAAGATCGATGACCAACAGGGCGGACGCACGGCTGTCGAGGTTCTCCAATGTCATTTGGCATCCTTCGTGTCGATGCCCAGCATTCCGTTGCGACCCCAACTGTCCTTGGGTGTGTCATGAATCACGACGTGCAGGTGGTCAGGCTTGCAGCCTGCATGGTCCACCATGGCCTGGGTAATCGCCTTCACAAGATTCCGTTTTTGGTCGACCGTGCGGCCTTCCCACATTTCGACAATGACAAATGGCATAGTGCCGCTCCTTAGCTCTTGGTACCGGCCCATCGCGGAACCGATGGGGAAAAACCTGAAATGAAATCGTTGGCGGCGCTGTCTTGGCCGCGCACCAGCCACAGCGGCCTGGTGCTGTAATTGATCAGCGGTTGCTCCTCCATGCCCACGCGATTGGCTGGGTACTTGGGGTCCCGAATGAATCGGCTCGTGGCCGGGAAATAACGGATGACCAGGAGAGGCTCCTCCGGTTCAAACTCGGACAGACGCGCTTTGGTCATGGTTGCCAGCTTCAGGCATACTGGTTGAAATGAAGTCCGCAGCGGGGCGGCCAGCACGACGGCGCCGTCCAGGGGATCCATGGGCCAATACCGGCCCTCCCGCTCCAACCCTACAAAACGCTGGTAGCTCGCGGCCCGCAGGTGCAGTTCGCAATCCCACAACACGATGTCCGGCCCGATCACCTGCTCGACCGCCGTCACGATGTCCGGGTTTTCGCACAGGTCCAGAAACACCCATGCGTCGCAGAGTGCGACCGCTTGGCCCCACGGATTGTGGATGCCGGAGAGCCATTCCGGACGGGGGGCAGGTTCACGCGCCGCGACTACCGCGACTGCCGCGCGCAGCGCCTCCAGTCTTTCGGCGAGGCTGCGCACCGCAGGCGCAACTGCACCGATTTCAGACGGATGAACGCCCGTTTCCATGACTAAGCTGGGACGGTCACGCAGCGGCCCCGTCCAAAAAGACTTTCGTTCACTTTTCCGTTCTCAAAGAGGACGGTGCCGCGCGCCACCGTCATCACCGGCCAGCCCTTGAGGTTCCAGCCTTCGTAAATGCACGTGCCCTTGCCGGCGTGTTCGACGGTCTTTTCCAAGTCCAGATCGACGAGCACGAGGTCGGCGTCGAAACCCACTTCGATGTTGCCCTTGCGTGGCCACAGCCCGAAGCGGCGCGCCGGGTGCGTCGAATTCAGCTGCACCAGGCGTGACAGCGGAACACCGCGCTTGTGCACGCCGAAGTGCAGCATCAGCGCCAGTTCCCAGGGGAAGGACACCACGCCAGGCAGTTCGGTCCAGATGTCTTCAAGCTTTTTTGGCAGGAATGGCACATGATCGGTGCCCAGGCTGTACACCGATCCATCATGAATGCCCCTCCACAAGCCCTCCTGCTCTTCATTGTCACGCAGAGGCGGCGAGATCTTGGCGCGCATGTCCAGGTCGGCGTCGTACGCCGTGCGTGTCAGATAGTGCTGACAAGTCTCCACCGTGACGTTCACGCCGCGGGCGCGTGCTTCCGCGGCAAGTACCGGGCCCATCCCTACCGAAGTGTGGACCAGATGAAGCGGGCACCCTGTTCGCTCGGCCAGGAAGATCATGCGCCGGATCGTCTCGACCTCGCAGAACGCCGGCCGCGATTCCGTGTAGACGCCCAGATCCTGGCGCCCCGTCGCCTTCATCTCATTTTTCAGCCAGGATGCAATCTGGGTGTTTTCGCAGTGCACGTTGATCACTGCACCGGGGATGCCGGCAAGGATGCGCATGGCTGCATAGACCCAGCCATCGGTCGCTGGGACGATGCCAATGGGGTTGTCCGGTTCATACCCGAAGTAACACTTGAACGAGCGCACACCCGTCTTGGCCACGACTTCCGGGATCTCGGCAATATGTTCTTCCCGTTGAATCCCAAAATGGAAGCCGAAATCGATGAGGGAGTTTTGCTCGCCGATCGACTTGCGTTCCTCATAGAAAGGCAGGTAAGACTCCTTCAGATTGCGGATGTACAGAAGCGCTGTCGTGATGCCGCCGGACGCAGCGGCGGCCGTCTCCGTTCGCATGTCTTCGGCATACGGATACTTCACTCCCAGGTGGCAGTGCGGGTCGATCACGCCGGGCATGAGGACCTTGCCTCCAGCGTCGATGTCGCGATGCCCTTGCGGCAGGGCCTCGTCGCTGCCGGTCATGACGATCTTGCCATCCTTGACAGCAACACCACCGTGAAATTCCCCGTCATGACGCACCACGCGTGCGTTGCGAATGACCAGATCGGCGTTCATCACAAATCCTTCAGAAGGTTTTCGATACGACGGCTCACGCCGCTCCATTGGCTGCGCCCGACGGTGATCGGTGCGCGTGCTCCCATGCCCCTGGCCCAGATGCACTTGAGGCCCAGTGCACGCGCGGCGTCCATGTCGATGCCCCCAGGAGGCGCGGCGAGATCCACCAGCAGCGCATGCTTGGGCAACTGTTCCAGTAGTTCGCGCCCAAGCACACGCGCGGGCACGCTGGTGATCACGATGTCGGTGCCGGGCAATACCTGGGAGAGTTCCGCCAGATCGTGCGACTCGGCGCCCGCTGCATAAGCCGCCGCTCTTTGCACACGGTTGCGCGCGGCCACGTGGACTCGCGCCCCCAGCCCCAGCAGCGTTCTCGTCACCAGGGATCCGATCGTGCCTTGCCCCACCAGACAGATCTTCGACTTGTGAATGGTGATGTTGGTGTTCTCGATCAGAACCTTCAACATGCCTTCCACGATGGCTGGGCCGCGCAGGAGCATCAGGTCCTGATCCCACTCATATTCATGAAGGGTAATGCCCAAGGCCTCGCAGTGGGCCTTCAGATTGGAGTCTGCCCAGCCCAGGATGATGTGGGCTGGCGCCTTCATGCCCTCGAGAACTGCCCGGCTCGGGATGATTCTTTCGGAGCTTGCCGGCGCAAACAGACCACCATCGGCTGCGATGCCAGGGATCGGAAACAGCGCCACCTGGGCGCCTTCAAGCGCTTCCGCCGCACTGCCAGCTCGGCTCACATCGGCGATGCCCTCTTCCGGCCAGGGAAAGCCGTAGGCACGGACCTGCGCACCAGTGGCCGCAGCACAACGCGCAATCTCCTGTTCTCGGCGGTCTCCGCCCACGATCGCGATGACGAGGTTCTTCCAGTTCATAAGCATTTCACTTTTTGAATCAGCTCCAGCTTTGTGAGTCCAACGATACCCATCACCTCTGCCGTTCTTCCCTTACTGCGATAGTCGGCCCCGACCAAGGTCTGTGCCAGGGTGAAGAGCGACTGGGCCACAGGCGTGGCAACGCCAGCTACAGACGCCAGTTCGAGGAACGGCAGCAGCCCGTGACCGAAATCTTCGAGGTAATAGCGATGCTGCAGCGAATCGGGAGCCTTGATCCGCTTGTTGGCTTTGCCATTGGCAATCGCCCCGACAAAGTCATGCGTGTCGGTGACAGAGTCCTCGACAGTTCCAATCAGCTTCATTTCCTCGATCAGGTTTGGAAGCTGATGCCCATAGGCCGAAGCGACTGCGAGGCGTTCGTCGTCCAGCGCCCGCATGGTGCGCGCCACACCCGGAGTCATTGCCTGCACATAGAACGTGAAGTCACCCTGTGTTGCCTCCACCCATGCCGACGCCAGCACCGCCCCAGGGGGGTGGAGTATCAAGTTGGCGTTGCTGAGTGAGCATGCCAGCACGTCGGCCACAGGGCTGGCCGCTGGAAAAAGTTCGCACGCGACATCAAGTGCCTTTTGCCCTCCGGGCAGCGCCGCCGCACGAACTTGCCGCGCACGTCCGGTCACTGTGACGCTGTCGGGCTGGTACTTGCGAGCCACATAAGTCAGCGTCGAAAATTCGGCAACCGGCGGGACGTCAGCGCGCACCGACTGGTACGCTTCGGCAAATTCGAGCGCTCCTCCCGTGTGCCCCGGATTGAGTACGACGGGCTTGTCGGCGGGCCATCCCGCCG
Organism: Ramlibacter sp.; assembly: GCA_046599015.1. Taxonomy (GTDB): domain Bacteria; phylum Pseudomonadota; class Gammaproteobacteria; order Burkholderiales; family Burkholderiaceae_C; genus Ramlibacter. The sequence goes on from JBKJHN010000035.1 coordinate 6,449, forward strand.
CGGCCAACAGGCGGGCGACGGGTCCGTGTGAGAAAGTAGGAAGCGAAACCACGACGGCATCGGCGTCTGCTATCGCCAACTCGAGGTCCGCCGTAATCAGTGCGCACCGGGCGAGGCCTTCTCCGAGCACGCCTTCGTATCGCACGCCACCCGCTGCCTGGAATGGCTTCAGCGTCTCAGCTGAGCGATTCCACAATGTCACGCAGTGGCCGGCTAACGTAAGTTCAGCTACGGCCGCCGCGCCACCGGCGCCTGCGCCCAAGATCGAGATTTTCATGCCTTACCTCAATGCGCGACCAGCACACCCTGAGCTTCAAAGATCTCCCGCACCTGCCGTGCGTGACGCTGGAAACGCGGGTCTTCATGAACCTGGCTCCACAGGCGCGGCCGCGGGATATCGACTTTCAGATCGAGGTCGACGCGCCCTGGGCGGGGCGACATCACGATGACGCGGTCGGAGAGAAACACGGCTTCATCGATTCCGTGGGTGATGAACAAAACCGTGTTCCCAAGGCGCATCCACATGATCTGAAGATCCATGATCATCTGTTCACGCGTGAGCGCATCAAGTGCCCCGAAGGGCTCATCCATCAGCAACAGCCCCGGCTCCTGAATGAGGGCGCGACAGATCGCCACGCGCTGACGCATGCCCCCCGACAGTTCAGAAGGAAACTTGTTGTCAAAACCGTCCAGGCCGACCTGAGCAAGAAGCTCACGGGCGCGCGCGGTGTAAGCAACCCGGTCGAGGCCCTTGATCTCGACCGGCAGCAGGATGTTGTCGAGAATGGTTCGCCAGTACAGCAGCAGGTCCGACTGAAAAACAACTCCAACCTTCGGGTGGGGTTTGTGCACCTCATCGCCATCGATGCACAGACGGCCGGAGGAGACGGGAATCAGACCTGCCAGCAGCGACAACAGCGTGCTCTTTCCGCAGCCGCTGGGGCCGACGATGGCGACGAAGCTGCCGGGCGTGATGTCCAGGTGGACACGGTCAAGCGCCAGGACATCATCGCCCGTTCGCACCGAATACGACTTGGAAACGTCCTCGATCGTGACTGCGGCTGCATGCCGCTCGCCGCGCGGCTCAAGGCCTGCCCCGCGGGACGACGGCATGCTGGCACTGGAGTGTGAAGAGTTACTCATTTTGCGCTCTCCCGTTGATAGGAGAACTTGGTTTCCAACAGCTCAATCACGAAGTACAAAAAGACCCCAACCAGGGAAATGGTGACTACGGTGGCGAAATTGAGAGTGGTGTCGAACTGGGAATTGGCCTGCAGTTGCAGGTAGCCGAGGCCGCGCTCCGATGCGATGTACTCGCCGATCACCGCGCCGATCACCGCGAGCGAAATCGCGACCTTCAGACCGCCAAAGATGCTGGGCATCGCTGCGGGCAAGCGCACCTTGAAAAACGTCTGGCGTTCCGTGGATCCCATCGACCGAACCATATTGACCAGGGCCTTGTCCAATGACTGAAGGCCCACGACAGTCGAAATAACGATCGGGAAGAAAGAGATCAGGAACGCCAGCGTGATCTTGGGGGCCCATCCGTAGCCAAGATACAAGACCAGCAAAGGTGCCAACGCAATCTTTGGCACGGTCTGCAACGCGACCAGCAGCGGGTAGACCGCACGTTCAAAGGGCTTGGAGTAAAAAATTGCGAGCGCAAGAGGGATGCCGACCAACACACCGGTCGTAAAGCCGGCCACCACCTCCAGCAGGGTGATAAGGGAGTGGGTTGCCAGCAGCTGGTAGTCCACGATCATCCGGCTCGCGATAGCCAGCGGGGTTGGCAGCACGAACTCGGACAGGCCCAGCAGCGGCACCGCAATCTGCCACAGGATCAGGATGGCTGCGGCCATCATCAGGGAGGCGTAGCGCTCCGTAAAGCTCACGCCGCTGGGCTTCTTGGCCGGTTTGGGCTTGGCAGCCACTGCCCCAACCCGGGGATGCTTGAGGTCGGTCAATTAATATCCCCTCGGTTTCGTTACTTGGCCAGCAGATCGTTCGTGAAGAAGTTGGCAACCGGCTTCGGTGTTCCGATGTTCTCGTCAGTCTTGATGAGTTCAAGCGCCTGCGTGATCGCGGCAGGGTCAATCCATCCGGTGGGCCTTCCAGGCACTGTTTTGATGGCATCGATCGTGGCCTTCACCTGCGCCTCGACGATCGCGGCTGCCGGCGCTCCCTGCCAGGCTGCAATGAGCGACGCCGATGCGGCCTTGGGGTCCTTACGAGTCGCTTCTATACCCTCATTCACAGCCGCAAGATAGCGCTTGAGTGCGTCTGGCTTGCTGGCAATGACACTGTTGCTCGAAACAGCGGCCAGCCCCGGGATGGACAGGCCCTTGGCGGGCAAATCGAGCACCGCGAACTTGATCCCCGAGCGCGCCTCGATGATGGGCAGGTCGCTGGTCAGGTAGACGCTGACGGCGTCAACTTGTTTCTGCAAGAACTGCGGAATCCTGGACTGCGAGTCCATTTGCACTTTCTTGACTTTCGAGCAATCAACTGCGTTCAGCGCGCAGAAAACCCCGAGATAAGACGTGCCGGTCTCTCCCACCGAGTGGGCGATGGTCTTGCCTTCGAGATCTTTCGGGTTGACGATGGGTTTTTCAGGATGGGAGATGAGCACGATGGGCGTTTGCGGGTGGTAAAGAGCGACGATCTTCACCGGCATGCCCTTCTGGATCGCAGAAACTGCAAAAATCGCAGGCATGATCACGATGTCTTCCTGCCCCTGGAGCAGCGCCCCCAGTGCCGCCGGCGCGCCCGCCCCCTCCCCCATGCGAACCGTCAGATTCCGGGCGCTGTAAAAACCTTTGTCTTGCGCGACGTACAGATGGGCATATTCACCTTTGAGCTTCCAGCTGAAACGCACTTTCACCTCATCTGCAGCCCAGGCCGAAGAAGCCAGGATGCAAGCCGCCGCTGCAGACACAGCGCGGAACAGGAATCGCGAGACGCTTGATTGAACATGTGGCATAAATTTCCTACAAAAGTTAGACAAGACCAGCCCCAACCCAGGGGAATCAATTAGCTCCAACCCCTATTGATCACGAACTGTGATCACAGGTACAATGGTGGTCAACCGGGTTAACCCTAGAACACCCGAAACAGAGGCTTAGCGACCAATGGATCACCAGGTTACAGAGCGGAATCGGACCGCGTATGCGGCTGACGACGTGGAGGCGGAGGCGCGAAACAGACAGTCCCGCGGCCGGGTTCAGGAAGAGGTCTTTCAACGACTGCGGCGGGGTCTGATGGTGGGCGCGTTCGTCCCCGGCCAAGTCATGAGCCTGCGCAAACTCGCTGTCAGCTTTGGCACCAGCCCCATGCCGGTGCGTGAGGCACTCACCCGACTGGTGGTCGTCAAGGCTCTGGAAGGCACGGACAGCGGGTCAGTTCGTGTGCCCCGGCTCACACCGGAGAAGCTGGACGAACTCTTTGCCGTCCGGCAGCTGGTGGAAGGGATGGCGACCGAGATGGCCTGCCGCAACTGCACGCCGGCTCTACTTGATTCACTCGTTGCGATCAATGGTGAATTGCTCGATGTGATAGCCAGGCGTAATCTCCTGGCGTGTCTATCGCTCAATCAACGATTCCACTTCACGTTGTACCAGGCAGCTCGATCGGAGGTCTTGATGCCGGTAATCGAATCACTTTGGCTGCAGGCCGGGCCAACGATGTACCTGTCTTTGCTGTCCCCTGACACGCCATGGGATGCGTCGGCCCACATCGAAATTCTCGAGGGGCTGAAGACGCGCAAAAGTGCCGTCGCCAAACGCGGTCTCTTGCGCGACATTCGCACGACCGGAGTTGCGCTGAAACCCGCGCTGGCCAAACAAAAAGGCGCGCAACTGCTTTCGGCACCTTTGGACGATCTTTACTTCGGCAATGCAAAACTGGAATAGCGAAACTCAATGAAAACTCAAACTCACGAAGCCCGTCTGGCTGCACTCGGCATCGACCTTCCCGCAGCGGTTTCCCCCGCAGCCAACTACATCCCAGCCCGAAAAAGCGGCAACCTGATCTACATTGCCGGGCAGGTTCCAAGCGCGAACGGCAAGGACCAATTCGTCGGCAAAGTTGGCAAGGACCTATCGATCGAAGATGCCCAAAAGGCGGCACGACTTTGCGCTATCAACATCCTGACGCAGCTGCGGGCTGCCATGGGCGGCAGTCTTGACGGCGTCACGGGCTGCGTTCGCCTCGGCGGCTTTGTCAATTCGGCACCGGAGTTCGGAGATCACCCCAAGGTCATCAACGGGGCTTCAGACTTGATGGTTGAGGTTTTTGGGGAAGCCGGGCGACACGCACGGGCAGCGGTGGGCTGCAACTCGCTTCCCCGCAACGTCGCCGTGGAAGTCGATGCGATCTTCGAGATCGCGTGACAGACCAAGGATTTATCGATCCGGGGGGCGGTCCGCCGGCGGACGCCCGTCTCCCCGTGCACATCCTGACGGGCTTCCTCGGTAGCGGCAAGACCACGCTGCTGCGTCATCTCCTAGCAACCACGGACTCTGCGGACACGGCGGTGGTGATCAACGAGTTCGGTGAGGTCGGGCTGGACCATCTTCTCGTGCGCGAGGTGGCTGAAGACGTCGTTCTGCTGAGCTCCGGCTGCCTGTGTTGCACCGTGCGCGACGATCTCATGTCGACGCTGGCCGAGCTGCACACCCTCAGACAAGCGGGCCAGATTCCCGCGTTTCGCCGGATCATCGTCGAGACCACCGGCCTGGCGCTTCCGGCGCCGATCGTTCAAGCCATCCTGAGCGATCCGAGGCTGACGCCCCACGTGCGGATGGGGCAGGTTCTGACCACCGTCGATGCAGTGAATGGCGAGCGAACCCTGGCGCGGCATAGTGAGGCGCGGCAGCAGCTTGCCACCGCCGACCTCGTGCTGATCACCAAGACCGACCTTGTCGGAGATGAGGCCTGGTTTCCGTTTGTGAAAAAGCTGGCTGCGCTTACACCTTCAGCGCGGATCATGCCGGCTCACGCTTCGTCCCTGAAGGCGGATGTGCTGCAGGACCTCGATTACCGCACCTTGGACAGGAGCATTGTCATTCCCGATCTGTCAATCGAAGGGCCCGCGCACGATGGTGAGATCGGGACATTCACTGTTTTGCTGGAAAGCAAGGTCAACCTTGCCGCATTCGTGGACTGGCTGCAGCTGCTGCTGTCCAGCCGCGGCGACTCCATCCTGAGGGTCAAAGGATTGATGGCGGTTGACGACGACCATCGTCCTGTCGTCGTACAGGGGGTCCAGCATGTCGTCTACCCCTTCGAGCGCCTCCCCGCCTGGCCGAACGGTCCGTCCCGCCATGGCTGGATTGTTTTCATTGCGCGCGACTTGACGCAGCGCGCAATGGAAAAATCATTGCGGTCCGTTTACCAGTACACCGCGGTCTGACAGCACGCGAGCGCTTTCGCTGGATACCGGCGTGCCCGCCCTGAGGAGAATTCTCCCGCCCGGACGGCGTGCAAGCGCTTCGTCGAACGAAGAGGCGGGGATCAGGACCAGGTCGGCGGCGTCGCCTGCTTTGATGGTCGATCGTCCCCCGCAGATCAGGGGCAGGAGCTCTTCAGGACGATCGATGTGCGATGCAAGCGCCGCGACATAGCCTGCTTCCAGCATGTCACCGTCTCCAAGCGGGAAGAACCAGTCCCGCACGTTGTCCGTCCCCAGACCCACATCAACGCCTGCGCGCAATGCAGCGCCGACAGGGGCCACTCCCCTCGTTCGAGGGATGTCGCCGCCGCGATCCTGCAGGTAGAGATTGAGCTCCGGCAGCGCCACAAGCGCCACTCGGGCGTCATGCATCCGGTCAAGCAGCCGATAGACTTCTTGGGACTCCATCGCCGCCAGCACGCATGCATGGCTGAGCGTCACTCTTCCAGCCATGTCCAGATCCCGTGTGACATCGAGTGCCTCGGAAATCAGCGCGGACCCAATATCCAGATGTTCGTCCAGGTGGAGGTCGACATCGACGTTTAGCACCCTGGCAGAGCGCATAAGTGCAGTGAGCGAAGCGCGAGGATCCGCATACAGCGCAGGGACGCCGCCGATCCACCGGGCGCCATGCTCGACCGCCTGGGCAAACAGGGCCTGTGTCGTGATCGCTGCCGGGTCTGCAGCGGCGCTGGCAAAGGCGACGATTTCCACGTCCAACGCTTGTTCCTGCGCCGAAGCCGCCGTGACTGCGTCGATTGCGCGCATGCCTACCGCCATATCGACATCGGTATGGGTTCGCAGGCACGACACGCCATGCTCGACCGAGCGTCGCATCAGCGTCGCAGCACGAAGCTGCATCTCCTTCAAGGTGACCGTCGCACGATCGGCCTTGGCCGACTTCACCGCGTCGGAAAGTGACTCAGGACGGCGCGGAGGCGCGGAGAATGCGCGATTTGCATGCGCATGCCGGTTATGAAAGGAGGGCATCAGGAGCCACTGCGGTGCGCCCTCGGAGCTGCTTGCCTCGATAGCCGTCACACACCCCGCCTCAACCCTGACGTCGAAGCTACCTGGTTTGTCGCACAGTGCAACCCCTTTGAGAATCGCCATCAGTTCCCACTGTCATAAAGCGTCGTAGTGGTCTCGATGCCCTCTTCGTGCAGACCGGCGCGAATGACCGCTGCCGCGGCAAGTTCACGCGCCTTGCGGCGCACTGCAGCTTCGTCCACGCCATGCACCTTGCCTTCACTGTAGACCGCCACACCGTTCACCCAAGTCTGCTGGATCGAGGCCGTCGATGCGGAAAACACCAGCGCCTGGAGCGGATCGTGGAAAGGGGTCCATTCGACGTGGTCGAGGTCGAACAGGATGAAATCCGCCTTCTTGCCGATCTCGAGCGAGCCAATCTCATGGTCCCACAAGGCCGTCTTCGCTCCCTCGATGGTCGCAGCGCGCAATGCCTGCCGCGCCGTGAAGACGTCGGGCTTCATCCGCGCATCCTTGAACATACCCGCGACCATCAGCATCTGGCGCATCAGGTTCATGTTGCCGGCGGCCGAGACTCCATCGGTGCCCAAGCCCACCGTCACGCCTGCGGCAACCATTTCGGGGTACTTCCCGATGGCCGTGGCGCCCTTGCCGAGCTTGAATGAAGAACACGGGCAGAACGCCACCTTGGCGCCGCGTGCTGCCAGGATCGATACCTCTTCATCGCTGACAGCCACGCCATGTGCAATCACGAGATTGGAACCGATACCCCCGGCCCGGTCGATCCGGCTGATCGGCCAGCAGCCATACTTCTCCTGGCACACTCTGGCCTCTTCAATGGAAGTGGCCAGGTGGTAGGTCGTCCCGACGCCCAAGCGCGCGGCCAGTTTCTGCGCGCCCACGTGAAGCTCCAGGGTACAAGGCTCCTTTCCTTCGATGTTGACCCAACAGCGCACGCGCCCATCGAGCGCGCCGTCGTATTTGCGCACACAGGATTCGAGTTCAGCCAAAGCCGCCTCGGCGCTTGGAAAGAAATGGTGTTTGGCCATTTCTGCAGTCCACCCGCGTGGCAACTCGGCGGGCGGATTGTCGGCGGCGTGGCGTCCGGTGATGCCGCGGATACCGGTAGGCTCCATGGCCCTGACCGTGATGCCTGGGTCGTACTGTGACCCCATGTCGATAAAGCAGGTCGTGCCGTTGCGCAACATCTCGGTGATGCCGAGCAATGCGCCCCAGTACTCGTCTTCCTCCGTGATGTGAGCATAAAAGGGCTTCGCCCAGTGGAAGACCCAGGCTCGGGTGTTAAGGTTGTCGGGGAACACCGCGCGCGACAGCGTCTCGGAAAGGTGGACGTGGCTGTCCACGAAGCCGGGACAGATGCCAAGCATTTTTCCATCGATGGTGCGGTCGAACGAGGTCTTCGAGTGTCTTGCTGCAACTTCGGCAGCGGGCCCGATGTCGCCGATGCGATCGTTCTCGACCACGAGGCTGGCCTGGCGCAAGACGGTATCGTTCTTGTCGACCAGAAAGGCGAATTCCAGATTTTCAATGAGCGTGCGCATAAGTGATTTCGCGTCTTTGCGGTGGCACTCAGCCGCGGACGACTATGAGTTCGTCAGTGTTGGCGTAGTCCGAGAGCAGCTCGCAGCCATCGGCTGTGACGAGCAGCATGTCCTTGTTCTGCATGCCGAAGCCGTAGCCGGTTTCGTAGCATAGAGGCTCGAATCCGAGAACCATGTCTTTCTCGATCAGCGCGTCCGATCCGGGGCGGCCCAGAATCGGCGTCTTTCCCAGATACGGATCTTCGTGCAAGTGCAGGCCGATGCCGTGGCCCACGAAGGAGATCGGCGGCAGGTTCTTTTGCGAGAGTTTCTCGATGAAGGCTTCATAGATTGCGCGGCAACTGGCGCCAGGCCGCACCATCTTCATGATCTGGTACTTGCATTCGACCAGATGTGCCCAGATTTCCGCCGCCATCGGTGGCGGCTCCTGGACAACGGCGGTGCGGCAGACGCCGGCCTGATAGCCGTCGATCACCGCGAATATCTCGACTCGACACACGTCCTTGGCCTTGAGGCGCCGTTCAGAGGGTCCCACGTTCGGCAGCATGCTGCGTTCGCCCGTGGCCACAATCATGAGCTTGAAGTGGTCTGCCCCCAGGGCATATACGTTGCGCGTCAAGTGGCCCGCGATGTCCATCTCGGAATCGCCCGCCTTGACGGCCGTGAGCGCGTCGGTGATCGCCTGATCTGCGATGCGAGAAAGGCGGCGCAGCATCGCAATCTCCTCGGGCGTCTTGATCTGGCGCAGGCGAGCCAGGATATGTTCGCAGCGCTCGAAGCGGGCGCCGGGCAGCGCGAGTTGAAGACGTGACAGGTCTCCGGCTGGCAGGTAGTCCATCTCGATGCCGATTCGACCGCTGCCCAGGCCGAGCGCGTTGAGTTGGGCCGCGAGCACGACCATGGGGTCATCCGTAAATTCCGCCCAGATGGTGGTCCGAACGCCCGGCGCCTTTCTGCGCACAGTGCTGGCCTCCATGTCCACTGAGAACAACTCGGTCCTGCCGTCGGCCGTGATGATCGCCATTGCATGACGGTGCCGGATCAACGGCTGGGAAGGAACCACGAAACCTGTCGCATAAGCATAGTTTTCCGGGGAGCACGAAACCATTGCATCCAGTCCGGTTTCGGAGAGCTCGTTGACTTGACGATCGATGATCGGCTGACGCATGAATAAACCTCTGTGTTTTCGTTGTGGGAGTGATCAGGTGCGGACCGTGTATTTGTCGACCTTGGCAAGGTCGACATCGATGCCCATCCCAGGGCCGGTGGGCACCTCAATGGCGCCGTCAACGAACTTCATCGGTTGCGAGATGAGGTCGTCGCGATAGTAGATGCCGCCCACCTGGCCGGTCTGCCACTCGGCCGGCGTCGAGACAGGAATCACGCAAGACAGCGTGGCCGCAGGCGCCGCGGCAGCCAAATGGAGGTTGGCGAGGTTGCCGACTCCGGTTTCCACCGAGCCGTTGACGTTGCAGACGATACCGGCGGCGCGGCAGACTGCCGAAACTTCCATGGCTTTGTACAAGCCGCCTGGCTTGGTCGAGTAGATCGAGACGATCTGTGCGGCTCGCTGTTCGCTGATCTGAATGACATCGTGGGCATTCCAGGCCGACTCATCCGCCATGACGGGTGCGTCGATTGCGCGAGCCACGGCCGCGATACGCTCAATGCCCATGACAGGCTGCTCGACATATTTGAGACGGTACGGCTCCATCGCCCGCACGACTGCGATGGCTTCGCCAGGAGTGCTGTAGCCTTCGTTGGCATCCACGCACAGCTCCACAGCATCTCCCACGACAGCACGGACCGCTCGCACCATCTCGATATCTCGCTGTTTGTCGACGCCGATCTTGATCTTGATTGTCTTGATGCCCTCGGCAGCCACCAGCGCGACCTCTTTCTCCGCCTCGGGAATGGAAATCAGCCCGATGGAGTGGGTGACCATGACTCTGGATCGGCACTTGCCACCCAACAGTGTATGTACGGGAACTCCCAGCCACTTTCCCGTGACGTCGTAAACAGCGAACTCGACGGCCGCCTTGGAGTACGGGTAGCCCTTCACCACTGCATCCATACGCGCATGAAGTTCGGCGAAGTTGCCCAGTTCGACGCCCTTGATGGCCGGTTCCAGGTACTGATGGATGACAGTTTTCGATATCAAGGTCGACTCGCCGAAGTAGCGGCCGAATTCGCCCCCCCAGTCCTTGAGAGCGGGCGCCTCGCCCCAGCCGACCCGCCCGTCGCTATCGGTGACGCGCGTCAGCAGGTAGCGGCCTATGGGCTCGGTGAGCCCGGTCCATTTGTGTTCACGGCGTGTAGGTAGCTGGATGAGTACCGTTTCAACGGTCTTGATCGTGGGCATCAATGATCTCTCCTCAAGAGGTTGCTGCAGGATAAAAACTGCGTAGAATGTGTGATCACAGTTTGTGATCATTTCCGCGCCTTGTCAAGTGATCTGCACGGAAATCGACGACTCGTTTGCATTCACCGGAAAGGAGTCAGGTTTATGTTCGTCGAATCGACCAATTACTATGCGCGGGCAGGCGCGCGCGATGCGGTCCTCCAGCAACGGAAACAGGTCAGCGAATTGCGCAAGCGTCTTGGCCTGCTAGAAGGACTTATCTTCCTGAAGGAGGACGGACCCGGACCCGATGTGCGGTGGGAGTGCCGGTATCCGACGCGCGCCGAATACGAGCATGATCTCGCCATCCGGGGAAAGTCCGCCGATTTTTCGGCGGCGCGTGAGCAGATGCACACCCTGCTCGAGCGCTTCGAGCGCCACTTGGAATCGCTCGCGGACTAAGGCGCTTGCGCCGCTTCCCCGCCGCCGGGCGGGGAAGCCGGCTCATTGCGGCAACACGACGTGCGTAGGCACTGAGACGCGCGGCTCGGCGGCCGTGAATGCGAAGTCGACTTCAGGCGACAGTCCGGTGACGATTCGGGCGATCGACTTGCCCGACCCGCAAGCGTGAGTCCAGCCCAGCGTTCCATGCCCGGTATTGAGGAACAAGTTCGCGATTTTCGTTGCGCCAATCAAGGGAACGTTGCTGGGCGTCGCCGGACGCAGCCCGGCCCAGAATTGCGCGTTCGCCCAGTCGCCCGCTTCGGGGAACAGGTGCTTGACGCGTTGGACGATGGCCTCACAACGAACGCCATTGAGAGTTCTGTCGTACCCGTTGAATTCGGCGGTGCCGGCGACCCGCATGCGGTCGCCCGCGGCTGAGGTGTAGCGTGAGAACACCAGCTTGTATTCGTCGTCCGTGAGCGACACTTCATAGGCCCGCGAGTGATCGAGCACCGGGATGGTCACCGAGTAACCCTTCGCCGGGTAGATCGGAAGCCGGATTCCCAAAGGCGCCGCCAATAAAGGGCTGAACGACCCCATCGCCAGTACATAGGCATCGCCGCGAACGCGCTGGAAACGACCCTCGGCGTCCATCGCCTCCACATGGTCGATGCCTCCGCCCGCTTCTCGCAAAGCCGTGATCGTGTGGTTCATCAGGAATTTCACCCCGCACTCGCCCGACAAGTCCGCCAGCGCGCGCGCGAATCGATTGGCATCCCCCGACTCATCCTCTGCTGTGTATGTGGCGCCCTTGAGTTTCGAGCGAATTGCGGCCAGTGCCGGCTCTATTGCAACGGCGGTGTCGGCTGAGATGACCTGGCGGTCGCAGCCCAAAGCCCGCATCTGTTCGGCCGGCGCCAGGGCGGCGTCGAACTCTTTCTGCGTGGTGTAGAAGTGGAGAATGCCCTGCGTCCGCTGGTCATACTCAATCCCGGTGTCGCCGCGCAGTTGCTGGAGCACCGCGCGACTGTAGGTGCCCAGGTTCACGATCTGACGAATGTTGTGCCTTGTCCGCGCGGGTGTGCACTCGCGCAAGAACTGCAGGCCCCAGAGCCACTGCCGCATATCCGCACGAGGCCTGAATAGCAATGGAGCGTCCTCACGACCCAGCCATTGAAGCACCTTCAGGGGCGCACTGGGGTTAGCCCATGGCTCGGCATGGCTGACGGAAATCTGGCCGCCGTTGGCGAAGCTCGTCTCTGCCGCCGGCATCGCCTGCCGGTCGATCACGGTTACCTCATGGCCGAGTTTTTGAAGAAAGTAAGCGGAGGTGACGCCCAGCAGGCCGCCCCCCAGGACAATAACGCGCATGACAAGAACCCTTCGGTCGAAGAGGCACTTGAACGCCTGTACGGAGCTGAAAATAAATCAGCAACTGGACCACGTCCAAGTTGCCGCTCCCCCTGTCCTCGGTACCTGAGAGATTCACCCGATGCACCTGCATCGGGTTTGCTCCTTCGGTGCATCACTGCTGAGTGATGGCTCTCCAGACGGCATTGACTTACGGTGCAGTTCGGGCCTGTGTGGAAGCCAACCTGAGCGTTTATGGGAGTTTGCGCCTTCGGTGGGATTGGTGATGAATCCGCTCTCCTGCCTGATCAGTTTATCGCACTTGGCGGCAATTTACTGGCCACGAACACGGCATCTCAGAATATTTGTTTACTGTAAAGCCGCGCCAGTACCAACGAATATCTCGCTGATGGCTTGGCAAAAAAACAGTGCCACTACGGTCGCGCCCGGGCCTTCTCCTCTTCCTGCAAACGCAGCACGCGGCGCTGCACCTTGCCGGTGGTGGTCATCGGCAGCGCTTCGATGAACTCGATCTCCTTCGGGTATTCGTAGGGAGCCAGCTTGCCCTTGACATGGGCTTGCAACTGCGCCACCAACTGAGCATCGAAATCTGCGGCGGCGGCGCCGAGGTGCGCGCGCGCATCGGCGAACTCGGGCGCCAGCACCACGAAGGCCTTGACCAGCGCGCCGCGCTCAGGGTCGGGCTTGGGAACGACGGCCGCGTTGCTCACGGCCGGATGCTTGACCAGGCAGTTTTCGATTTCACTCGGGCCGATGCGATAGCCCGCCGCCTTGAACACGTCGTCGGCCCGGCCCTGGTACCAGAGGTAGCCATCTGCATCCCGCGTGGCCAGATCGCCAGTGCGGCACCAGTCGCCGCTGTACTTGCCGCCCGTTGCGGCATCGTTCTTCCAGTAGCCCAGAAAGAACACCGGGTCGGGGTGGCCGTGGACGTCATAACGATTCACCGCCACGTCGCCCGACACCCCCGCCGCGCACTCCCTGCCGTCGTCATCGATCACCGCAACGCGATGTCCGGGATACGGCCGGCCCATGCTGCCGGGACGCGCCGGCCAGCCGACGCCGCCGGCCGTGTTGCCGTTCATCGAGCAGTTGCCGACCACATAGTTGATTTCAGTCTGGCCGAACATTTCATTGACGGTGACGCCAAGCTGGTCTTGACAGTAGGCAAATACGGCGTCGCCCACCGCTTCGCCCGCGCTCATCATGGCCTGCAGCTTCAGCCTGAACTTCTTGCGCGGTTCCGGGTAGGTCTTCATCATGGCCTTGAGCGCCGTGGGGAACAGGAAGGTGTGTGTGACCCCGTGTTCCTGCATCAGCGTGAATGCCAGCTCCGGACTGAAACGCCCGTTGAAAGCGATGATCGGGCGGCCGAAATAAAGCGCAGGCAGCAATGCATCCATCAACCCGCCGGTCCAGGCCCAGTCTGCTGGCGACCAAAACACTATCGTGTTTTGGTCGCCAGCGCTGGGCCTTGCCCCGTATGTGCCCGCCCCCACCCCAGCCCTCCCCCGCGCGGGGGAGGGGGCGCTCAGGGTCTCACTTGCGAAGCCGAACCAGTTCTGGCTGCACACGAAACCGGGCAAGTTGCCGATCAGCGCGCGATGCGGCATCAGAGCGCCTTTGGGCGGGCCGGTGGTGCCGCTGGTGTAGATCAGCACGGCCCCCTCGTCGGCCCGGGTCTGAACGGCGGCGAAGCTGGTGCCATGCCCTGCAAGCCCCGCCTCATAAGCGAGGTCGGTTTGACCGGCAGCTTCCCCCACACCGATCAGGGTGCGCAGCGCGGGGCACTCGGGGCGCACCTCGCGCAGATTGGCAATCGCGTTCTCGTCGCAGATCGCTACCGCGGCTTCGCTGTCCTGCAAGCGGTATTCCAGCGCCTCGGGGCCGAACAGGATCGAAAGGGGCATGGCAACCGCGCCCACCTGGAACACCGCCATGTAGGCGATCGCCGTCTCGAAGCGCTGCGGCATCACGATCGCCACCCGGTCACCGCGCTGCACGCCCAGCGAAACCAGCAGGTTGCTCAGCGCGTTCGCGCGCAGTTGCAAGTCCCGGTACGACATGACCTGCGTGGCGCCCTGTCCGGAATGCGACCGGATCGCAATGCGGGCGCTTCCGTCGGCCTGTTCCGCCCAACGGGTACAACACACTTGCGCGATGTTGAAGTGCTCAGGCACCTGCCAACCGAATCCGGCATGCATGCGCGCATAGTTGTCCCTCTCTTGACTGACGCCCATGGCTCGTGTCTCCTATGATTGGAGCGAATGTACCAAGTCAAGAAAGCCGGCCGCAGCGAGTTTGTTCCCGTCCGCAACCTCAACTACCACGTGTTGACCTGGGGCGAGCCGGGGCCGGGCAAGGTGCCGCTGGTGATGGTTCATGGCTGGATGGACGTGGCAGCCTCATACCAGTTCATGGTCGACGCATTCGCCGACGAACACTATGTGATCGCGCCGGATTGGCGCGGCTACGGGCTGACCGACACTCCGCCGGTCGACAGCTACTGGTTCCCCGACTATCTGGCGGATCTCGATTTCCTCCTCGATCATTACTCCCCGGACGCGCCGGTCAACCTGCTGGGCCACAGCATGGGTGGCAACGTGGCCATGCTGTATGCCGGGTCGCGCCCGCAACGCATCCGGCGCCTGGTGAATCTGGAGGGCTTCGGCATGGCTGCGTCGGAGCCATCGCAAGCCCCCAAACGCTATGCGCGATGGATGGACGAGCTCAAGAGCCTGCACCGCGGAGATATACACCTCAAAGCCTATGAATCGGCAGCGGGCGTGGCGCACCGGCTGATGAAGACCAACAAGCGACTGGGCCAGGACAAAGCCGACTGGTTGGCCCGCCACTGGGCCCGGCCGGACGGCTCGGGCTTGTGGCACATCCTGGGTGACCCGGCCCACAAGATCATCAATCCACAGCTGTACCGCGTGGATGAGGTGCTCGAAATGTACAAGGCAATCGCCGCGCCGGTCCTTTCGGTCCAATCCAGCGACGACAGCTTGTCACATTGGTGGAAGGGCAAGTACACGTTAGCCGAGTACCACCAACGGTTGCAGTCGATAGTGCAAGTCACGACCGCAGTGATTCCGGACACCGGACACATGCTGCACCACGACCAGCCTGGCCCCCTCGCTCGGCTGGTGGAGAGCTTTCTTCAAGGCTGAACACTCGCAAAAGTGCGACAAATTACCGCTGTGTTGCTGAAGCTGAACGGCAAGACGTAACAGCGCTTGCAAGTAGGATTGGTCCTACGCCACACTCCAGTCACCAAGTGTGTTCGGGGTGTCGGATGCGTAGGATTTGTTGGGGACTGTGTCTTGCGGCAACTGTGCTGTGGCCAGCTGCCGCCATGGCGGATGACTTCGAGCAAAGACTCGCCACGCTTTGGGAAGTGTTGTGGCACCAGAGCGGCACGCCAACCCGCGTCGTGCGCTGGGAAACCGACATCCGCGTTCGAATCCAGGGCGTCAACGTGGCGGCCCACCGTGAGCACATGCTGCAGGCACTGCGCACAGTGACCACCGAGGCAGGGATCAAACTCATCGATGTCAGCGGCGGCCCTGATGAGCCAACAGCCAATCTGACGGTGGAGATCACCGCCGACACACAGCTGGAGGACAACCAGCCTTGCGTGACCTTCCTGGACTTTCGCACGGAAACCAGGATCGACTCGGCCACCGTCCAGATGCGAAGCAAGGATGCCTGGCGTTGCGCCTACCACGAAGCGATGCACGTGATGGGGGTGCGCGGGCACCCGGCCGGGCAGACCGTGTTGAGCTATTTCCCATGGAAGATCGACGGACTGCTGCCGCTCGACAAGGTGATGCTGCGGGCGTGGTACTCACCCCGCATGACCGGCGGCATGACGCCCTTCGAAGCGCTGCCGGTGCTCGCCGACGAGTTGGTGGCCAGCGCACCGAACAAGGCGGCCGTGATGTCGTTGCGCGACCAGTTCTACGCTTCGACGGTTCAGCAGATGCATGCTTATGCCAACGGGCAGGGCGACGTACCGACCGTGGTCAAACGGTCGGGCAAATCCACCACGGAGGGTGTGCGCTTTGGCCGCGCGGAGATGAGCTACTTCCTGGGTATCGCCTACCTCGAGGGTGCAACCGTGCCGCGCGATGCGACCCAAGCGGTGCGTTGGCTGGAGCGGGCAGCGACCATGGGCAATCGCGGCGCCCAAGCGAAGCTGGGCGCTTTCCGCTGAGTTGAATAGCGGGGCGGGGCCGGGGGCGGCCCTGAAAGGGCAGTATTTGGCGCACACTGCGCGATTGCCCTCCAGAAGCGCCCCATGTCCCCTGATGACTCCGTCGATCCGCAGAGCTTCCGCCGTGTCCTGACCCGCAACCTCGCCCTGCCGCTCGGGCTAGGCTTGGTGGGCGCCGCGCTGTTTGTCGGGCTGATCTTCTACCTGCTGAACGCGACCAGCATGGTTGAGCACACCGACCTGGTGCTGCGCAAGGCCAACACGATGGAAAAGCTCAGCATCGACCAGGAAACCGGCATGCGCGGCTTCCTCATCACCGGCGATGAGAATTTTCTGGCCCCGTACGAATTGGCTGTGCCCAAGCTCGAGGCCGAACGCGCCAGCCTGAAGTTGCTGGTCGGCGACAACCCGCCGCAGGTGGACCGGCTCCAGCACATCGAGGCGCTGGGGATGGAGTGGAAACGGTACGCCCAGGAAATGCTCAACCTGCGCCGCCAGAACAAGGACTACCAGGAAGCCGTTCGCTCCGGCCGGGGCAAGCGGCTCACGGACGAAATCCGCAAGGAATTCGACGACTTCGTCGCCACCGAACGGCTGCTGCGGGTGGAGCGCAACGAGACGGCCAGACGCAGCGCCATCATCGTCGTCGCGGTGTACCTCGCGTTCGCCCTGTCGGTCAGCGGCTTCCTGGCGTTCTTCGGCCGGCGCGAGCTGATCGGGCTGTCCTCGTCCTACGGCAGCGCGCTGGCGCAGCGGCAGGAACACGCCGCCGAGCTGCAGGCCCGGGCCTGGCTGCGCGACGGCCAGCGGCTACTGGGCGAAAGCCTGGCGGGCAAGCAGGATCTGGGCGTGCTGGGCCACAAGGCGCTGGAAGTCCTTTCGCGCTACCTGGGCAGCGTGGTGGGGGCGCTCTATGTCCAGGGCGCGGGCGGCCAGCTGGAGCGTGTGGCCTCATGGGGGTTTTCATCTGGTTCGGCGCAGGAGGGCAAGGCTTTCGCGGGCAGTGACAGCGTGGTGGCCGAGGCGGCCGGCAATGCGCGGCAGATCCGCCTGGACAAGGTGCCGCGCGACTACGTCCGCGTGACTTCGGGCCTGGGCCACGGCGCCCCGCAAAGCGTGCTGGTTTCCCCGATCGTGAACGATGGGCAGGTCAACGGCGTGGTGGAGCTGGGGTTTTTGCGCCCGCTGCAGGAGCGCGACGCCGAACTGCTACAGATGGCGGGCGCCAGCCTGGGCGCCTCGGTGGAAGCGGCGCACTATCGCCAGCGCCTGCAGGACTCGCTGGAGGAAACCCAGCAGCTCAACGAAGAGCTGCAGGTGCAGCAGGAAGAGCTGCGCACCGCCAACGAAGAGCTGGAAGAACAGTCCCGTGCGCTCAAGGAATCGCAAGCGCATCTGGAAATCCAGCAGGCCGAACTGGAACAGACCAATGAGCAACTGTCCGAGCAGCGCGACGCTCTGGACCAGAAGAACGAGGCTCTGAACGAAACGCAGGGCGAACTCGAGCAGCGCGCCAGCGAGCTGCAGCGCGCCAGCCGCTACAAATCGGAGTTCCTGGCCAATATGTCGCACGAGCTGCGCACGCCGCTGAACAGTTCGCTGATCCTGGCGCAGCTGTTGGCCGACAACCCGCAGGGCAATCTCAGCGCCGAGCAAATCCGCTTTGCCGAATCGATCCGCTCGGCCGGCAACGACCTGCTGAACCTGATCAACGACATCCTGGACATCTCCAAGGTGGAAGCCGGCAAGCTCGACCTGCGACCCGAGGTGACAGGAGTGGTGGCGCTGGCCGAATCCTTGCGGCGCACGTTCGAACCGCTGGCTACCGCGAAGAACCTTCGCTTCGAGCTGCACCTGGCCCCCGATCTGCCGGTGACGGTGGTCACCGACCGACAGCGGGCCGAGCAGATCTTGAAGAACCTCCTGACCAATGCCGTCAAGTTCACCGACCGCGGCGCCGTGTCGATGGCCGTTTCACGCCGCGGCGACGCGGGCATCGCATTCGACGTGAAGGATTCGGGCATCGGCATCGACGCCGGCCAGCAGGACATCATCTTCGAGGCCTTCCGCCAGGCCGACGGCACCACCAGCCGGCGCTACGGCGGCACCGGCTTGGGCCTGTCGATCTCGCGCGACCTCGCCGGCCTGCTCGGCGGCTCGATCAGCGTGGCCAGTGAGCCGGGCCAGGGCAGCAACTTCACGCTGGTGTTGCCGCTGCAGTACGAGGCAGCGCAGGCAACACCGCCCACGGCGCTGACGCCGCCCACGCTGGTGGCCGCGGTCACGCCTGCGACACTCGCCGCCCGGCCGCCGCGCGCGCCGGCCTTTGCCGACGACCGCGACCAGGAGCAAGCGCCGCGGCAACGCCGCGTGCTGGTGGTGGAAGACGATTTCCAGTTCGCGCAAATCCTGTTCGACCTGGCTCATGAGCGGGGCTACGGCTGCCTGGTGGCGCAGCAAGCCGACGAAGCCATCCAGATGGCCGAGCGCTTCCTGCCCGACGCCGTACTGCTGGACATGCGGTTGCCCGACGATTCCGGCCTGGCCGTGCTGCAGCACCTGAAGGACAATCCGCGCACCCGGCATGTTCCGGTGCATGTTATTTCGGTGGAGGACCGGCACGAAGCCGCCTTGCAGATGGGCGCCATCGGCTACATGCTCAAGCCCACGACGCGCGCGCAGCTGCAAGAAGTGTTCGCCCGCATCGAGGCCAAGCTGGCGCAGAAGGTCAAGCGTGTGCTGGTGGTGGAAGACGATGCGCGGCAGCGCGAGAGCATCAGCCTCTTGATCGGCGACGACGACGTGGAAATCGTCGCCGTCGAACTCGGCGAGCAGGCGCTGGAGCTGCTGCGCGGCACCGTGTTCGACTGCATGATCATCGACCTGAAACTGCCGGACATGACGGGCAACGAGCTGCTCCAGCGGATGGCGGCCGAGGACATCCACCAGTTGCCGCCGGTCATCGTCTATACCGGCCGCAACCTGAGCCGCGAGGAAGAGGCCGATCTTCAGCGCTACTCTCGCTCCATCATCATCAAGGGCGCTCGCTCGCCCGAACGGCTGCTGGACGAGGTCACGCTGTTCTTGCACAAGGTGGAAACCGAGTTGTCCAGCGAGCGCCAGAAAATGATCAAGGCGGCGCGCAACCGCGACAAGGTGTTCGAGGGCCGGCGCATCCTGCTGGTGGACGACGACGTGCGCAATATCTTTGCCCTCACCAGCGCGCTCGAACACAAGGGCGCCGCCGTGGAGATTGCCCGCAACGGCCTGGAGGCCCTGGAAAAGCTCAAGCAGACACCCGGCATCGATCTGGTGCTGATGGACATGATGATGCCGGAGATGGACGGCTACGCCGCCACTCGCGAGATCCGCAAGAACCCGCGCTGGCAGAACCTCCCCATCATCGCCGTCACGGCGCAAGCCATGAGGGACGACCAGGAGCGCTGCCTGGCCGCCGGAGCGAACGACTACCTGGCCAAGCCGGTCGAGCTGGCGCGCCTGTTCTCGCTGATCCGCGTCTGGATGCCGAAAATGGAGCGCGGCTGAGCCATGCCCGCGGACCACGCGACCGAGATCGAGCTGCGTTTGCTGATCGAGGCGATCTACCTGCGATACAGCCAGGATTTCCGCGACTATTCGCGCGCTTCGCTCAAGCGGCGCGTACTGCATGCGCAGCGCCAGCTGAACTGCCCGACGATCTCAAGCGTGCAGGAAAAAATCCTGCACGACCCACAGGCGTTCGCGCAGCTGCTTGAGTTCATGACGGTGCCGGTCAGCGACATGTTCCGGGACCCGGCCTATTTCCTGGCGCTGCGCCGGCATGTGGTGCCGGTCCTGAGGACCTATGCGACCTTCAAGGTTTGGGTAGCCGGCTGCAGTACCGGCGAGGAGGTGTACTCGCTGGCCATCCTGCTGCGCGAGGAAGGGCTGCTGGAGCGCGCCCTGGTTTACGCCACCGACATCAACCCCGTCTCGCTGGAACGCGCTCGCCAGGGCATTTTTCCGCTGGATCGGATGAGCAGCTACACGGCCAACTACCAGACGGGCGGCGGCACCCGCAGCTTCTCCCACTATTACACGGCGGCCTATAACGGCGCGCTATTCGACAAGACGCTGCGCGCCAACGTCACCTTCGCCGACCACAGCCTGGCCACCGACAGCGTGTTCTCGGAAACGCAGTTGATCTCCTGCCGCAACGTGCTGATCTATTTCAACAAGAAGCTGCAGGATCGCGCGCTGGGCCTGTTCCACGAATCGCTCAGCCACCGCGGCTTTCTGGGCCTGGGCGCCAAGGAAAGCCTGGACTTCTCGGCCTGGAGCGGCCGCTTTGAGCCGGTGTCCAAGCCCGACCGGATCTTTCGCAGGTTATGAGCGCAACGGTCCCACGGCGTTCGCTGCCCCCCGATTTCCGCCACGCCGTGCGGGCCGTGGCCATCGGCGCTTCGGCCGGCGGCATTGACGCCCTGCTGACACTGTTGCCCGGCCTGCCGGCCAGCTATGCTTTGCCCATCATCGTGGTGCTGCACCAGGCCGACAACCGAAACAGTTTGCTGAGTCCGGTATTTGCCGCCCGCACCGCCCTGCGGGTGCGCGAAGCCGCCGACAAGGAGTCCCTGGCGCCGGGCACCTTGTACTTCGCCCCGCCGGGCTACCACCTGCTGCTGGAGGCCGACCGGACTTTTTCACTCAGTTGCGATGCGCCCGTGCACTTCAGCCGCCCTGCGATCGACGTCCTCTTCGAGTCGGCGGCCGACGCCCTGGGCGCGGGCCTGGCCGCCGTGCTGCTGACCGGCGCCAACGAGGATGGCGCGGCCGGCCTGGCCCACGTGGGCCGCGCGGGCGGCCTGACGGTGGTGCAGGACCCCGATGAGGCCCGGCACCCCGAGATGCCGCGGGCCGCGCTGGCCCTGCGCGCGCCGGACTACGTGCTAGCCTTGCCCGACATCCAAGCCCTGATCGCCAACCTGGAACCGCTTCAATGCCCCCTATCCCGCCCGCAAACCTTCTGATCGTCGACGATCTGCGCGAGAACCTGCTCGCACTGGAAGCGCTGATCCGCAAGGACGATCGCATCATCTACCAGGCCCCCTCGGGCGAGGCAGCGCTGGCACTGATGCTCGAGCACGAATTCGCTCTGGCCATCCTGGACGTCCAGATGCCTGGCATGAACGGCTTCGAGCTGGCCGAGCTGATGCGCGGCATGGAGAAAACCCGGCACATTCCCATCGTGTTCGTCAGCGCCGGCGCCAGCGACCTCAATTACGCATTCACCGGCTACGAAAGCGGCGCGGTCGATTTTCTCCACAAGCCCCTGGATGCGCACGCGGTGCGCAGCAAAGTCAGCGCGTTCGTCGAGATGCACCGCCAGCGCCAACAGCAGGAAGCCCTGCTGCTGGCGCTGCAGGCGACGCAGAAGGAACTGCAACGCGCCGTCCAGATGCGCGACGACTTCATGTCGATGGTGTCCCATGAGCTGCGCACCCCGCTCAACACGCTGCACCTGCAGGCCCAGCTGCGCCGCCGCATGGCCGCGGGCGCCACGCTCAGCCCGGCCAAGCTGCAGGCCATGGTCGAGCGCGACGAGCAGCAGATCCGCAATATCGTGCGCCTGATCGACGACATGCTCGATGTCACGCGCATTCAACGCGGCACACTGGCCATTTCGTCCGAACCCGCCGACCTGGCCCGGCTGGTGCGGCGCGTGGTGGAGGGCTTCGCCGACAACGCCGCCGCCGCGGGCTGCACGCTTGAGCTCGTGGCCCCCGATTCCCTGCCCGGCGTCTGGGACGAATTCCGCATCGAACAGGTGGTGGCCAACCTGCTGACCAACGCCATGCGCTACGGCAACTGCCACCCCGTGCAAGTGCAGGTCGAGGCCTTGCCCGGCGAGGCGGCGGTGACGGTGCGCGATAGCGGCATTGGCATTGACCCGCAGGACCAGGCGCGTATCTTCGGACAGTTCGAGCGTGCGGGAGACAAGAAGCTTGCGTCGGGACTGGGCTTGGGCCTGTACATCAGTTTTCAGATCGTGCAAGCCCATGGAGGCAGCATCGCAGTCAGCAGCGCGCTGGGGCAGGGATCGGCGTTTACCGTGCGCTTGCCGCTGGACGCCCGCGCAGCCGCGCCGGCATGAGAAAATCCTTGGCTCACAAGGAACTTGACCATGGACGCAGAACGCATCAACCAGATCGGCAGCCAACTGGCCGATCTTTCCGCCCGCACCGAAGCACTCCGGGGGTATCTTTGACTTCGATGCCAAATCGGAACGTCTGAGAACGGTCAACGCCTCCCTGGAAGACCCGCAGGTCTGGAATGACCCCAAGAAGGCCCAGGAACTCGGCAGGGAACAAAAACAGCTGAGCGGGACCGTGGTGATGTTGCAGAACCTCACGCGCGATCTGTCGGACAACCTCGAGCTGCATGAAATGAGCAAGGAAGAAGGCGACGAAGGCGGGCTCGTCGCAATCGAGGCCGAAGCCGCCAAGCTGGCCAAGGACGTCGAGGCGCTGGAGTTTCGCCGGATGTTCAACAATCCGGCCGATCCGCTCAACGCGTTCCTCGACATCCAGGCCGGCGCCGGCGGAACCGAGGCCTGCGACTGGGCCAGCATGCTGCTGCGCCAGTACCTGAAGTACGCCGAGCGCAAGGGCTTCAAGACGTCGATGGAAGACGAAACCGCAGGCGATACCGCCGGGATCAAAAGCGCCACGATCAAGGTGGAAGGTGA
>JBKJHN010000084.1:0-30839 GCA_046599015.1 Ramlibacter sp.
AAACGCCGCAACCACTTGGCGAGTCTCGACCCCAGCCGCCGCCATTCGGCCCAGAGACTGGCCGCCCTTGCCTGCGTAGCCCAAAACTTCGTCCAGGCGTGCGCGCTTCTGCGCCGCGTACTTCGGACTGGTCAATCGCTTTACTTCGCCCCCCAGCCACGCCTCCACCGCCTTCTCTACAGTTTGCTCACTGTCGGCCCGGGCTGCCTGAAGACCAGCACGCTTGCGCTGCACGGGATCGATTCCTGCGTCCAGCGACTCTCGAGCGGCATCGGCGCGCTTGCGCGCCCCGGCAAGGCTCATGCCGGGAAACTTCCCAAAGCCTTGAGAGGTCTTGCGGCCGGCAACTGTGTATCGGAATACCCAGGACACGCTGTGCTCCTTGCGCCCGGCGGCGCGAGGCCGCACCTCGAGAAAGAGCCGATCCCCGACCGCCAGGCGCTTCACAGCGTCCCCGTGCGCAAGCGTGGCAGCGATGAACTGGTGGAGATGGGCTACCGTGACAGGTTTCACGCCATAATCGTGCATGGGCATTTTTATTACCTCTTTATTACCTCCCATTGTAGAGCGATTTATCGCGACAGTCAAAAGCTATCTGGGCCTTGTTGCGACCATTCTCAGAGGAGGAATTCAAAAAACATGCGCGACACGCGGCGTGCATCAGAGGTGTGTTAGTCGGACGCCCTCTCCGCCAAAACAGAAGGCCCGCCATCAGCGGGCCTTTGTGTTTTGGCACGAGGCGGGATGAAGAACCCGGGCAAGGGTTCGGCCAAAACAGTCCGGGGGACTGTTTTGGACGCGCCTTCAGCGCGGGCCGAAGGCCGAAAAATCTGCACAAGCGGATTTTTCGCAATCCCGCCCTCTCCGCCAGGAAGCTAGGAAACACGTGCCTTTGCGGCCCGTTTCGTTTTTCTGCCCATGTTTCTGCCCATGAATTTAAATTCGGAGGCTGTCCGCAGACTTAACTCCTGCTGCGCCAATTGCTATGCGGGGCCGCTCTGCGACGACCCGCACGGCGGCGTGCAGACTGAACCCGTCGATGTCGGAACACAGAAGCTCGCGCGCCATGCCCTCGCGCGCCATCGCGCCCCGCAGGGTCAAGACCTTCTGCCCGGCGCGCGGGCCGAAGGCGATGCGGTAAGTGATGGCCGCCGCCTGCAGTGGCCGCAGGGTGCGCGTTTCGTCCTCATCAGCGTTGGGGTCAGCCAGGTAGGTCTGCCCCATCTCCACGATCAGAACGCCCCGGCGCGTGAGCATCTTCATCAGCCGGGCGATGACCGTGTGCAGCAGCGCGTGCAGTTCGTCGTCGCTGGGCGCACTGGCTTCGACGAACACCGGCGGGACTGACCTGAAGGTCGGTCACGTTCGCCGGAACGGCGGTCACGATGGCGGAATCACCCCGGTCACGTTCACCGGAATGCCGGTCACGATGCCGGAATCAGCGGTCACGTTCGTCCGGAATACCCACAAGGGCGGTTTGCTTCGTGGTCAAGGATGGCTCCGGTGTGATTGATTACGCCACCATTCACGCGCTGAACAATCACGAAGCCAAGCTCCATAAAATAGGGTAATCTGCCATTTATAAGGGTAATGACGTGGATATTTACCCCAATCAATTGAAAGATTACCCCATTTAGCGCCCCTGAGATCATTCATGCACTCACTCTTACCCGACTACCTCGCCAAGCTGCGCTTTGACGCTCAGCAACTGGCGACGCTGCGTGCTCTGGGCGAGTACCGGGGCAAGCAGCAGTTGTACGTAGCGCAGTCGCCTGAGGTGTTGAGCGACTTGCGGCAGGTGGCCGTGGTGGAGTCCACCGAATCCTCCAACCGCCTGGAGGGAGTGGTGGTGGCAGCGCACCGGCTCAAGTCGCTGGTGCTCAAAAATGCCACGCCGCAGAGCCGTTCCGAGCAAGAGGTGGCGGGCTACCGCGATGCGCTGGGCCTGATCCACGAAAGTGGCGAGCATATGCCGTTTTCAGAGGGCACCGTGTTGCAGCTCCACGGCATCCTATACCGCTACATGCCACAGCCGGGGGGGCATTGGAAAGCCACCAACAACGACATCGTCGAGCGCCACCCCGATGGCAGATCACGCATTCGCTTCCGGCCCGTGGCAGCGCATCTCACGTCCATGTCGATGACCGACATGATCGCGCGTTACCGCGCGGCGCTCGACCAGCACTTGGCTGACCCGTTGGTGCTGGTGCCACTGGTCATCCTCGATTTTCTATGCATCCACCCCTTCCCGGACGGCAACGGTCGCATGGCGCGGCTGCTCACCCTGCAATTGCTCTATCACTTCGACTACGTCGTGGGCCGCTTCATCAGCCTGGAGCGCATCTTCGAAGAATCGAAAGAGAGCTACTACGAAACGCTGGAGGCCAGCTCGCAGGCTTGGCACGAGGGCGTCCACGACATTGCTCCCTGGCTCGACTATTTTTGGGGCGCGCTGCTGCGGGCTTACAAGGAGTTCGAGCAACGTGTCGGCACCATCGAACGCGGGCGTGGAGCGAAGGGCGACCGCGTGCGTGCCGAAATCTTCAAGAGAAACCTGCCGTTCTCGATCTCGGAAATCGAAGAGGCCTGCCCCGGCATCAGCCGCGACATGGTGCGCGTTGTCTTGCGTGCCATGAAAGCCGAAGGACTGATCCTGCCAACGGGCAAAGGCCGCGCTGCCAAATGGGAACAGACCGGCGAGCAGACAGCAAAACGTATCGGGCAAGCTACCCCTGCCAAGCCGCATTCATCAGGGGAGAATCTATGAGTTGCATCGAACGAAGACTTTTTCAGCATGCCCGACAAAGCACTGGAATGCTGGCGGCGGTACTGGGCGGTGACATGACGAAGCTATCGCATTGCAGGAAGGCGTCGAACTCGTCCTTGATGAAACCGCACTCGCTCGGGCCGCAGGACCTGCTTGACTGGCTTCACCTCGACCTCCGTTCATTGCGTCACGCCCAAGTTGTACGAGACGTCGGGTGGTGTTGACCATGTCATCTTGTAACGCCGGCTGGAACAGATGAACGATCAGGCCCGCCAGCATTGGCGATTCGGCGCTCCAGAGATCTTGTAACGCTGCCACTGCAGGGGCCTCGGACACGCCAACACGATTGGCACATTTCTCAATCGAATCAGGCACTTGCGTCATCAAGAGATCTTGTAACGCCGGGGCCGAGCGAGTCTTGCCGCGGCTGTAGCCAGGATGCGCGGCGCGCCACGCCTGGACCCGGGCGACGTGCACGGGGCCGCTGAAGTAGTCGATGTTGGGCCGCTGGGCCAGCCAGGCAGCTTGGCTGGCAGCCTTGCTCGCGCGTCGGCACGCGGTGGCGCCGCAGTACCGCTGGCGCTCACCCTTGCGATGGTCGGGAATGAAAAACTCCCCGCACGACATGCACTTGCGTTGACCCGCCTTAGCTAATTGCCGCTCCTCGACAAGTCGGCCGAGCGTGACGACCACCTCGACCAAACCGTTCAGACTGGCCAAAAGAAGACAAATTCAGACCGGCGCCCACAACAACTGTGCATGGGGTATCGATTTGCTGCGCGTTGCAGCCCGATCAGCCTACTTTATCCACCAACCTACAGGCCAATCAGAAAACGCCGGTTTGCGGCCCCGTTCACCCGAGCGGGTGTCAATTTCATCACTCAATAGCAGCGACAGTCTGTACCAGTCGCTGGATGAACCGATGAACTTGCCCGCGCCAATGCTCTTGCATGAAGGCACGCGCGTGCCGCCCTTCGATCAGCCTGGTTGGCTGTACGAACTCAAGTTCGACGGCTATCGGCCGTTGGCGGGTGTCGTAACGGGCCGGGTGCGGTGCTGCCGGAGCGGTTCAGATCGGGCGCATGCGCTTGGACAACGCGCGGCACCAGAGCGGCGGAGGATTGATGTTCACCGTGTTCATTACTTGCCTTTCCCTGCATGGCGGGCGCGAATCGCGGCCGCTCGTTTCGCAAACTCATCGCTACCGCCTCGGCCATGATCGCCCCAAAAGCAAAAGGGGACATTTGAATCTGGGCCAAAGGGGACATTACGACTTTGCGCTGGCACAGGCGAAAAATGACTTGTCAGTACGTTGTCCGACGTTATGATAAAAATTCCTTGTCAGGAATCCCCTTCGTGACCACCGCAACACATTCCAAATCCGAACGCATCGATGTGCGCGCCAGTGCGCCCGTCAAGCAACTGCTGCAGGAAGCCGCGCGTGTGTCGCACAAGAACGTGAGCGAGTTCTTGCTGGATGCGGGCATCGTCGCCGCCAATCAGACTCTGGCCGATCGAACCCGCTTTGAATTGACGCCTGAGAAGTGGCGGGAGTTTCATGCGGCGCTGGACCGACCCGTCAGCGCCAAGCCGAAGCTACGGAACCTTCTTTCCAAGCCAGGGTTGCTTGGTTGAGTTCACCGGCTTACGAGCCCGTTCGCAAACTGGCCGCTGCGGACGCCGTTGAGTCCTTCGATTGCGGTCAGCCCGCACTCAATCTGTTCTTGCAGCGCTTTGCGCTGGTCAGTCAAAAATCCAACAGCGAGCAGACCTATGGTTGTTGCCGCGCGGATGTGGTGGTCGGCTTTCACAGTCTGGCAGTGGGCAGTGTCGAGCTGGCAAGGGCAGCTCCCCGAGTGGTCAAAGGCATCCCAAGACACCCTGTGCCGGTGATGATTCTGGCGCGCCTGGCCGTGGATAGGACGATACCGCTCGGCAGTGGTACCTCAACTGGGAGTTCGAGCCCAGTGCATCCGACCCGTTTCACCTTTTCCTTTTGATGAAGGACATCAAGGCCATGGCGGGCAAGAAGTGATGATGGTCACGGGTCAGGTCGGCCCGAATATCGGCATAGTGCTCGGCAGCGTCGCGCGCCCAGTCGATGACGGCCAGATGGCGGGCCAGAACGTCCAACGCTGCCTTGTTGTCCTTCTTTCGGCTCGACAGTTGAAACCAGCCCTTTGCCATTTCCAAATTGCCACCATGGCCTTGTCCGCGCAGACTAGGGCAGCTGTGCCCGGCGTCCGGACAGATGCGCCCAGCTCCAACATCCAGGAGGAACATGCACGGTCAGATCTTTCGCGAACGCCTCGCACGCGGCGAGATCCTCGTCGGCTGCAATATCCGCCATTCCCGTACCGCCGAAATCGGCGCGATCCTGGCCGACTGCGGCTTTGCATGGATCATGCTCGACAACGAACACAGCCCGGTGCCGACCGGCGCCTCGTACGACATGGCACTCGGAGCGCTGCGCGCCGGCGTCACGCCGTTCGCCCGCGTCCGCCGGAACGATCCGGCTGAAATCGCCTGCTGCCTGACCAACGGGGCCCTTGGCGTCCTCGTGCCGCACGTGAACCGGCCCGAAGAAGCCGCATGCGCGGCGCGGGCGACACGCTTTCCGCCTCAGGGCGAGCTGTCCGTTCCCGGAACCATCCCGCAGTTTGGCTACCGTCACAGCCTCGCGGAGGCTACGGCTCTGTTCAACGCCCAAGCCGTGACGGCGGTGATGATTGAAAGCCGTGTCGCGCTTGCCAACGTCGAGCAGATCGCGGCCACGCCCGGGGTCGACGTCCTCTTCATCGGCGCCAGCGACCTCATCTATGACCTGGGCCTGCCCGGCGGCTATGGGTCGCCGCAGCTGGCCGATGCCGTGCGCCGCACCGTCGCTGCCGCCACCGCCTGCGGCAAGCACGTGGGCATGGGCGGGATCCGGGACGACAAGCAGTGGGCGCGCTTCATCGACAGCGGAGTCCGAATGGTGCTGACAGAAAACGATCTGACGATGCTGATACAGCGCGCCACCGAGCGCGCCGCTTTCTTCAAGGGCCTGCAAGGTCGCTGAAACCGATTTCCACTGCGGCGCGGCCGAGCCGCCGCCGCACCCGCATTCATTCGGCCCGGATGTTGGCCTCGCGGATGATCTTGCCGTAGCGTTGCAGGTCGGTCTTCATGCGCGAAGCCAACTCGTCGGGCGTGCTCGCGACGATGTCCAGGCCGAGTCCCTTGAAGCGCGCCGCCACACTGGGCAGCCGCAGAATACGCGCGACCTCGGCACTGAGCTTTTGGACGATGCTGCGGGGCGTTCCCGCCGGCGCGTAGATCGCGTACCAGGTGTCGATGATGACGTCGTCGATGCCCGCTTCCTGCATGGTGGGCAAATCGGGCGCGGCGCCGGTCCGCGCCCCACTGGTGACGGCCAGCGCACGCAACAGTCCCTGCTGGGCTGCCGGTAGCGACGAAGCGATGTTGTCGAACATGAAAGGCACGTGCCCGGCAATGAGATCATTGCGCGCGGGACCGCTGCCTTTGTACGGGACGTGCACGAGCTGGAGCCCCTGGGCCCGCCCGAACATCTCCCCGGCGAGGTGGCCTCCGCCGCCGGTGCTCGCCGACGCGTAGTTCATCCCTTGCGGCTGCTTCCTGATATACGCAACCAGCTCCTTGGCGGTGTTGACCGGCAGCTTCGGGTTGACGACCAGCAAGAGCGGCGCCGCCGCTACCATCGTCACCGGCTCGAAATCCTTGACCGGGTCGTAAGCGACATCCTTGAACAGGAGCGAGTTGGTGCCGTGCGTGCTCTGCGTGCCGAACACCAGCGTGTAGCCATCCGCCGGGGCCCGTGCCACCAGCGCACTGCCGATGCTCCCGGAGGCGCCGGGCTTGGAGTCGATCACCACGGGTTGGTCCCAGGCTTTCGTGATTTCCTCCCCGATGGCCCGAGCCATGACCTCCACGGTGCCGCCGGGTGGGTAAGGTACGACCAGCCGGATGGGCTTGTTGGGGTAGGCGGGATCGGCAAGCGCCCACGAGGAGAGCGAGAGTACCAGGCAGACTGCGAGGCAATGAAGCAAGGCTTTGAACATGGACGTTCTCCGGCAACGGGGGGTAATCAGCAAAGGACCTTGGCTGACGCCAGGGTCAGGTCGGTAACGAACATGTGTCCGGTCGCGTGGGTGATCATTTCCGGGATACCCGAAGCCATCGCGACCGACTGGGGTGTCACGCCGCAGCCCCAGAAGACCGGGATCTCGTCGTCCCGCACCGGCACGGCTGGGTTTGAATACGTCTGGCTCAGGTCGCGGATGCCGATGTCCGCAGGGTCGCCGACATGCACCGGCGAACCGTGCGCTATGGGGTGCCTGGCTGTGGTCTCGATCGTCGCCATCAGCAGGCGTCGCGGGATCGGGCGCATGCTGACCATCATGTTGCCGCCGAGCATGCCGGCGGGCCTGCATGCGATCGACGAATGGTAGACGGGGATGCGCCCCGAGTCGCCGTCCAGATGATGCAGGGGAATGCCGGCATCGAGCATCGCCTGGTCGAAAGACAGGCTGCATCCCATGAGGAAGGCCACGTGATCACTGCGCCAATGCCGCAACAGGTTTGGCACCTCCTCCACGACTTTGCCGTCGCGGAATACCCGGTACCTGGACAAGTCCGTGCGCACGTCCGCGTCGGCGGCGCAGAATCGCGGCCGCGGATCACCGGCATCGAGCACTTCGATCAACGGGCAGGGCTTTGGGTTGAGCAAGCAGAAGCGCAGGAAGTCGAATGCATAGCGATGCGGCAGGATCGCGAGGTTGGCTTGGATGTGACCGCGCGCCATGCCGACGGTGGCGCCGGTCCAGCGGTTGCCGCGCACGGCCTGCCGGACTTCGACCGGCTTCGCAAGCGCCAGATCGCCGCGCACTAGCGCCGGCCCCGAAAATGACTTCGCTGTCGCATCCTGACATGCACGTCCGTCCATGAAACCCTTACACGAAATGATTCGATTAAAAGCCGCGCGGCGCGTGCAGCCCACGCAGCGTGCGCTGTCGATCTTAGGAGCGCGCCTGCCAGAAAGATATTTGGAGCTTTCAAAGGCGCGATTTGCCGCAGGCTAAGCCACCGGCAGCCGCGCGCGCAGCTGCTCAGTCCGCGGCAACCGAGCGCCACTCCCGCAGGACTTTGCCCCCTGCGAAGCGCCACTTTGCAAGTTCCAAATTGCCTTCCCCGGGGCTCGCGCGGCACACTGGCGGTTCCGATCGACAGGACACCACATGAGTATCAGTGCCTTGCAGCTGGGCATCGTCTGGCAGCGCTTGACGGGCCTCATGGACGAGGTGGCGCAGACCTTCGTGCGCACCTCTTTCTCGGTGGTGGTGCGGGAGAACTGGGACCTGGCCTGTTCGCTGATGGACCCGGACGGCCGGGTATTCGCGCAGTCCTCGCGCTCCATTCCGTCTTTCCTGGGCACCATGCCGCGGACGCTGGCCGCGATCCTGCAGCGCCATCCCAGGCACACCCTGGAGCCCGGCGACGTGCTGATCTCCAACGATCCGTGGCTGGGCACGGGCCACCTGAATGACATCACGATGGTGCGGCCGATCTTCCGTGGGGCCGATCTCGTCGCATTTGTCGGTTCCACCTTCCACACCGTGGATATCGGCGGCGCGCCTTCACCGTTCGCCAAGGATGCGTTCGAGGAAGGCCTGTGCATACCCGCGCTGAAGATCGTGCGCCGCGGCGAGGAAAACAGCGACATCATCGCGTTCCTGAGCGAGAACCTGCGCGAGCCCCAGGAAACCCTGGGCGACATCCGCGCGCAATTCGCCGCCTACGAGCTGGCACAGGGCAAGCTGCTGCGCATGCTGCAGGAAGAAGGCATAGCCGACCTGGCGCTGGTCACCGACCAGATCCTGGCGCGTTCCGAAAACAGCATGCGCCAGCAGCTCGAGGCCGTGCCGGATGGTGAATTCAGCGACGAGGTGACGGCCGACGGCTTCGACCATCCGCTGACCATCCGCTGCGCCATCCGCAAGGTCGGTTCGCAGATCACCGTGGACTATGCCGGAACCGACGCGCAGATCGACAAGCCGGTGAACTCGGTCATGAACTTCACTTTCGCCTACAGCGCCTACGCCATCAAGTGCGCCTTCGACCCGGGCGCTCCCAACAACGACGGCGGCCTGCGGCCGCTCACCATCCTGGCGCCCGAGGGCTGCCTGGTCAATCCGCGGCGTCCGGCGCCGGTGTGGGGCCGCCATCTCTCCGGTCACTACCTGCCTTTCGCCATCTTCGGCGCGTTGTCGAAGATCATTCCGCAGCGCATCGCGGCGGACAGCGGCTCGCCGATCTGGAACGTCTACTTCAAGGGAACCGACCGGCAACAGCGCAAGTTCGTCAAGATGTTCTTCATGAGCGGCGGCTACGGCGCGCGCGGCAGCAGCGACGGCCCGTCGTGCCTGAGCTTTCCCACCAATGTGGCCAACAGCCCGATCGAGCAGTTCGAGAACCAGGCGCCCATGCTGGTGACTGAAAAGCGCCTGCTGGTCGACAGTGGCGGTGCCGGCCGGTTTCGCGGCGGATTGGGGCAGCGGCTGTCGTTCCGCTCGCTCTCGCCCCAGCCGCTGACCTTCATGATCCGCCACGAGCGGGTGCAGCATCCGCCGCGCGGCTTCCTGGGCGGCTTGAATGGCGCGCCGGGTGCCGACTTGGTGGACAACGTGCGCATTGCAGCCAAGACGGTGATGAGCCTGCAGACCGGCCAGACCGTGACTTTCGAGACGCCGGGCGGCGGCGGCATGTACCACCCGGATCAACGCGACGGCTCGGCGCTGGCGCGCGACCTGCGCGATGGCGTCGTCTCGGCCGGCTCTGCACAACGCGACTACGGACTGTCGCCCAGCGAATTGAAGGTGGCACTGGCCGGAAAGGGGGACGCCGGCAAATGAATGCAAGTACCCAAGCTGCCGCAGGTCGCTGGCGCATCGGCGTCGACATCGGCGGAACCTTCACCGATCTGGTGATGGCCGAGATCGACAGCGGCCGGATCTGCAACGAAAAGGTCCTGACCACGCCGCAGGACCCGTCGCTGGGCGTGCTGGCCGGCATCGACCTGATCCTGAAGAACAACGGCGTCGCCCCGGCTGATGTGGACAACGTCATCCACGGCACGACGCTGGTGGCCAATGCACTGATCGAGCGCAAGGGCGTGCCGACGGCGCTGGTTACGACCGAGGGTTTTCGCGACGTGCTGCAGATCGGCCGTGAATGGCGTTACGACATCTACGACCTGTTCCTGACGCCGGTCGAGCCGCTGGTGCCGCGCTGGCTGCGCTTCGAGGTCAGGGAGCGCATCGGCTACGACGGCGGCGTGATCGAGCCACTGGACATCGCGGGGCTGGAGCAGGTGGCGCAGCAGATCGCCGCCTCGGGCGTCGAGGCGGTCGCCGTGTGCTTCCTGCACTCCTTCCGCCGTGCCGACCACGAACTTCAGGCCAAGACGATCCTGGAAGCGCGCCTGCCGCACGTCACGGTGTGCGTGTCGAGCGAAGTCATGCCAGAGATCGGCGAATACGAGCGCACGGCCACCACGGTATGCAATGCCTATGTGCAGCCGCTGTTTCGCAAGTACATCGGCGGCCTGATCCAAGGCCTGAAGCAGATGGGCATCTACCGCGACCTGTACCTGATGCAGTCGGATGGCGGCACGGTGCATTCCAGGACCGCGATCGAATATCCGATCCGACTGGTGCAATCCGGCCCCGCAGGTGGGGTCCAGGCCACTTCCCTGATCGGCCGGCTGGCCGGGTCACGCGATATCCTGTGCTTTGACATGGGCGGCACCACCGCCAAGGCCTGCCTGATCGACAACGGCGAGCCCACCGTCACCACCGATTTCGAGGTGGCGCGGCTGCAGCGCTTCCGCAAGGGCAGCGGCATTCCATTGAAGCTGCCGGCGGTCGACATGATCGAAATCGGCTCAGGCGGCGGCAGCATCTCGCGCATCAACCGGATGGGACTGATCCAGGTTGGGCCCGACAGCTCCAGCGCGGTACCCGGACCGGCCTGCTACGGCCAGGGCGGTGCCGATCCGACGGTCACGGACGCCGACCTGATCCTCGGCTATCTGGACGCCAACGCCTTCCTGGGCGGCGACATGAAGCTCGACCGATTGGCGGCCGAGCAGGCCCTGCAGGAACGCATCGCAGGCCCGCTGGGTCTTTCGCTCACCGAAGCGGCCTTCGGCATCCATGAAACGGTGAACGAAACCATGGCCCAGGCCGCCGGCATCCACGCGCTGGAAAAAGGCAAGAAAGCCTCCGACTACGTGATGGTGCCCATCGGCGGGGCCGGCCCGGTCCATGCGTGCCATGTGGCGCAGAAGCTCGGCATGCGCCGGGTCATCATCCCTGTTGGCGCGGGCGTGGCCTCGGCTTTCGGTTTTCTGGCTTCGCCGATGTCGTTTCAGTTCGTGCAGGCTTCGGTGTCCACGTTGGCACAGCTTGAGCTCGCCAGGGTGCGCGAGCTGATCCACGGCCTGGAACGCAAAGGCCGGCAGTTGCTGGTCGACTCCGGCCTGGCGCAGGCCGATTGCCGCGTGCGCGTGAGTGCCGCGATGCGCTACGTGGGGCAGGGGTACGAAGTGGAAGTGCCGCTGGCCGGGATCGATGCATCCGACGGCCTGCCGCAGCGGCTGGCCGCCGAGTTCGACCGCTGTTACGCCGCGCTGTATGGGCGCACCGAAAAGGACACACCGGCTGAGGTTGTTTCGTGGCGCGTCGTCGTGCAAGGCCCGACGCCCGAGCTGACGCCAACGGTTGCCAGCCAGATTGTGAGCGAGGCGACAGCCCGCGATCGGGCCGCGAGCGCGCGCAAGGGCTTGCGGCCCGCGTTCAGCGCCGCGCAGGGCCGGTTCGCGCAGACGCCGGTCTACGACCGCTACCGGCTGGCGCCCGGGGCCCGGTTCGACGGACCGGCCATCGTCGAAGAGCGCGAGTCGACGGTGGTGGTTCCGGACGCGGCCGTCGTCACCGTGGATGGCTACCGCAACTTGGTGATCGAACTGCCGGCGAGGGCCGGCTGAAGGCAATCGCATGAAAAAATACCAGCTGTTCATCGATGGCGGGTGGTCCGACCCGGAATCCGGCCAGTGGTTCGATACCGTGAACCCGTACACCGGCGAAGCCTGGGCCCGGATTCCGCGCGGAACCGCGGGCGACGTCGACCGGGCGGTGCGGTCGGCCGAGCGCGCCATGCGGGAGGGCGACTGGTCGCGCATGAACGCCACCCAGCGCGGCCACGCCCTGCGCCGCCTTGGCGATGTGGTGGCGGCGCATGCCGAGCGGCTGGCCGCCATCGAAGTGCGCGACAACGGCAAGCTGTACTTGGAGATGGCCAACCAATGCCGTTATCTGGTGGAATGGTTTCACTATTACGGCGGCCTGGCGGACAAGGTCCAGGGTGCGGTGCCGCCGATCGACAAGCCGAATGTCCTGAACTTCACGCGCCACGAGCCGATCGGGGTCACGGCCTGCATCACGCCGTGGAATTCGCCGCTGCTGTTGATGGCATGGAAGGTTGCACCGGCGCTGGCCGCCGGCAATGCGGTGGTGATCAAGCCTTCGGAGTTCACCTCGGCCTCGACGCTGGAATTCGCCGCGCTCTCGCTGGAGGCGGGGTTGCCTGCCGGCGTGATCAACGTGGTCACCGGCCATGGCAGCGAAGTGGGCGAACCGCTGGTGGCACATCCGCTGGTGCGCAAGGTGGCGTTCACCGGCGGCGAAAGCGGTGGCCGGCATGTCAACATCGCGGCCGCTGCGGCCTTCAAGCAGGTGACGCTGGAACTCGGCGGAAAATCCGCCAACATCGTGTTCGAGGACGCGCGTCTGGACGACGCGCTGTCAGGTGCGATCTCCGGCATCTTCGCGGCCAGCGGGCAGACCTGCATCGCCGGCTCGCGGCTGCTGGTGCATGAGTCCATCCACGACCGATTCCTGGAGCGGTTGGTGGCACTCGGCGGCACCGCGCGCTTCGGCGATCCGATGTCGCCCGACACGCAGATCGGGCCCATCACGACCGAGCCGCAGTACCACAAGGTGCTGGACTACATCGAGATCGCGAAGAAGGAAGGGGCGCGCTGCGTGTTGGGCGGCGGGCCCGCCGAGCCGCCGCCCGGAGCCGGCGGCAAGTTCGTGCGGCCCACGATTTTTGCCGATGTGCGACCCGAGATGCGCATCGCACAGGAGGAGGTATTCGGCCCGGTGCTGTGCGTCATCCGGTTCAAGGACGACGAGGACGCGATCCGCATCGCCAACAGTACCAACTACGGGCTGGCGGCGGGCGTGTGGACCGAGAGCCTGCGCCGGGCGGTGGAAATGTCCAACCGCCTGGTGGCCGGAACGATCTGGGTGAACACCTACCGTTCCACCAGCTACACGACGCCGTTCGGCGGCTACAAGTCATCGGGCCTGGGCCGCGAGAACGGCATCGACGCGATTCGCGAATACCTGCAGACCAAGAGCGTGTGGTTCTACACCGGCGGGCCCGCAGCCAACCCTTATATCCGCCGCTGAGCGTGAATCCAGCATGATGCAACCCATCACCGTGGTCCAGGCGCTGGCGCAGGCACTGTCCCGGGCCGGTGTGCGGCGCATGTTCGGTGTGCCGGGCGGGGGCTCTTCGCTCGACCTGATCGATTCCGCCGCGGATCTGGGCATCGACTTCGTCCTGGCCAAGAGCGAGAACGCGGCCGTTATGATGGCCGGCGCCGTGGCCGAGACCAGCGGCGTGCCCGGCGTTGCCATCATGACCAAGGGCCCGGGCGTGGCCAATGGCGCCAACGGCGTCGCCTACGCCTGGCTGGACCGGGCCCCGGTGCTGGTGGTGACCGATGGTTTCACGACGCAGCAGCTGGGCTACGTCACCCACCAGGTGTTCGGCCAGCAGGCCATGCTGGCGCCCGTCGTCAAGGGTCATAGCCGGCTGGAGGGGTGCGATGTGGGCGACGAGATCGAGCGATTGGTGCGGCTGGCCTGCACGCCGCCGTTCGGCCCGGTTCACATCGAGCTCACGAGCAAGGTGGCCCGCAGCTTGATCGACAGCGGCGGCGCGAGCGCTGCGGCCGATCGGCAGCCGATGGCGGCAATGGATCGCGGTGCGGTGGACCTTGCCGCACTGGAGCAGGTTCGCCGGCGCATCGCGGCAGCGCAGCGCCCCGTCATCGTGCTCGGCCTGGAGGCGCGGCGGCACGCGCCTGAAATCCGCCGGCTCGTCGCCACGCTGGGCTGCCCGGTGTTGACCACCTACAAGGCCAAGGGCGTGATTCCCGACAGCGACCCGCAGGTCGTGGGCCTGTTCACCGGCGGGTCGCAGGAAGCCGAATGCATCGCCCAAGCCGACCTCATGGTGCTGCTGGGGCTGGACCCTGTGGAGCTGATCCTGCAGCCCTGGCCCTACGGGAAACCGGCGGTGGAGGTTGCCGCCGTTGCGCATCCCGTGCATTACGTCAAACCCGAAGCCTGTGTGACCGGGGTCCTGGGGCCCATCGTCGTTTCGCTCGAGGAGGGGTTGCGGCATCGGCCAAGCGGCTGGAACCGGCAGGAGATGGCCCAGCTGCGGCGCAACGTGCGCCAACGCCTGGCTTACCCCCCGGTGCAGCGGGGCGTGGCTCCCGACCGCGTCGCCCACCTTGCAGCCGAGGCTTGCGGCCGGCGGGCGATTGCGGCCCGCATATCCGTCGATGCGGGTGCCCACATGTTCTCGGCCACGGCATTTTTCCCGAGCAGCGAGCCGGGCGATACCTTGATCTCCAACGGCCTGGCCACCATGGCCTTCGCACTGCCTGCGGCCATCGCCGCTTCCCTGGACGATCCGTCGCGCCCGGTCTTGTGCTTCACCGGCGACGGCGGCCTCATGATGTGCCTGGGCGAGCTGTCGACCGCGGTGGAAGCCGGGGTTGCCGTCGTCGTCATCGTGTTCAACGACAGCGCACTCTCGCTGATCGACATCAAGCAGCAAAACCGCGGGCTTGCCACGCGCGGTGTGCGCTGGCAGCAGCGGGATTTTGCCAAGGTCATGCAAGCGCTGGGCGGCGTCGGCCTTGCCGCTGCCGACGAGGCGCAGTACACGGCGGCGCTGGAGACGGCGCTGGCCAGCGGCAAGCCCTGCCTGATCGACGTTCAGGTCGATCCGGCGGGCTACCCACAGCAGCTCAAGGCGATGAGAGGATGAAACCATGCTGACGTTCGGACCTGCCTTCACGCGTCCCGCCGCCGGGCTGGTAGAGCTCTATCGCGAGCTTCCGGTCGCCACCGTGAGCGATGTGCTGGGCCCGGGCCACGTGCTCAACGCGCGCGTGAAGCCCGTTCGCCCCGGCATGCGCATCGTCGGCTGCGCGTATACCCTCAGGCTGCCGGTGACAGACAATCTCGGCATGCATGTCGCCGTGAAGGACGCTCAACCCGGCGATGTCATCGTCGCGGACCAGCAGGGCGCGGCGCTCGGCGCGCCGGTAGGCGAGATCATGGCGTTGGCCGCCCAAACCAAAGGCCTGGCAGGCATCGTGCTGGATGGCGTCGTGCGCGATGTCGCGAAGCTGCGCGCCTCCCACTGGCCCATCTTCGCCACCGGGGCGCATGCCCAGCAATGCCGCAAGGACGGGCCCGCCTGGCTGCGGCTGCCGCTGACCTGCGCGGGTGTCGACGTGCATCCAGGCGACCTCGTGCTCGGCGACGATGACGGTGTGGTGGTGATTCCCATCGGGCGGGCCGAGTCGGTCGCCCGGCAGACGATCGAGAAGATGAAGAACGAGGAGCAACGGATGGCGGCGATCGGGGAGGGCGTGATTTCTCCGGCCTGGCTCGACGCTGCCATGGCACGTTCGGGAAATGTCAATACTTAAGGAGACGCTCATGCAGAAGTTCTGGTACAGGACAGTGGCGGTGCTGTGCGCATCGCTGGCGATGACCACTGCGGCAGTTGCGCAGACGGCCGAAAAATTTCCCTCGCGGCAGGTGACCATCTTGGTCGGCTTCGCGCCCGGCGGCGGCGGCGACACGTCGGCGCGCTGGATAGCCGAATACCTGCGCGATCGCTGGAAGGTGCCGGTCATCGTGGAGAACAAGCCGGGCGCCGGCGCCACCATCGCCGCGGCGCATATCGCGCGTGCCAAGCCGGACGGCTACACGGTGGCGCTCGCCACCAGCAGCCCGTTCACCGTGGCGCCGCACTTCCAGAGCGTGAGCTATGACCCGACCAAGGACTTCACGTACCTGTTCCAGTTCCTGGTGAGCGCGCAGCCGCTGTTCGTCAAATCGGACTCGCAGTACAAGACCATGCAGGACCTCATGGCTTGGGCCAAAGCCAACCCGAACAAGCTGTTCTGGTCGACTGCCGCAACCAACGGCGCCACGCACATCTCGACCCAGGCGGCGTTCCGCGCCGCCGGGATCCAGGCAACCTACGTGCCTTACAAGGGCGGCGCCGATGCGATGACGGCGCTGCTGGGCGGACAGATCCAGGCGCTGGTGGCGGCGGAATTTCCACCCTACGCGGCAGCCGGCACCATCCGGCTGCTCGCCGAAAGCGGCCCCGACAGGATCCCCGAATATCCTCAGGTTCCAACCTACAAGGAACTCGGATACCCGGTCTCGGTGCCCATCTTCTACGGCATCGCCGGTCCGGCCGGCATGCCGCCCGACGTGGTGCGCGAATGGGAACAGGCGTCCAGCGACATGGTTCGCACGCCCGGATTCGCCGAACTGGTAGGCAAGCTCAAGGGGACTCCGGCATACATGGGCCATGCCGGGTTCCAGGCCATGACCGTCGACGTCTACCGTCAGATGGCCAAGCTGGTTACCGAACTCGGCATGAAGAAGGAGTGATCCATGTGGCAGCCCAGCGTGATCATGCAGAACGGCGAACTGCTGCCCTACGCCGAAGCCCGCATCCATCCGATGTCGTTGGGCATGACCTACGCGACAGCAGTGTTCGAGGGGTTGCGCGCCTACCGCCATCCGCAGACCGGCGTGTTCAAGATCTTCCGGCTGGCCGAGCACGTCAAGCGATTGCAGGTCGGCATGAAGGTGATGCGCATGGATCGCAAGTTCGAGACGGAGGAACTGCGCGAGTGCCTGACGCGGCTGATCCGCGCGAATGAGCCCGATGACGACGTGTACGTCCGGCTGCTGGTGTACGTCGAAGCGCTCGGACTGATGGCACAGACCGGACCGGTCGGCTTCACCGCCGCCGCGTCGCCGCGCGAGCGGCCCAAGTACGCCGACACCGGCATGAGCCTGGGGGTGAGCTCGTGGAGCCGCCTCGCCGACAATGCCAGCCCGCCGCGCATCAAGGCGACGGCCAACTATCACAACGCGCGCCTGACGCAGCTGCAGGCCAAGGCCGACGGCTACGACGGCGCGCTGATGCTCACGCCCGCGGGCAAGGTGTCGGAGGCGCCGATCGCCTGTTTCTTCATGGTCCGCGACGGCCGGCTGATCACGCCCGGCCTGGGCAGCAACATCCTGGAGAGCATCACGCGCGACACCATCCTGATGCTGTACGAGGAACTCACCGGCAAGCCGGTGGTGCAACGCGACGTGGACCGCAGCGAGCTGTATTTTGCGGACGAGGCGTTCCTGTGCGGCACCGGGCAGGAGATCATTCCGGTTGTGAGCATCGATCGCCTGCCCGTTGGCGATGGCAAGACGGGGCCGATCACGCGAATGCTGCAGAAGTGCTATTTCGACACCGTACGCGAACTGGTGCCCGACCGGCACGAGTGGCTGACCCAGGTCTGAGCCCGGCTCGCCTCAGCCGGGGTGGTGGGCCGCGCGCTCGTTCTGCTGCGCCGCCGCTGCCACCAGGTGGCGGATCAGCGCTTCGCTGAATTCCGGCAGCATCCGCCGGTGATGGCGCACGAGGCTGATCTCGCGCCGCGCCCAGTTGTCCTGCAAGGGCAGAAATCGCAGGCCTTCGCTGTGCGCGTAGGCTTTCGCGCAGGCCTTGGGGACGATGGCCACGCCGGCGCCGGCCGCCACCATGCGGCACACGGCA
Source organism: Ramlibacter sp. (assembly GCA_046599015.1). Lineage (GTDB taxonomy): Bacteria > Pseudomonadota > Gammaproteobacteria > Burkholderiales > Burkholderiaceae_C > Ramlibacter. The sequence goes on from JBKJHN010000084.1 coordinate 17,804, forward strand.
TCGTAGCTGCCCACCTGGATCCGCAGGTTGACCCGCTTGCCCATGCCGTGCGCGACGCGGTCCAGGAAGACCTGGATCGAGTTGAAAGGGTTCAACCCCACGAAACGGCAGTCGTCGAGCATGTCGGCCAGCCGCAGCGATGTGTGACGCGTGATCGGGTCGTGCGGGTGCGCGATCACGATCAGCTCGTCGGCGTACAACGGCAGCACGTCGAGCTCGTCGGCCTCCACGCTGCCGGCCACGATTCCCAGGTCGGCGGCGCCCTTGGCGACCGCTGCGATGATCTCGCGCGAGGGCTGCTCTTCCAGCTCGATGTCGATGTCCGGGTTGTCGTTGAGAAATGCCGACAGCGCCTCGGCCAGGAAGGTGTTGGTGGCCGTGCTGTTGGCCTGCAGGCGGATGCGCCCCTTGATGCCCTTGGCATAGGGACGCAGATCGGCGTGCAGCATCTCCAGCTGCTGAAGGACGATCCGGGCGTGCCTGAGCAGTGTCTCGCCGGCCTGGGTGAGTTGCATGCCCTTGGCCTGCCGGATCAGCAGCGGCGTCTGCAGGCTCTCTTCCAGCTGCTTGATGCGCAAGCTGGCGGAGGGCACCGAGAGAAAGCTCTTTTCCGCGGCCCGGGTCAGGTTCAGGAACTCGCCGACATGCACGAAGAGGCGCAGGTCCGTGAGGTCATAGTGCATGTCGATACCCCATTCGGATCACCGACGCGACGCCGGGACGGTGGCGCCGGCAGCGTTTTCGATGGCTTCGCGCAAGGCATCCAGCTGGCGGTTGCCCACGTCCGTCTTGCGCGACACCAACGATATCTGCAGCGCCGGCGCGGCGCGCCCCAGGGACAGGATTCGCACCGGATAGGCCAACGCCATCCGCACATCGGGACGCTGCACCACCGACACACCCAGCCCGGCGCTGACCATCGCCACCACGGCCTGCACCGACTGCAGGTCCATGGTGGCCCGGGCCTCGGGCACGTGTTTCGTGACCCAACGCTGGGCCAGGCGGCCGCCGCTGGTGCTCGGGTCGAAGCGGATCCAGTCGTGGGACTTGAACAGTGCCGGGATGCGCGTTTCCGCGACGTGAGGCGGCGCGACCAGGGCCAGTTCACTGCGAAACACGGGATGCCAAACCAGCCGTTGCGATCCGCCGGTGCTGGGCTGAACTACCACTGCGGCGTCCAGCCGGCCGGCCTTCACCGCCTCGATGAGTTCGACCGTTCGCCCCCGTTCGGGCCGAACGTCCAGCGCCGGATAGCGCTCGCGCAGGTACAAGGTCGCCGCCGGCAGCAGACTGGACTGCATCGTCTCGATCACGCCCAGGCGCACCCGGCCTTCGACCCGGGTCGACGTTCGGGTGCGCAAAGCCTCCACCCGTTGCATCGGCTCGCGCAGCACACCGACGATTTCGCGCGCCAGCGGCGTAGGCCTCACGCGCAGGCCGGCACGGTCGAACAAGGGCTGGCCGAAATGGGCCTCGAGCTGCTTCATCTGCATGCTGACGGCGCTGGGCGTGACATTCATTGCCCGGGCGGCGCCGGTCAGGCTGCCACTGCGCAAGACGGCGTCCAGCGTGTCGAAGAAGGAAATCTTCATCAGTTTTTCTTCACAAGTACTCGCCAAAATATAGCTGTTATCCACCAGTGGGGCTGGCTACAATTTTTTGGCGCCCTTCAACCCTGCGCCAAAGGAAAACCGATGCAGTATCCGAGCCGTAGAACAGTAAATGTGGCGATCGCTCTCCTGTTGGCGGGCCTGGGTGGCGCCCAGGCCGCCGGCGCGCGCGGCGCAGTCGAAGACGTCGGCAGCTACCCCTCCAGACCCATCACGATTGTGGTGGGTTACCCGCCCGGGGGCCCGACCGACATCATTTCACGGCTGGTCGCGACCAAGCTGTCCCAGGCCTGGGGCAAGCCCGTGGTGGTCGAAAACAAGGCGGGCGCGGGGTCGAACATCGCGACCGAGCAGGTTGTGCGGGCCGACCCCGACGGCTACACCCTGCTGGTCGCGACCATTGCCAACGCGACGAACATGTCGGTGTACAAGAATCTCAACTACGACACCCAGAAAGACCTGGCACCCATTGTCCAGTTCATGTCGTCCGCCAGTGTGCTGGTGGTGAACCCGGATGTGCCTGCCAGGAACCTCAAGGAACTGATCGCAGTGGCCAGGGCCAGGCCCGGCAAGCTGGACTATGCGTCTTCGGGCGTCGGCGGATCGCCCCACTTGGCCGGGGAGATGTTCAAGAGCCGTGCGGGCATCGACATCGTGCATATCCCGTACAAGGGAGCGACACCTGCCCTGACCGACGTGTTGTCGGGCCATGTGACCATGGGCTTCATGACTTCATTGGGCGTGCTTTCGTATATGCAGAGCGGCAAACTGAGGCCGATCGCCGTGGCCAGCCCCAAGCGGCTGTCCGAATTGCCCGACGTCCCGACCATGGCGGAGGCCGGGCTTCCAGATTTCGACGTCCTCTCCTGGAATGGCCTGGCGGCGCCTGCCAATACGCCCAGACCCATCGTCGACAAGCTGAACAAAGAGATCAACCGCATACTCAACATGCCGGATGTGAAGAAGCAGCTGCAGGCCCTGGGCGCCGATCCAGTGGGTGGGACCCCGGAGCAATTCGCCAATTACATCAATGCCGAAACGAAAAAGTGGGCGGCCGTGGTCAAGACGGCCGGCTTTTCGCTGGATTGAGGACGGCTGTGCCCGATCTGCGGAGTTCCCGCTGCGCACTGATCACCACCGGCGGCACCATCGTGTCGAAGGTCGACGCGGCGACAGGCCTCGCGATGCCGGTCCTGTCGGGCGAGGAACTGATTCAGATGTTGGGGAAGAGCGGCGATCCCGGCGCTGTGGAAGTGCATGATTTCTGCCGCCTCGCATCGCCGGAGATCGCACCGGCGCATTGGCTGGGCTTGCAGGCGCTGGCCCAGTCGCTGCTCGAGCGCACGGATATCGCCGGCATCGTCATTTCGCACGGAACCAGCACCCTGGAAGAAACAGCCTGGTTTCTCGACCTCACGCTGCGCACCGACAAGCCGGTCGTGGTCACCGGCGCGCAGCGCAATGCGTCGACGCCCGACTTCGACGGCCCCCGAAACCTGCTGACGGCGCTGAAGATCTGCCGGTCGGAGGCCGCCATCGGCAAGGGCGTGCTGGTGGCACTGAACGATCACATCAACGCCGCTCGCGAAGCGACCAAGACGCACACGACCGACGTGGAGACCTTCCAGTCGGGCGAGTGGGGCTATCTCGGCAAGGTCGTCAACGACCGCGTCACCTTCCATCGCATTCCGGCCCGGCGGCTGCACATGACTTTGGGACCGGGTCCGTTGCCGCCGGTGGAGATCGTTTCCATGTACGCAGGCGCCAGCGGTGCTCTGGTTGCGGCCGCAGCGCAGTCGGGCGCCAAGGGCCTGGTGGTGCAGGGCGTCGCATCGGGCCATGTCAATGCCGCGATGTACGACGCGATCTTGCAGGTGCTGCAACAGAAACTTCCGGTGGTGGTCTCCACCCGCATTCCCAAGGGCGGCACCCGGGCGGGCTACGGTTTCGCCGGATCGTCGCAGCGGTTGGTCGAGGCGGGCGCCGTGCTGAGCGACGACTTGTCCGCGTGGAAGGCCCGGATCGTCCTCATGCTCGCGCTGCAGGATGGACCCGTCGACACGCAGGCGCTGGCGCGGCTCTTTTCCCAGTGATGGCGGGCGTCACTTCATCCGCTTTTCAATACCGCACCAAGGATTCCATCATGGACTTCAACCTCAGCGAAGAGCATCAGGCTTATGCCGACTCGGTCGCCCGATTCGCGCGCGAAAAGCTCAGTGCCGGCGCGCTGGCCCGAGCCCATTCACCCGAATACCCTTGGGAGACGGCCGCGCTGCTGGCCAGACAGGGACTGATGGGGATCGCGTTTCCAGAGGCCGACGGCGGGCAGGGTGGCACGCTGATGCACGCCGTGCTTGCCATCCAGCAGGTGGCGCTGGTGTGTCCCAAGAGCGCGGACATTGTGCAGGTCGGCAACTTCGGGCCGATGCGTACCTTCGTCGAGTACGCGACGCCTGAGCAGAAGGCGCGCTTCCTGCCTGACCTGCTGGCAGGGAAGAAGCTGATTTCGCTGGGCATGAGCGAACCCGAGGCGGGCTCGGCCGTGACGGAACTCAAGACCACGGCCCGCCTGGACGGCGACCATTACGTCATCAACGGCAGCAAGATTTTTTCGTCGCACAGCCTCGAGGCCGATCTGTTCCTGATCTATGTGCGCTTCGGGCCGGGTGTCAGCGGCATCGGCTCGGTGCTGCTCGAGCGGGGCACGCCCGGCTTTGCGATCGGCGAGCGAACGACGTTTATGAACGGCGAGGTCTGGGGCCCCCTCTACTTCGAGAACTGCCGCATACCGGCTGCCAACCTGCTGCTGGGGGCGGGCGGCTTCAAGAAGCAGATCTCCGGCTTCAACGTTGAGCGCCTGGGCAACGCGTCGCGCGCGCTCGCGCTGGGCCGTTATTGCTTCAACCTGGCGCGCGAACACGCGTTGACGCGCAAACAGTTCGGCCGCGAACTGTGCGAGTTCCAGGGCATCCAGTGGAAGTTCGCCGAGATGGCGATGAAACTCGAGCAGGCCCAGCTTCTGCTGTACCGCGCGGCCCTGGAGGGCGAGCACGGCCTGCCTTCGGCGCAGGCCACGGCCATGGCCAAGCTGGCCTGCAACCTGGCGGGATGGGAGGTGGCGAACGAGGCGATGCAGGTGATGGGCGGGTCCGGCTTCAGCCAGGACCTGCTGGTCGAGTACTGCGTCCGCCGCACCCGCGGCTGGATGATCGCCGGCGGGTCGATCGAAATTCTGAAGAACCGGATCGCCGAAGGCGTGTTCGAGAAGTCCTTTCCGCAACGGCCCCCCAAGGCGATTTGATGGACATCCCAAAGAGGAATCCCCGTGGCGTCACCGGGGCGGCGCTGGCGCAGGCGCTGTTGCAGCCGCGCAGCGTGGCACTTGTGGGCATCTCCGACGATTTGTCGAAGCCTGCAGCGCGGCCGCTGCAATTCCTGCGCCGCTCCGGTTTCGCCGGCGCGGTGTACCCGGTCAATCCGGGGCGTGAGACGGTGCAGGGCGAGCGGGCCTGGCCGAACCTGGCGGCGCTGCCGGAAGTGCCTGAGCACGTGTTTCTGCTCGCGGCCACCGAGCATGTGCTCGAGACCGTGCGTGAATGTGCCCGGCTGGGCGTCAAGGTGGTGACGGTGCTGGCCAGCGGCTTCTCCGAAGCGGGTGCGGAGGGGGTGGCGCGTGAAGCCGCGCTGCGCGAGATCAGCCGCAGCACCGGCATTCGGGTGCTGGGCCCCAGCAGCCTGGGCGTGGTGCATCCGGCCACGGGCCTATTACTCACCGGCAACGCGGCGTTCGGTGAATCCGACCTGCCGCCCGGCAAAGTGTTCGTTGCCTCCCACAGCGGCAGCATGATCGGCGCGCTGCTTTCGCGCGGCAAGGCCCGCGGCGTCGGTTTCGCCGGGCTGGTGTCGGTGGGCGGCGAAGTCGATCTCAGTGTCGGCGAGATTTGCAGCGCCACGCTGGACGATCCGGCGATCGAGGGGTACCTGCTGTTTCTCGAGAGCCTGCGGCAGGGCCCGCAGCTGCAGGCCTTCGCGCGCGAGGCCGCCCGCCGCGGCAAGCCGGTGATCGCCTACAAGGTGGGCCGGTCGGAAGCCGCCGCGTCCATGACGGCCACTCACACCGGCGCGATGGCCGGCGAAGATGACGTGGCCGACGCCTTCTTCAGGGACCTGGGCGTGGCGCGCGTCGACATCCTGGAGTCGCTGCTGGAAGCCGTTCCGCTGGCGCGACGTGTGAAGCTCGCCCAGCCGCATGCCGCGCCCGCACGGGTCGGCGTGGTCACCACCACGGGTGGCGGCGCGGCGATGGTGGTGGACCAGCTCGGGATTCGCGGCGTGCTGGTCCGGCCTCCGAGCGAAGCCACGCTGGCGCGGCTGGCCCAAGACGGTCTGCCGTCCGGGCCCGGTCGCGTTCTGGACGTCACCCTGGCCGGAGCCAACTACGAGGTGATGACCCGGGTGCTGCAGATCCTGCTGGATGCGCCGGAATTCGACCTCGTGCTGGTGGTGGTGGGCTCTTCGGCGCGCTTCCAGCCCTATATCGCCGTCAAGCCCGTCATCGAAAACGCGCATCACACGCGGCCGCTGGCCGCGATGCTGGTCCCGGATGCGCCCCAGGCGCTGGCGTCACTCACCGACGCTGGCGTCCCATGCTTTCGAACACCCGAAGGCTGCGCCGATGTGATCGCGGCCGTGCTGGGGCGGCGCATGCCGGGGCCTGCGGCCGCACCGCAGCGCGCTGGGGTCGCGGCCCCCAGGGCAGTGAGCGAAGCAAAGGCCTACGAGCTGCTCGATCTGCTGGCCGTGCCGCGTGCGACGTCCGTCACCGTGCCGCTGTCCCAGCCACCGCAAGTGCTTCCCTTCGATTTTCCGGTGGTGGCCAAAGTCTGCAGCGCGCAGATCACGCACAAGACCGAAGTGGGTGGCGTGGTGCTGGACATTCGCGATGCCGCCGGTCTTGCGGCGGCATTCGACACGCTGCGCCGCAATCTGGCCGAACACGCTCCGGGCATCGCCTGCGAAGAAGCGCTGGTGCAGCCGATGAAGAAGGGTTTGATGGAGGCACTGGTCGGGTACCGCGTCGACGCGGAGGCGGGCCCCATCGTCATGCTGGCCGCCGGCGGCATCTGGGCCGAGATCGCCGGCGACCGTGCGATCCGGCTGGCGCCCGTGTCCGCGGCAACCGCGCGCGAGATGGTCGCGGAGGTCAGATCGTTCAAATCGGTTTCGGGCTTGCGCGGCCGGCCGCGCGGCGACCTGGAAGCCCTGGCCCAGGCGTTATCCTCGCTGTCCCAGTTGGCTGTTCGCCCTGAATTGGGTGTTGCCGAGGCCGAGGTGAACCCATTGGTCGTGATGCCCCAGGGACAAGGCGTCCTGGCCGTCGATGCGCTGGTCCTGCTTTCATGATGCCTGCCGCTTTTCCAACCACGATTCTGGCTCGCGTGCGCCATCTCTTCGATAGTGCCGTTGCGGCCGTGGCCGATGCCTGCGCTATCGACGGCAAGCTGGACGCGGGGCGGCTTGACCACTATCAGTTCGCCAGCTACGAAATAGCCTGGGCCGGAGCCGACCTGCTGGCCGCGGAAGCGCTGGTGGCCGACGCCGGTGAACTCACCGAACTGGACCGCCGCCTGGCGCTCCTGTTTGTGGCGGACGCGATCCGGGCCATCCTCGGCCGGCTGGAGACCCTCTTCCTCGAAACGGACATCGATCTGGACGAGGTGCACGCGCTGGCGGGCAGTGCCGGCCTGGCCGACTTTCGCCGCTCGGCCGCGAGTGCCGCGGTGCAGGCGGCGATCGGCAAGGCGGTTGCCACCGCCAACACCGAGATCGGCGCTGTGCGGCTCGAGGCGCCGCTGGCGATGGCGCAGGACGCGTTCCGGCGATTTGCCGCCGACGTGGTGGCGCCCATGGCCGAAAAGATTCATCGGCACGATCTCACGGTGCCCGAATCGCTGCTGCAGCCGATGCGGGAAATGGGGGTGTTCAGCCTGTCCGTGCCGGAGGCCTACGGTGGCACGGCTTCGGCGGGCCATGCCGACACGCAGACGATGATCGTCGTGACCGAGGCTTTGTCCGAGGCCTCGCTGGCGGCCGCGGGCAGCTTGATCACCCGGCCGGAAATCCTGGCTCGCGCGCTCATGACCGGAGGCACCGAGCAGCAGAAGACGCACTGGCTGCCCCGGATTGCCGCCGGCGAGCCGCTGTGCGCGATCGCCATCACCGAACCGGATTTCGGCTCCGACGTGGCAAGCCTGTCGCTGAAGGCCACGCCGGCGGCCGGTGGCTGGCTTCTCAACGGCGCCAAGACCTGGTGCACCTTTGCCGGCAAGGCCGGCCTGCTGATGGTGGTGGCCCGCACCGATCCGGACAAGGCCGCCGGATACCGCGGCCTGAGCGTGCTGCTGGTGGAGAAGCCTTCATACGAGGAACATGAATTCACGTTTACCCAGGAGCGGGGCGGGCGGCTGCATGGCCGCGCCATCCCCACCATCGGCTACCGCGGCATGCATTCGTTCGACCTGGCGTTCGACGACTTCTTCGTGCCGGCCGGGAACGTGATCGGCGAAGAGGCCGGCCTGGGCAAGGGCTTCTATTTCACGATGGCCGGCATGACCGGCGGCCGCATCCAGACGGCTGCGCGTGCGCTGGGCGTGATGCGCGCTGCTTTGCTCACCGCGATCCGGTACAGCGGTGATCGGAAGGTCTTTGGCTCCGCGCTGATCGACTACCAACTCACGCAGGTCAAGATCGCCGGCATGGCAGCCCGGTTCGCAGCGTGCCGGCGCCTGACCTATCGGGTCGGCCGGCTCCTGGACAGCGGCGCCGGCCGCATGGAAGCGAGCCTGGTCAAGCTGCTGGCGTGCCGTTCCGCCGAGATGGTGACACGCGAGGCGCTGCAGATCCATGGCGGCATGGGCTACGCCGAGGAGAGCGCCGTGAGTCGCTATTTCGTCGATGCGCGGGTGCTGTCGATCTTCGAAGGCGCCGAAGAGACGCTGGCATTGAAAGTGGTCGCCAGGAGCCTCCTCGACGAGGCTCTGGCGCGCAGGAGCGGGTGAACGAAGCGGCAGTCAACGCAAGCTTGGAAGTCAACGGCTGTATTCAATCGAGGGTGACCCCATGACAGATGCAAATCGGAAGATGCTCGACGGCAAGGTGGTGCTGGTGACCGGAGCCGGCGGTGGGATAGGGCGCGAGATTGCGCTGGCCATGGCACGCCACGGCGCCAAGGTGGTTGTCAACGACGTAGGTGCATCGCTTGGCGGCGACGTCCTGGCGGTCAATCCGGGCCAGCAGGTTGTCAACGAGATTCGCGCCGCCGGCGGCGAGGCGGTGCACAACGGCGACAGCGTGGCCGACGCGGCGGGCGCCGAGCGCATGGTCGCCACCGCCGTGGAGACGTTCGGCCGCATCGACAGTGTGGTCAACAACGCGGGGATCCTGCGCGATCGCATCTTTCACAAGATGAGCGTCGACGACTTCGACGCCGTGATCAAGGTCCACCTGTACGGCGCGTTCCACGCCAGCAAGGCGGCGGCGCTCCACTTCAAGGAGCAGGGATCGGGCAGCCTGGTCCATATGACTTCCGCATCCGGCCTGGTCGGCAACTTGGGCCAGGCGAATTACGCTGCGGCCAAGCTCGGCGTGACGGCGCTGTCGAAGTCCATTGCGCTGGACATGCAGAAGTTCAGCGTCCGCTCCAACTGCATCTGCCCGTTTGCCTGGAGCCGCATGACCAGTTCGATTCCCGCGGAAACGCCCGAGGAGAAGGCGCGGGTCGAAAGGCTCAAGCGGATGACACCCGACAAGATCGCGCCACTGTCGGTTTACCTGGCCAGCGACGCCGCCGCCGGCGTGACCGGACAGGTGTTCGCAGTGCGTAATAACGAGATTTCGCTGATGAGCCAGCCCCGGCCCCTGCGGTCCGTGCATCGATCCGAAGGCTGGACTCCCGCGAGCATCGGAGAACACGCGATACCGGCGCTGCGCGCGTCCTTTTATCCGCTCGACCGTTCGGCGGACGTTTTCTGTTGGGACCCGATCTGAACATCGCACCCGAACCCCGGCTGCACGCCTACAGAGCGCCTGAGCGATGACGTACCCGTTTCTCGACCGCCTGCGCGTCATCGAAAGCTCGGCCTTCATTGCAGCGCCGTTGGCGGGCTTGACGCTGGCGCAGTTCGGCGCCGAGGTCATCCGCGTCGACATGATCGGCGGTGGAATCGACTACGCCCGCATGCCTCGCATGCCGGGCAGCGGTCGCAGTCTTTACTGGACCGCCTTGAACAAGGGCAAGCGTTCCATCGCGATCGACCTGCGCAAGCCCCAGGGCCGTGAGCTGGTGCAGGCACTTGCCACGGCGCCCGGCCCAAATTCCGGCGTACTGCTCACTAACATCGGGACGCCCTGGCTGGCACACGGCGTGTTGGCAGCGCGACGCGCCGACCTGATCAGCTGCACCATCCAGGGCAACAGCGACGGATCGACGGCGGTGGACTACACCGTCAACTGCGCCACCGGCTACCCGGCCGTGACCGGCGGCGGCTCGCTGCAGCACCCTGTCAATCACGTGTTGCCGGCCTGGGATATCGCTTGCGCCTATCAGGCGGCTTTCGCCATCGTCGCCGCGGTCAACCGTCGGCAGCGCAGCGGCGAAGGGGCTGAGTTGAAACTGGCGCTGTCCGACGTGGCCTTCAGCATGCTGTCCCATCTCGGAGTGCTGGCGGAAGCCGAGCTGCTGGATCAGGATCGCCCGTCGATTGGCAATCACATTTACGGCGCTTTCGGCCGGGACTTCGGCACCGCCGACGGCGGCCGCATCATGGTGGCCGCCATTTCTGCCAACCAATGGAAGTCTCTGGTCGAAGCCTGCGGCATCGCCCCGGCCATCGCACAACTGGAACGGCGTACCGGCCTGGAATTCAGCGACGAGGCGCAACGCTTCGAAGCCCGGGATACCATCGCGGAACTCGTGGAGCCGTGGTTCGCGGCGCGCACAAAGGCCGAGGCCGAGGCGCTGCTGGAGCGGCACAAGGTGTGCTGGGGCCGCTACAGCACGGCGAGGCAATTGCTGGCCGCTGATGTCCGCGTCGGCCCCGCGAATCCAGTCTTCGAGCGCATCGAAACCCCGGGCGTCGGCTCGCACTTGGCGGCGGGTGCTGCGGTGCGCGTGGCTGCCATGGAACGGCAACCAACTGTAGCGGCCCCCCTGCTGGGAACCCACACCGACGAAGTGCTGCACGAGGTGCTCGGTCTCGATGGCGCCGCGATCGGCCGCCTGCACGATGCGGGCGTCGTGGCCGGACCCGCGCACGACCCGGCGGCAAGTGGAGGCAGCTGAGCACGGCCCCAAAGGCACGGGTAGCGGCCCAGGGCAACGTTAGCAAGAGTAGCAGGGGGTGGGGCCGGAGCAGGCGCGTCAGGCAGAAATGCGGCATACCGGAACCTGAGCCAAAGGTGTCCATCTTTGACAATTCTTGCCATAATTCATTTTGTCCTTATTTAATACCGAGCACCTCATGGCGATGAATGTCAACCTGACTCCCCAACTGGAAGACCTTGTCCGCTCAAAGGTGGCTTCCGGCCTGTACACGTCGGCCAGCGAAGTCGTGCGCGAGGCGCTGCGCCTCATGGACGAGCAAGATCGCCTGCGGGGGGCAAAGCTCGACCAGTTGCGTGGCGATGTCCGCCAAGGGTTGACCAGCGGGTCAAGTGAACCCTGGGATGCCGGGGCGGTCAAGCGTAAGGCGCGCGCCCGACGAGCCTCCAAGCCGAAGGGTGCTTGAGTGCCGCATGTAACTCGGCGGCCTCTTGCAGAGGCCGACATCCTGGAAATCTGGGATTACATTGCCGACGACAATCCTGCCGCCGCTGATCGCTGGGTGGATCAACTCGATGCGCAGTTCCGGTTGCTGGCGACGCAGCCGAAGATTGGCCGTGCCCGCAACGAACTGGCGGCAGGCGTGCGCAGCTTTCCTGTTGCGCGGTACGTTGTTTTCTACGTACCGCTGGACGACGGAATCGACGTCGTCCGGGTGTTGCATGGTGCGCGAGACATCGACGCGTTGTTCCATCCGCAGCAGTAAGCGGCCCCCTTCGAGGATTCCCGTAGGAGCCCCGACGCGTCATTGACGCTCCCCATTCCTGTGACGTGCCCGGTGCGCACCATGAAGGGCGCGCAACACGTCGAAGATTTTCATGGTCGCATCCTACGTAATGGATTCCATCCGGAGCAACCAATGCGTCAAGCACGGCAGAGGCAAAGTGCAGGGGGTACTTTTGCGGTATCGGAGGTCAGGAACACCACAAAAGTATTTTGACGCCGTCGCCCTCAAGAGCGACGATTCTTCTGCCACACCGCCACGAGGATCAGGCCGGAGCCGATCACCCGGACCGTGTACGGGATTAGGTGGTCTTCCTGCACTCCAGTCAACCAGCCGATGGCCACGCGATCGGCAGCTTCAATCCAGAAGGCCAAGGCGAAATAGAGGAAGAACCGGTCACGCGTCTGGCGCCAGAAGCGAAAGAAAAACAAGCCCACCAGCAACGACGCCAGCGCGATTGCGCCGGTCAGCATGAGGTTGATCGGACTCACCGTCCAGCGACGTGATCGTGCAGCCATGGCCGCCGGCCAACGTGATCGGGAAAGGTTCGCTGAACAGGACGGTGCGGGTGTTGCCGCCGGGCAGGACCTCGGCCGCCTTCCGGTGCTGCTCCTGGCTGCGCGGATTGGCGGCGACATACCTGGACCGGGCTTCGGCCAGTGCCAATGCGATGGCGTTCACGCCGCTTTCCGGTCCAGCCAGTCGCGCGCGCGATACCAGGTGCCCACCAGCGGCAGGAACCACGGCTTGCCGCCGTAGAGCGGCACGGTCGGAAACTCCCGGCCGTCGAAGGCGTTGACCGGTTTCTTGCCGCCCGCGACGATCTTGCGCCCGGTTTGCGAGCCGAGGTAGGTCATCATGGCGACGCCGCTGCCGTTGCACGCCATGACGTAGTGCATGCCCTGGTCCTGGCCCATGTGCGGCAGGTAATCGAACGCGAAAGCGACATTGCCGGTCCAGGCGTGCGTCACCTTGTAGCCCTTCAGCTGCGGCCAGCGATCGGTCATGTAGCGGTGCAGGACGGGCGCGCTCACCTCCGGCGGCACCTGGGTGAAGCGGGCGCGGCCGCCGAAGATGACGCGCTTGCCGTCGGGCGACATGCGGTAGTAGCACAGCACGCGCTTGCTGTCGCTAATGGTGCGCTGCCTGGGGATCAGGCTGCGCGCCAGGTCCCCGGGGAGCTCCTCGGTGGCGATGATGTGGCTCGCCACGGGGACCAGGCGCCGCTTCAGGTCGGGGGTCAGGTCGCCGGTGTAGCCGTTGGTCGCGATCACCACCTCCGTGGCCTCGATAACCCCTTTGTTCGTCGACACCGTGAAGCCG
>JBKJHN010000048.1:0-20150 GCA_046599015.1 Ramlibacter sp.
AGCCGCGATCGACCCGAAGCAGGCCAAGGACTGGTTCGGCGCGAATCCACCGGACCTGACGCTGATCGCACGTTCGCGCGCGGGGCATGGCGGCACCGGCGCCGATTATCTGTACACCTATCTGCGCACCTATTACCGTGACCCGACCAAGGCGACCGGATGGAACAACCTCGTTTTCCCCAGTGTCGGCATGCCGCACGTGCTGTGGGAATTGCAGGGGGAGCGTGAGCCACAGTTCGAGACGATCAACGGGAGCGGCCATGAGACCAAGGTCTTCAGGGGCTGGAAACAGGTCAGCCCGGGCGCCATGACGCCGCTGCAGTACGACCAGGCGGTCGGAGATCTGGTCGGCTACCTGCAATGGATGGCCGAGCCGGCGCAGAATTCGCGCGTGCGCGTCGGCGTCTGGGTGCTGCTGTTCCTGGGTGTGTTGACGTTCATCACCTGGCGGCTGAACGCGGCCTTCTGGAAAGAAATCAAATAGCGCAACGCGGTCCGGTTGCGCCGGAGACGCGTCCTTGCCGACACGGTCCTGCTTTTACTGCGGACCGTGTTTTCACTTTGTAAAGGAGTTGCCATCATGATGGTCTTGTATTCGGGCACCACCTGTCCTTTTTCCCACCGCTGCCGGTTCGTTCTGTTCGAGAAAGGAATGGATTTCGAAATCCGTGACGTCGACCTGTACAACAAGCCCGAAGACATCAACGTGATGAACCCGTACGGGCAGGTGCCGATCCTGGTCGAGCGCGATTTGATCCTGTACGAGTCGAACATCATCAACGAGTACATCGACGAGCGCTTCCCCCATCCGCAGCTCATGCCCGGCGACCCGGTCGACCGTGCGCGCGTCCGGCTGTTTCTGCTCAACTTCGAGAAGGAACTGTTCGTGCACGTCAGCACGCTGGAGTCGCGCGCGGCCAAGAGCAATGAGAAGGCGCTGGAAAAAGCCCGCTCGCACATTCGTGACCGACTGACACAACTCGCGCCCGTGTTCCTGAAAAACAAGTACATGCTGGGCGACAATTTCTCCATGCTCGACGTTGCGATCGCACCTTTGCTGTGGCGGCTCGACTACTATGGGATTGAGCTTTCCAAGAATGCCGCGCCCTTGCTGAAGTACGCCGAGCGCATCTTTTCCCGACCGGCCTACATCGAAGCCCTGACGCCCTCTGAAAAGGTCATGCGAAAGTGATGTGGCCCCCACGCTTGCCACTGCGTGTGCTGCGCTGCCCCCCGAGGGGGCGCAGTCTGCCTTGGGGCGGCCCGGCGGCAGCCTGGATGTGGCCCCCGCGCTTACCGCTTCGTGAGCGCGCCCGCTGAAGATGAACGCACTCGAATCGACGTCCACTCGCCCGTACCTGGTCCGGGCGCTTTACGACTGGTGCACGGACAACGGTCTCACGCCGTATGTTGCCGTGCTGGTGGACGACACCGTGCAGGTGCCGCGCGAATACGTGAAAAACGGCGAGATCGTGTTGAACATCAGCTTCGACGCGACCAGCTCGCTCAAGCTCGGCAACGAATTTATCGAGTTCAAGGCCCGCTTTGCGGGTTCTGCGCGCGAGATCATCGTGCCGGTCAATCGTGTGATCGCCATTTACGCGCGCGAGAACGGACAGGGCATGGCTTTTCCGGTCCCGGTCGAAGGCGGTGCGGCGGAGGATCTTTTGAAGGCATCGCCTCTGTCCAGGGTGCCTGCCGCCGGCTCCCAGGCCGAAGACGACCCCAAGGTGATCCAGCTGTTGACACCGGAGCCCGCCGGTTCCGACGGCGGCCCGGATGACGGGCCGCCGAGACCCCCGAGCGGGCCGCGGCCGGCGCTCAAGCGGGTCAAGTGAATATGGCGGGTGGCTCAGCTAGAATTTATCCACCGCCGATTTAGCTCAGGGGTAGAGCAACCGCCTTGTAAGCGGTAGGTCGTCAGTTCGAATCCGACAATCGGCACCAAGATTCACCGTCAATCCCAAGGGCACCGCTCCAGGCGCCACAAGCACAGGCAGCATCATGCGCACTTCTCTTTTACTTGCCACTATCCTCCTGGCGGGTTGCGCCGTTCCGGATACTTCCCCGCGACTGGATCGAGTTCTCAATCTCGACT
Source organism: Ramlibacter sp. (assembly GCA_046599015.1). GTDB lineage: Bacteria > Pseudomonadota > Gammaproteobacteria > Burkholderiales > Burkholderiaceae_C > Ramlibacter. Next base: position 2,099 of record JBKJHN010000048.1, read on the forward strand.
TGTTCAGTGGATTCGATCGATCGATCGGCGCCCTGCAAGACGTCGGCAAGCGCCCTGACCCGCCGACGCGTTTGAGCGATGCCCAAGCGGGCGATTTGACAGGCCAGGCCGCACTCCTGCGGGGCCGGGCCGAAGCCATCCGGGCGAAGCTTGCGCACGAAAACGACCGCCGGGCGAGATTCGAGCACTACCAGGCGCTGCGCCGGATCGGCGACGAGCTTCGGCCGCTGGAGCGTACTCTGGAAAACGCGGGCCGTCCGTCGCGACCAACGACCGTTCAGCGGGCCGGGGCGCAAAAGCCGAACGTTTCACCGTTCGCCCATTTGAACCTTCAGCCGAATTGAGGTAACCTCCCATCCCCGGCTGCACAGATGAGCTATCAGAGCAGGAACAACCTGTCTCAGTTTTGCAGCCGCGGCGTTGCTGTCCACCAGCAGGCACCAATCGGGTCCGTCGATCGGCCCGGGCCTGACGGCGGAGCGCAGTGAGGCAGGGATCAAAAATTCGACCGCTTTGAGCCGCTCGCCCGACTCGCGCGCGATCTGCGTGAGCCTCGCCAGTGTGGGCGAGTCTTCGGCGGCTTGCTGCAAGCTCACCGCTTGCGGGCGCCGGGTCGGAGGAGGTGAAGACATGAGGGGAAATCGTTGCATTTCATTATCACGGATGCTTCGCTAGCCAGGAGCCGTGCCGTGCATCTCAGCGGCGCCAAGCTCGTGCTGGCGCTGGCGGGTCTCTCTCTGGCGCTGATGCTATCGGCGGCCGGCCTGTACCACTGGGTCTTCCTGAAGGGTGCGCGCGAAGGCTGGCCAGTGGTTGGCACGCTGGTCAGGTTGGTGGTCAAGGACGAGTTCGAGCAGCGCGACCGCTTCATGCGCGAGAACCTCGACGCCATGGCGCGCAAGCTGGGAGAGATGCAGGCCAGGATGGCTCAGCTCGATGCCTTGGGCGAACGGGTGTCCGGTCTGGCCGGCCTCAGTCCTGCCGAACTCAAGGCCGCTCCGGCACAAGGCGGGGCGCTGGTCTCCGGCCGGCCCCTGTCCATGGAAGAACTGCAAGCAACATTGGCCGACCTCGAAACGCTTACCGGCCACAACGGCGACCTCATGACCCTGATGGAGTCGCGCCTGTTCGACCAGAAGATCAAGAAATCCATGGTGCCGACCCAGCAGCCGGTTAAGTCGGGCCACCCGGGCTCTGCGTTCGGCTGGCGCATCGACCCTTTCACGGGCCGCTCGGCGTTGCACACAGGCCTCGACTTCCAGGCCGAGCCCGGCACGGCGATTCTTGCCGCGGCCGGAGGCGTGGTGGTGGCGCAGGAGATTCATCCGGCGTACGGCAACATGATCGAGATCGATCATGGCAACGACCTGCTGACCCGCTACGCGCACGCCTCTAAGGTGGGGGTCAAGAAGGGCGACCTGGTCAGGCGCGGCCACAAGATCGCCGAGGTCGGGACCACAGGCCGCTCCACCGGACCTCACTTGCACTTCGAGGTGATGGTGCAAGGCATACCCCAGGACCCGCAGAAGTTCCTCATGGCAGGCCGGGACCTGCCCGCGGTGCAGCTGGCCAAGGCTGGCGGAAGAGCCGCCGAGCCGCAAGCCGCCACCCGCAGGTAAAATCAGCATCATTGCCGCTGTCACGGCTTGCTTTAGCCGCTGGCAGCCCCCATTTTCATCCTGACTACAAATAGGATTGCGCTGCCTTGCCGGCCCCGTCTGGGCCGGGCAAGGCAGCTCCGCATTCATGGCCAAGAACCTCCTGACCCAAATTTTCGGTTCCCGCAACGATCGACTGCTCAAGCAGTACCGCAAGACGGTGGATCGCATCAGCGCGCTGGAGTCGCAGTTCGAAAAGCTGAGCGACGACGAGTTGCGCGCCAAGACAAGTGAGTTCAAGGACCGGGTCGCCAAGGGCGAACCGCTGGACGATCTCCTTCCGGAAGCCTTCACGGTGGTGCGCGAAGGCTCCAAACGCGTCATGAAGATGCGCCATTTCGACGTCCAGATGCAAGGCGGCATGGCCTTGCACAACAGCAAGATCGCCGAAATGGGCACCGGCGAGGGCAAGACCCTGACGGCCACCTTGCCGGTCTACCTGAACGCGTTGACGGGCCAGGGCGTCCATGTCGTCACCGTGAACGACTATCTGGCAAACCGGGACGCGAAGTGGATGGGCAAGCTGTACAACTTCCTGGGCATGAGCGTTGGCGTGAACCTGCCCAACATGCCGCGTGAAGAGAAGCAGGCCGCCTACCGGGCCGACATCACCTATGGCACCAACAACGAATTCGGCTTCGACTACCTGCGCGACAACATGGTGTACGAAGTGGCCGACCGGGTGCAGCGCGGCCTGAACTACGCCATCGTCGATGAGGTGGACTCGATCCTGATCGACGAGGCCCGAACGCCGTTGATCATCAGCGGTCAGGCCGAGGACCACACCGAAATGTACATCGCGATGAACCGCGTCGTGCCGTCGTTGTCCAAGCAGGAGGGCGAGGCCGACCCGCGTACCGGCGAGGGCATCATCAAACCGGGCGACTTCACGCTCGACGAGAAAACGCATCAGGTGTTCCTTACCGAACAGGGCCATGAAAACGCCGAACGCATCCTGTTCAGCCTCGGCCTGATTCCAGAGGGCGCGACGCTTTACGACCCCGCCAACATCGCGCTGATGCACCACCTGTATGCGGCGCTGCGAGCCAATCACCTTTATCACCGCGACCAGCACTATGTGGTGCAGAACGGTGAAGTGATCATCGTCGACGAGTTCACCGGACGCCTGATGTCCGGCAGGCGCTGGAGCGATGGCTTGCATCAGGCTGTCGAGGCCAAGGAGGGCGCGACCATCCAGGCGGAAAACCAGACACTGGCCTCGATCACTTTCCAGAACTACTTCCGGCTGTACGGAAAGCTCGCGGGCATGACCGGCACCGCCGACACCGAGGCCTACGAGTTCCAGGAGATCTATGGCCTGGAAACCATGGTGATTCCGCCGAACAAGCCGAGCCGGCGCGACGACCAGCTCGACCGGGTGTACAAGACCACACGCGAAAAATACGAAGCCGCGATCAAGGACATCCGCGAGTGCTACGAGCGCGGCCAGCCGGTGCTGGTGGGCACCACCTCGATCGAGAACTCCGAGATCATCGACGAGCTGCTCAAGAAAGAGGACTTGCCGCACCAGGTGCTCAACGCCAAGCAGCACGCGCGCGAAGCCGAGATCGTGGCGCAGGCCGGCCGTTCCAGGATGATCACCATCGCCACCAACATGGCCGGCCGCGGCACCGATATCGTGTTGGGCGGCAACGTTGAAAAAGCCGCGGAGGCCGTGGACGCCGACGAGACCATGGACGCGGCTGCCAAGGAGCGCAAGATCGCCGAGCTGCGCGCGGAATGGGCGAAGGATCACGAAGCCGTGGTGCAGCAGGGGGGCTTGCGCATCATCGCCACCGAACGCCACGAATCGCGCCGCATCGACAACCAGCTGCGCGGCCGTTCGGGGCGCCAGGGCGACCCGGGGTCGTCGCGCTTCTACCTGAGCCTGGACGATCCGCTGATGCGCATCTTCGCCGGCGAGCGCGTCAAGGCCATCATGGAGCGCCTGAAAATGCCCGATGGCGAGGCCATCGAGGCGGGCATCGTGACCCGCAGCATCGAGAGCGCGCAGCGCAAGGTCGAAGCGCGCAACTTCGACATCCGCAAGCAGCTGCTCGAATACGACGACGTCGCCAATGACCAGCGCAAGGTGATCTACCAGCAGCGCAACGACATCCTCGACGCAACCAACCTCACGGCGCAGATCGCCTCGCTGCGTCAAGGGTGCTTCACCGACCTGGTTCACCAGTACGTCCCGCAGGAGTCGGTCGAGGAGCAGTGGGATATTCCCGCGCTGGAGAAGGCGCTGTCGGACGAATATGGCATCCGCGCATCGCTGCAAAAGGAAGTCCAGGCCGCCAGCAGCATCACCGACGAGGACATTTCGGAAATGGTGCTCGACATGGCCAACGAGGCTTTCGAGGCCAAGGTGCAACAGGTGGGCCCCGACAATTTCACCCAGTTCGAGCGCATGGTGCTGCTTCAAAGCATCGATACACACTGGCGCGAGCATCTCTCGGCTCTGGACTACCTGCGCCAGGGCATTCACCTGCGCGGCTATGCGCAAAAACAACCCAAGCAGGAATACAAGCGCGAAGCCTTCGAGTTGTTCGGCCAGCTGCTGGATTCAGTGAAGAACGAGGTGACCCGGGTCCTGATGACGGTCGCAGTGCAGTCGAGCGAGCAACTGGAACAGGCGGCCGAGGACCTGGAGGTGCGCGCCGAGCGCATCTCCAACATCACCTATACCGCGCCCACCGAAACAGGCGAGGTGGAGACAGTGCTGGACCCCGGCACGGCACGGCAACAGACGCCCGCCACGGCGCTGCCGCGTGTCGGACGCAACGACCCGTGCCCCTGCGGAAGCGGCAAGAAATACAAGCAGTGCCACGGCAAGTTGGCCTGACTTCAGCCTTTCAGCCTTCCACCTTGCGCTTTTCCTGCCGGGCGAGCCAATTCTGGTAGCTGTTGGCCGGGTCGGGGCAATACGTCGGATGCACCAGGAATAGCGCGCCCAGCAGGCAAGCGTCCTGGCCAATCGGAAACGCGGACGTGAGTTCGGGGGAGTCGGTCCGGCCAAGGGCCTGGCGCAGTTCGAGATCGGCCAGCTTGCGTCCGGCCCGGATGTCGTCCAACCCGGCCGGTGAGACACCTTCGAGTTCGGCCAGTTCAGCCAGACCCGCCAGCCCATCGGAGATCTCCAGTTGCAGCCAGCTCACGATGCCCGAGGCATCCATGCCCAGCACCCCGAAGGGATCGCCAATGACCACGTGCTCCACCCAGCGCCGGCTCGCCAGGCCAGCGAGATCGCGGGCTACCGATGGCGTCCGCAACAAGGCATGCTGCTGCGGGCTGAGGGTCACGCGCCAGGTCTGCGCATGGCGTGCGTTTGGCGTGCGCAACAGGTGCTCCACGGCGTCGATCAGCCGGTGTGAAATGTCCGGTTCCTGTTTGGCGATGAACTGGTCGATCAGGCCCCGATTGAACGCACGGACAGCCACCTGATCGTCGGCCTGGCCGGTCAGCAGCACCCGGGAGCCGGGCCAATCCACCAGCTCACCAAGAGCCTGAAGGCCGTCCATCACCGGCATGGAGTAATCCACCACGCAAACCCGCGTCAGCGCATAGCGCTCGGTGTACCGGGACCAATAGCCCAAAAGCTGAGGGATCAGCGCTTTGCCGGCGCGCCAGTCTTCGATCAACTGCTGCTGGTTCCAGGCGTCGGCCTCCCAGAACGGCGGCTCCTGCTGCAGGTAGTTGATGCACGCCACCGGGTCGACGAAGAGTTTGATGTACCAGTGCCGCGGCAGTGCCATCGCCAGCATTTCCAGGTAGTCGGGGTCATCGTCGAGAAAGACGATGGTCCCGGGTCGGTGAAAAAGTGGGAAGCTCATGGCGGGTGGGGCGGGTCCAGCAAATGGGTAGGCTTCATGATCCTAGCTCAGTACACGGCCCGTGGTGCAGAAGAAAAGGTCGGCGCGACGCAGGAAGGAGCGTGCTATTGTCCCGTTTCTTTTAATACTCGTCGATGCAGCTACCTGCTAACTTTGACAGTGTGAGCCTCGACGGGCTCCTTGGCGACTGGATCGGTGCGCTGCGCGAACTTTCCGTCGAGGCCATCGTCGTCCTCGGACCCGATCCGTTCGGCGCCAGAGAGGATCGCGGCGTAGTGGCAGTGCATCCACCGAGCGTGATGGACGCCGCCCGAGCGCTTGCGGACAGCCGCGAGTTCGGTGTGGCATGGCGTGATTCCGATGCTTCGCTCGTTGCCTGGCAACACATCGCGAAGTCGGATCACCTCGATTCCACCCGGTGGCGGGCGTTGTGGCTGGCCCAGGGATTGCAGACTCTGGTGCGGGTCGAGTTTTCGCTGCCAGCCGGCCGGGCGTTCGAGTGCTTCATGTTCAGCTCGCGGGAGCTGACCGACCGCGCCGACGCCGCATCGCTGGTCTGGTCCGCCATGAACATCTGGCCGCTGGTCAGACGCAGCATCGCGCAATCGCGCTGCACCCTGAGTCCGCGCGAACGGGAATGCCTGCTGCTCGCCTTTCGAGGCCTGACGGCTCGCCAAAGTTCGGCGCGGCTGCACTGCGCGGAGCGCACGGTGAACTATCACCTCGCCAATGCAATGGGCAAGCTGAAGGTGGACAACAAGCTCGCCGCCATCCAGCGCGCCTGCTGGCTCGGCGCGATATGAGGGGTGGCGCCAAGGGTTTATATTCGCGTTCATCATGGCCTTTCTTGCGATTGATATCGGCAACATGCGTCTGAAGTGGGCGCTGTACGATTCGCCACGGCCTGGTGCGCAAGTGCTGGCCCAAGGCGCCGAGTTCCTGGAAAACATCGACAAGCTGGCGGACGGCGGCTGGGCCCGATTGCCGCGGCCCGATCGGATGTTGGGCTGCGCCGTGGCCGCCGATGCCATCAAGCGCCGGGTCGAGGAGCAGATGGAGGAGCTCTGGGACGTGCCGGCGCACTGGGTCGTCTCCAGTGCAGCGGAAGCCGGCCTCGTCAACGGCTACGACCATCCCACACGGCTCGGCGCGGATCGCTGGGTGGCGATGATCGGCGCCTGGCACCGGATGATGGCACAAGGTCCGGCCAAGCCCATGGTGGTCGTGATGGTGGGCACGGCCGTGACGGTGGAAGCGGTCGACATGCATGGCAAGTTCCTGGGCGGCTTCATCCTGCCGGGCCACGGCATCATGCTGCGCGCGCTCGAATCCGGAACCGCTGGACTGCACGTTCCCACCGGTGAAGTGCGCGAGTTCCCCACCAATACCAGCGACGCACTCACAAGCGGCGGCACCTATGCCATTGCCGGAGCCATCGAGCGGATGGCGCAGCACGTGCGGCGGCGCAGCGGCGCCGAGCCCGTGTGTTTCATGACGGGCGGCGCGGGCTGGAAGATGGCGCCGCACATGACGGTGCGGTTTGAGTTGGTGGAAAGCCTGATCTTCGACGGCCTGCTGGAAATCGTGCGACAGCGGGCCGTGCTGTAGCGGGCATCAGCCCGCCGTTAACTCACCAGTCCTTCTACCGCCTGTGACAAGGCCTCGCGCGCCTGTTGCAGCACCTGATCCTTCCAGGCAGTCGTGTCGGTGTAGAAGGCGTCCTTCATCTTCCGCTTGATCTGGGCTTTGAGCGACGGCGGCGCCTCGCCATGCAACTGAGCCCAGTGTCCGGCGCGCAGCGCCTGCAGCATCTCAGGGAGCGGAATCGTGCCGTACTCGAGTGCGATTCCGGTGTACTGCGCCTGCGGACATTCCTCGTAGATGGCATTGCACATCAAGCCGGTCAGGAAGGCCGATGACGAGGAGCCGTCGTAGATCGAGGTGACGCCGCCGCCCCACCAACTGCGCGCGCGTGCCACACCGGCCGCGTCATCGCGGCCGGCAAAGATACGCTCACCCACCCCGCTGGGACCCAGCCCGGTGTGGATGTCGATCCAGGCGATCCGGCCGGCACGGCGCGCATGCGTTCGCAGCACTTCCCGCAAGCTCAGATTGCTCCAGGTGGGCGCCGTGCCGCCGAAGAAAAGGCCATCGGGAAATTCGTGCTGCCCGCCGGAGATGGCCGCCTGGAACAGGGTCGGTCCGTGAGCTGCCAGATATTGTGCGATGGCGGACTCGTTGGCTGACGTGGGCGGCCATTGATCCGGCAGCAGCAGCGGGTGCAGTTCGCGATAAGCCTTGTTCACCGGCAGCGGCTGCGAAAAATCCTGAAAGTTGCGGTTCAGGTCCACGTTTTCATGTGTCACCCGCCGGGTGTGAGAAAACCCGTACGGGTTGAGCGCATGGATGTAAAGGACCGCTACGCCGCCACGGCTGGCGCGGTCGCGCCACTCGGCGTCGCGTAAGGCAGCCACCTGCACGCCGCTGCCGCAATAACCTTCGACGCCATGACAGGCACTGGACAGGATCAGCAGCCTGTCGACATCCGGATGTCCGTCACGGGCCACATCCATGGCCAGGTCTTCACCCTGTGCGCCTTTCTCCGGATGCAACCTGGATTCGACCGGCAGGCCCGCTTCGGCGGTTGTCGCAAGAAACTTCTCGCGGGCCCGGCGATAGGAGTCGGAAAAAACCGCGTCCGCCGCGCTCATCCAGCGCCTTTGGCCAGCCACGCTTGCGCAAGCCGGACCCAGTAAGTGGCGCCCAGCGGGATCAGGTCGTCGTTGAAATCGTAGCTGGCGTTGTGCAGCATGCAAGGCCCGGCCCCATGGCCCATTTCCCGGTGGTTGCCGTCCCCGTTGGCAATGAAGCAGTAGGCGCCAGGCTTGGCTTGCAGCATGTACGCAAAATCTTCGGCGCCCATGGTGGGTTCCTGAATCTCGACGTTGTCCGGTCCGACGATCGAGGCCATCACCTGGCGCGCGAACTCGGTTTCGGCCGCCGAGTTGATTGTCGGCGGGTAGTTGCGCACGAATTCGAATTCGCAGGACGCCTCGTGTGCCGCGCACACGTGCTCGGCGATCTGCCGCATGCGCTTTTCGATCAGGTCGAGCACTTCGAGGGTGAAGGTGCGCACGGTGCCCTGCAATTCGCAGGTGTCGGGAACCACGTTGGTCGCCTCGCCGGCATGGATCATCGTCACCGAAATCACCCCGGCGTCCACCGGCTTCTTGTTGCGGCTGATGATGGTCTGGAAGGCCTGAACCATCTGGCAGGCGATCGGCACCGGGTCAATGCCGTTGTGCGGCAGCGCGGCGTGGCTGCCCTTGCCGCGAACGGTGATCTTGAATTCATTGCTCGAGGCCATCACCGGCCCGGCGCTCACCGCAAATTTTCCGACCTGGGTGCCCGGCCAGTTGTGCATGCCGAACACCGCTTCCATCGGGAACCGTTCGAACAGACCATCCTTGATCATCTCGCGCGCGCCGCCGCCGCCTTCTTCCGCCGGCTGGAAGATCAGGTAAACGGTTCCGTCGAAGTTGCGGTTTTTGGCGAAATGCTGGGCCGCTGCCAGCAACATGGCCACGTGCCCGTCATGGCCGCAGGCGTGCATCTTCCCCTTCTGCTGGCTCGCATGGGCGAAGGTATTGACCTCCTGCATGGGCAGCGCATCCATGTCGGCGCGCAGTCCGATCGCACGGGTGCTGGTCCCCTGGCTGACAATGCCCACCACGCCCGTCTTGCCCAGGCCCAAGTGGATGGGGATGCCCCATTCAGTGAGCTTTTCGGCGATCACCGCGGCGGTGCGCGCTTCTTCGAAGCACAACTCGGGATGCGCGTGGATGTCACGCCGGATGGCGGCGATGGCGGCCGCTTGTGTGACGACGGAGTCCAGGATATTCATGGCGGCTTTCGGGGTCAGGTCCCTGCAAGTCTAGCCGGGCCCGCATCGCAGCGCTGGCCAAGGATATCCGCGAGAATCATGGCATGGACCTCACACGGAATGCCGTTTCGCCTCGCGCGCTGGAACTGGCGCAAGCGATGGTGCGGATGAACACCGTCAGCGCCAACTCCAATCTTCAGCTCATCCACCTGATCCGCGATGAGTTGGCCAGGCTCGGCGTCGCCAGCCGGTTGACCTTCAATGCCGAAAAGACCAAGGCCAACCTTTTCGCTACCTTGGGTGAGGGCAAACCGGCCGGCGTCATACTTTCTGGTCACACCGACACCGTGCCTTGGGACGGCCAGGATTGGTCAGCCGACCCGCTGAGCGCCGCGGTGCGCGAGGAACGTCTGTACGGCCGTGGTTCCGCCGACATGAAGAGCTTCATCGCGATGGCGCTGGCGCACGCCAGTGATTTTCTGGAGAGCGCGGCGCCATTCGCCATTCACCTCGCCTTCAGTTATGACGAGGAAGTCGGCTGTTTTGGCGTGCGGGAACTGATTGCCGACATGCGTGACGCCGGCGTGGCGCCGCTGGCCTGCATCATCGGCGAGCCGACCAGCATGGTCCCGGCCGTGGCGCACAAGGGGGTGTATCGCTACCGTTGCTGCGTACGCGGCAAGGAAGCGCATTCATCGCTCACGCCGCAGTCGGTCAACGCCATCGAAATGGCGGCACGCGTGATCGGCAAATTGCGTGACATGGCCGAGGAATTCGAGCGCAGCGAGCCCCGTTACGCGGGATTCGACGTGCCGTTTTCCACCGCCAGTGTCGGCCAGTTCCACGGCGGCATTGCCGACAACGTGGTGCCGCGAGATGCCGAGTTTCGCTATGAGTTTCGCGACTTGCCGGCGGCCGACGTCGCGGCCATGCAGCAGGAGCTGCTCGGGTATGCGCGCTCGCTCGAACCGGCGATGAAGCGTATCTCGCCGGAAGCCGGTTTCAGGTTCGAAACCATTTGCGAGGTCCCCAGTTTTCTTGGAGCCGCTGGCGATAGCGTCACACGGCTCGCGCAGCGCCTCTCCGGCGAGCTTCGCACCACCGAGGTTGCCTTCGGCACGGAGGCCGGCCTGTTCAAGAACGCCGGCATACCCACGGTGGTCTGCGGCCCCGGAAGCATCAACCAGGCTCACCAGCCCGATGAATATGTGAGCCTCGATCAGCTGGCCCGCTGCGAAGCGTTCATGCTCGGTTTGGCCCAGGTGCGCGAGATCGGTTGAACGGCCTCATGATCAGCACGACCGCTGGCTTTCCCGACCAAGCCCTGCCGAAGGCGGTGCAGCAAATTCGTGGCGCTTGTCCGCACGACTGCCCGGATACCTGCTCGTTGCTGACCACCGTGGACAACGGTGTGGCGATCAAGGTCGAAGGTAACCCGCAACACCCGCACACGGCGGGGGTTCTGTGTACCAAGGTGTCCCGGTACACAGAGCGCACGTATCACCCCGAGCGCCTGCTGCATCCGCTGCGGCGCGTCGGAGCGAAGGGCTTTGGCCGCTTCGAGCGCGTGAGCTGGGACGACGCGCTGGTGGACATTGCCGCCCGGCTGCAGGCGATTGCCGCGGTCGATCCGCAAGCCATCGTGCCCTACAGCTATGCCGGCACCATGGGGCTGGTGCAAAGCGAGAGCATCGCAGCCCGGTTTTTCAACCGGATGGGGGCATCGCTGCTGGATCGCACCATCTGCGCCAGCGCCGGCGCGGAGGGGCTGACCCAGACGCTCGGCGGCAAGGTCGGCATGAGGGTGGAGTTCTTCGCCGAATCGAAGCTGATCCTGATCTGGGGCAGCAACTCGATAGCCAGCAGCCTGCATTTCTGGCGCCTGGCCCAAGCCGCCAAGCGGGCCGGCGCCAAACTGGTGTGCATCGATCCGCGACGTACGGAGACCGCCGAGAAATGCCACGAGCATTTGCAACTGCTGCCAGGCACTGACGCCGCACTGGCACTCTCGATGATGCATGAGTTGGTAGTGCATGACTGGCTGGACCATGATTACATCAGGCAGCACACGCTGGGATGGGAAGGCTTGCGCGAACGCGCCTTGCGCTGGACTCCGGAGCGAGCAGCCCAGGTGTGCGGTGTACCTCCCGAGCAGATCCGTTCCCTGGCCCAGGACTGGGGCGCCACGCGACCCGCTGCGATCCGCCTGAACTACGGCATGCAACGAGTGCGTGGCGGTGGCAACGCCGTGCGGGCCATCGCCTGTCTTCCGGCCCTCACGGGCGCCTGGCGCGATCGCGCCGGCGGTGTGCTGCTGTCGAGTTCTGGCATGTTTCCGGTCGACAAGGCGGCGCTGCAGCGACCGGACCTGCTGGCTGGCCGCGCTCCGCGCACGATCAACATGAGCACCATCGGGGACGATCTGCTGCGCCAGTCGTCAGCGCAGTTTGGCCCCAGGATCGAGGCGCTGATCGTCTACAACAGCAACCCCGTTGCGGTCGCCCCGGGTTCGCCCAAGGTGGTGGCCGGCTTTGCCCGTGAAGACTTGTTCACCGTGGTGCTGGAACACTTCCAGACCGATACGGCGGACTACGCCGATTACCTGTTGCCGGCGACGACTCAGCTGGAGCATTGGGACGTGCACCTGTCGTACGGCCATACCGACGTTGTGCTGAACCGGCCGGCGATCGCTCCTCTGGGCGAGGCTCGGGCCAATACCCGGATCTTTCGCGACCTGGCGCGGCAGATGGACTACACGGATGCTTGTTTCGCCGAGAGCGACGAGAGCTTGTGCCGCATCGCGTACGGCGAGCGGGTCGATTTCGAGCAGCTGCTCCGGCGTGGGTTTGCCAGCTTGAACGTACCCGACGCGCCGTTCGCGCAAGGCCGGTTTCCGACGGCTTCGGGCAAGTGCGAGTTCTTCAGCGAGCGGCTGGCGCGCCAGGGGCTGGACGGCCTGCCCGACCACCTGCCGAACTACGAACCGGCTGGATCATCCGCCGCCTACCCTCTGGCGATGATCTCGCCACCAGCCCGCAACTTCCTCAATTCGAGTTTTGTCAATGTGCGCAGCCTGCGGGATATCGAAGGGGAGCCGCTGCTGGAAATACATGCGAGCGACGCGGCGGCGCGCGGTGTCGCGTCGGGTTCGGTGGTGCGCGTCTTCAACGAACGGGGCGAGTACCATTGCAAGGCCGAGGTTTCCGATCGCGCACGGCCCGGTGTGGTCAATGCCCTCGGGGTCTGGTGGCGCAAGTTCGGGCTGAATGGCACCAACGCCAACCAGCTCACCAGCCAGAACCTCACCGACCTGGGACGAGCCGCGGTGTTCTACGATTGCCTGGTCGAAGTCCAAACAGCGTGAGATCCCGGCTGATCATGGCAATGGCGGGCGTTGTGGCGATGGCGGCGGCGGCCCTGGTGGGCGTCACAGGTTGCGCCAACCTGGGCTATTACTGGCAATCCGCGAGCGGCCACATCAAGGTCATGAGTGCGGCCCGACCGATCGGCGACTGGCTCGAAGACGCCAACACGCCAGAGCGCCTGAAGGCCCGGCTGGCGCTGAGCCGGGGGATCCGCGACTTCGCCGTGCGCGAGCTCCGGCTGCCTGACAACCCGAGCTATCGCCGTTATGCAGACCTGCAACGGCGGGCTGTCGTCTGGAACGTGGTGGCGGCTCCCGCGTACTCGCTCACCCTGCAGCAGTCATGCTTTCCGATCACGGGTTGTGTCGGTTATCGCGGCTATTTCGATGAAGGCGAGGCCCGGGCGGAGGCGGCCCGGCTCGCGGCGCAGGGGTATGAGTCCAGCGTCTACCCGGTGCCTGCGTACTCCACGCTGGGGTGGATGAACTGGGCCGGAGGCGATCCGCTTCTCAATACCTTCATCAACTATCCGGAAGGTGAGCTGGCCAGGCTGATCTTCCATGAACTTGCTCATCAGGTGCTCTATGCCGCGGACGACACCACGTTCAACGAGTCGTTTGCCACGGCGGTGGAGCGCCTGGGCGGCGCCCGGTGGCTGGCGACCGAGGGCTCCGCGGCGGCGCGCGAGGAGTACGCGCAGTACAACGGGCGGCGCAATCAGTTTCGCGCCTTGACGCAGGCCACGCGCAAGCGGCTGGAGCGGATTTACGAGCAAACCCGGGGCGATGAACGCGAGCCGGTCAAACAACAGGCGATGCGCGAGTTCCGTGAGGAGTACGCACGCCTGAGCGCAAGCTGGCCCGGCGACGCGGCGCGCTACCGCGCCTACGATCAGTGGGTGGCTCAAGCCAACAACTCCTCCTTCGGCGCCCAGGCCGTCTACGACGAACTGGTTCCCGGCTTCGAAGCCCTGTTTGCGAGGGAAGGCGGCGACTGGACCCGTTTTTATGAGGCCGCCAAACGGTTGGCGGCGATGCCCAAGGCCCAGCGCCATCAAATACTCAAGGAGATCGGCAGTGCCTGACATTCGTATCACCCGCGACCACAAGCTGGGATTGCCCACAGCGCGCAAACTGGCTTTCAGGTGGGCGCAGACTGCCGAGGAAAAGCTGGGCATGGAATGCATCTACGAGGAGGGCAAGACCTCGGACCTGGTCAGCTTCACGCGCTCGGGTGCGAATGGCGAACTGAAGGTCACCAAGGATCATTTTGAACTGAGTGCCCGTCTGGGTTTCCTGCTCGGCGCGTTCAAGGACCGCATCGAAAGCGAGATTGTCAAGAACCTGGATCTGCTACTGGCCGAGGAGGAACCGGCCAAGGCGTTCGACCAGCATCCAATCGCAAAACGGGCGCCCGCGAAAAAGGCGCCGCCGGCCAGGAAAGCCGCGGCAAAGAAGAAAGCCTGAACCGCGCGGGCCGGCTGGGCGGTTAACCGAGCGAGCCGACCAGGTCGATGTACTGCTGCATCGCCTCGTCGCTGGAGGTGCCCTTCAGGGTGTTCCAGGCGTCCCATTTCGCCCGGCCGACCATGTCGCCGAAGCCCGGCTTTTTATCGGTGTTGTCTCCCGCCGTCGACTGCTTGTACAACGCGTACAGCTTCAGCAGCGTGGCGTTGTCCGGGCGCTCGCTCAGGTTCTTGGAGCCCGCAACAGCGGCTTCGAAGGAGGATTTGAGATCGGCCATGGAATGCTCCTTTTGGATTTATGGAGTGGAGATGAGCGCTTATTCTCGCGGTGCCTGCGGGTAACTTCGCGGTATCTTAAGGCCACCCGACCGCCCAGAATAGAGGCGGCGCCTAACCGACCCCGATGGAGACCGCATGATCGCAGCGCAGAACCGCCTCAGCCAACATCGCACGCCCTTGTGGGGCGATGCAGCCGCCATTCGGGCAAAGGTGGGAACTTGATGGATCCGCGAATCGTTGCACAGGTCGTTGCGGGACAGGCTGGTCGAACGGCCCGCCGCGTCGCCGGCCTCCTGGGCCAGGGCGCCGCTCGAACGGCGGCGGCAGTCCTGGGAGTCACAGGTGAGCGCATGACCAAGGTGGACACCGCGTGGCTGCGCATGGATTCGCCCAGTAATCTCATGATGATCCTGGGTGTGTGGACCCTCAAGCCCGGGATCCGATATGAAGAACTGTGCCGGCGCGTCCAGGAGCGGCTCTTGAAGTACAGCCGCTTTCGGCAACGGGTGGTGCAGGACGCGGCGGGCGCGACCTGGGTGGAGGACAGCGATTTCGACATCGAGCGCCACGTCGTGCGGGACAAACTGCCCAGGCGCGGCAAGGGGCGTGAGCAACTGGCGCTGCAGCAGCGGCTGGCCGAATTGGCATCGCAGCCGCTGGATCACGACCACCCTTTGTGGCAGATGCACCTGATCGAGGATTACGAGGGCGGCAGCGCACTGCTGGTGCGCATCCACCATTGCATCGCCGATGGCATCGCCTTGATCTCCGTCACGATGTCCCTGGTCGACGGCGGTGCGCCTCCGCCCGAGCGCAAGCGCAAGCCCGACGTGACCGGGGCGCAGGACTGGATTGCGCACGCCTTGCTCAAGCCTTTCACCGACATGACCGTGAAGGCTTTGGGGGGCGCCGGGGACGGCGTCGTGCGCGCGCTCGGATTGCTGCGCGATCCGCGCAGGAGCTTGTTCGATGGGTCGGTGGACCTGGCCAGGCTGGCGTATCAGGTGCTGAACGACGCCGCGGCGCTGGCACTGATGCCTGACGATTCGAAGACTCGCCTGAAGGGCAAACCCGGGACGGTCAAGCGCGTGGCCTGGTGCGAACCCATTCCGCTCGACGAAGTCAAGGCGGTGGGCAAGGCACTGGGCTGCTCGATCAACGACGTCTTGCTCAGTTGCGTGGCTGGCGCCATCGGCGAATATCTCCAGGCGCTCGGTGACAATGTGGCGGGCCAGGAGATCCGGGCCATGATCCCTGTCAATCTGCGGCCGCTGGAGCAAGCCCACGAGTTGGGCAATCGCTTCGGACTCGTCCCCCTGGTGTTGCCCATAGGCATCCGGAATCCAGTGGAGAGGGTTTACGAAGTGCGGCGGCGGATGCGCGCACTCAAAGGGAGCACCCAGCCGCTGCTGGCTTTTGGTTTGCTCGCCGTTGCCGGTTTGTTGATCAAGCCGGCGCAGGAAGCCATGCTCAGCCTGTTTGGCAGGAAAACGACGGCCGTGATGACCAATGTGCCGGGCCCGCGCGAGAGGCTGAAGCTGCTGGGCTCGACTCTGGAGCAGAGCATGTTCTGGGTGCCGCAGTCCGGAGACATCGGGCTGGGCGTCTCGATCCTGAGCTACGGCGGCAGCGTGCAGTTTGGCGTGATCACCGACACGGTCTTGTGCCCGGATCCGCAAAAGATCATTGACGAATTCGGCCCCGAGTTTTTCAAGCTGTCGATGGTGATGCTGATGCTGCCGTGGGGGGAGCAGGAACGGTAACGCCGCCCTCACATGGATTGCGGGTCGGAGCCCGCAATGACATGCGGCTCCAGCTTCAACCCTCTCGCACTCGCAGCGTCGTGAATTCGGCCTCGTACTCCTTGGCCAGCGACAGCTTCTGGGCTTCGGTCAGTACTTTGCCGGCTTCCTGGAAGAACTTCTGTTCTTCCTCGCTCAGGTGATGCTGCACCTTGTCGCAGAGTTTCTGCGCGCACTCCGCCCATTGGGCCGTGGTGGGGTCCATATCTTCTAGGCTCTCCACCATCTCATCCATCGCATGATGCTCGGCAATGGCATGCCGCGCGGCGTCCACCGTTTGGTCGTGCTCGAACAAGGGCACATAAAAGCAGCGCTCCTCCGCCGTCTCGTGCGCCACCAGTTCATGCTTGAGCTGAAGGAAAACCTGCTCGCGTTCCGGCGCGCCCGCGGCGGTGGCAAGCAGACGCACAGTGAGTTCGCGCTGGGTATCGTGGCTGACGCGCAGAGCTTCGAAAATGTTCATGCACCCGATGGTGCGCAGGAAAGTCTGACGCGTCTGTAGGCGGCTGGCGCGAAACAGCGCCCGGCGCCAGCCCAGCTAATCGGCCAGTTCGGCCCTGGCCAGTTCGACGTCCAGCCGTTCCGTGGCATCCAGCGGTTTGCTGGCAGCAGCCACTTCGTACAGCCTGGTGGCTTCCTTCATCTTTCTATCGCCTTCGAGCATCACCAGGCCATTGGCAAACTCGATCATGCCGATGACCGACCCGGGGTTGATCTTCAGCGCATCCTGAAACAATTTCAGGCCCACCTCTTTCTTGGCGCCGTAAGTCATGCCGCCGATCAGGGAGCCCACCTTGTCGATGACCTCCGCATGAAAAGCACCCAGAGCGATGTGCGCGTCGGCATGCCTGGGCTGCAGCTTGATGGTTTTTTCCAGTGCGTCCTTGACCTTGCCGCCCAGGCCTTGCGCCAGCGCCTTGGCCACGCTGATGCCCTGGCTGTAGCGCGCCAGGGAGTAGGCCTGCCAATACCAGGCATTCGCGTTCTTGCTGTCCAGGGCGGCTTGCGCTTCGGCCCGTTGGGCCACCGTCATCAACAACTCCAGCTTGGTCTTCTCCTTCTTTTCCAGGTAGTTCGCGTAGATCGAGGTCGCCTTGTTCGCGGCCGTGATCCCATCGCCGCCGGCCTGCAGCCCGGCCTGGGCCGCTTGCTGGAAGTCGCCATTGTGGAAAAGCGCCCAGCACTCCAGCACCGCGGGGTCCTGCGGCAGAGGTTCCGCGTCCCCAGCGTGCAGGCGCGCCCATTGCTTCTTCAGGCTGGCAGCATTGAACTGGTAATCGCCCAGGTGCGGGAAAGCGGTCCATTTGGCCATGGCTGACTCCGTGTCTTCTACTCTCATTTCTCCGCGTTACTGTAAGCCGTCACCAGGCCCAGCAGGTGCATGCGCTGGCCTTGTTCGAGATAGGGTACCAGCAGATTGAGCACATGATGCGCTCCGCGCAGCAGTGCCAGCTGGGCACTTTCCGGTTCCAGCGCCCGGCGGGGGTCGCGGACATATTCGAAGCTGAGCCAGTAGGTCAGGACCACCACCATGCAGGTGGCAGTCGCTTCGACTTCGCGGGAGTCGATGGCGACTGCGCCCGAACGGCTCATGCCATCCAGCATGGCGCGCACGGCCCGGGTCTTGTTCTTCAAGACCCACTGGAAATGTGTTTCAAGACGCCGGTTCTTGGACAACAGGTCGTTCAGGTCACGGTAGAGGAAACGGTACTGCCAGATCAACTCGAACAACGTGTGCAGGAAGAACCAGGCGTCCTCGACATC
>JBKJHN010000093.1:0-6365 GCA_046599015.1 Ramlibacter sp.
GTGGTGGAGGCCATGGAAGTCCCGATAAACTGCCGCTATTGTAGAAACCCGCCCAGCCTCTCCTTTCACTCCCCATGAAAAACCTTCCCGTGGACGCGCGGCCGCGCGAGAAACTGCTGGCTCGCGGCGCGGCCGCGCTGAGCGATACGGAATTGCTGGCGCTGTTGCTGCGCACCGGTACGGCTGGGCGCGGCGTGCTGCAGATGGCGGACGAACTGCTGGCAGCACCCGTGATCGACGCCACCACCGGAAAAGCGACAGGTGGGTTTGGCGGCATCTCGGGACTCTTGAACGCTGGTCTGGATGATCTCAAACGGATCAAGGGCATGGGCGGCAGCGCCAAGCGTGCGGAGCTCGCTGCAGTACTCGAACTGGCCCGCCGAGCCTTGAGCCAGCAATTGAAAGAGCGCGAGGTGTTCAGCTCGCCGGGTGCGGTCAAGCAATACCTGCAGTTGCATCTGGCCGCCAAGGCGCACGAGGTATTCGCCGTGCTGTTTCTGGACGCCCAGAACCGGCTGATCGCGATGGACGAGATGTTTCGCGGCACCTTGACCCAGACCAGCGTGTACCCGCGCGAGGTGGTGCTGCGCGCCCTGCAGCGCGAAGCGGCTGCGGTGGTGCTGGCGCACAACCATCCGAGCGGCACGGTGCAGCCTTCGCGCGCCGATGAGGCATTGACCCAGACCTTGAAAGCCGCGCTGGCCCTGGTCGATGTGCGGGTGCTGGATCACGTGATTGTCGCGCCGGGCGATGCGCTGTCGATGGCCGAGAAGGGCCTGCTTTGACAGGCGGTGACATGAAATCCAAATCCCTGAAGGACTTGCATCACATCCAGCAGAAGCTGCTTGAGGAGCAGACCCTCCGGGCCACGCGTGACAAGTCGCGAGCCGAGGCCGAGCGCAAGGCACGTGCGGAGAAAGATCTGTTCGTGCGCGCGGCCGGCGCGGTGAAGCCGCTGCGGGAACACCGCCGGGTGGATCTTGCACCCGACCAGCCCGCGCCGATCGCGGTGCAGCAGCAACTCGATGACGAGCGGGTGCTGCGTGAAGCCATCAGCGACGAGTTCGATGCCAGCACGCTGCTGGATATCGACGACGCCTTGAGCTTTCGGCGTTCGGGCATCGGCACGGAAGTGACCCGCAAGCTGCGCAAGGGTTACTGGACCTTGCAGGGAGAGATCGACCTGCACGGGCTGCGGCGCGAGGAAGCACGCGAAGCCCTGTCCGCTTTCATCCGGGGGGCCCACCGGCGCGGCTGGCGTTGCGTGCGTATCGTGCACGGCAAGGGGCTGGGCTCGCCCGGCAAGACCCCGGTGCTCAAGGGCCGCGTGCAAAGCTGGCTGATCCAGAAGAGCGAAGTGCTGGCTTTCGTCCAGGCCCGCGGCGACGAGGGCGGCGCCGGGGCGGTGGTGGTGCTGCTCAAGCCCGGGCTGGCCGCGCCGGTTCGCTGACTTACGGCCGGACTTGTGCCACCCGCAATGTGACGCCGCGAGCGCCGACCTTGACGGTCTGGACCGCTGAGATCAGGTCGCCGGCCTCGGCCTTGGCCATTCCCGATTTCGAAATGCGGGCTTCCACCTCGACTTCTGGGGTCTTCGAGATCAGGGCCTGCGGGCTCATCGAGAGTGAGTCGTCGAGTGTGAATTTCAACGGCAAGTCCTGCGCGCGCTGGCGCAGCACGGCCACCGGCATGCGTGAACCTGGCACCCGTGCGATCACCATCACGGTGTCGCCGGGGGCAGCCTTGCCCTTGAGCGCCGGATCGAGTTCGACGGTTCCGCTCACGCCTGGGCCGCCGGCCGCGGCGACAGCCGCTCCTTGCGCCGCGGCAGGCGCCGCTGTCGCTGCCGGCGCCGCTGCGATCAACGGTGGGTGTGGACGCGCGGGTGACGCAAGCTTGGCGCTGCTCTTGCCACCTTTGGAGCGCGCCTCGTCGATGGCGCCTCGAATCATCTGCGCGTCTTCAGTACCAGGCGGCAACAGGGCGGCCAGGCGGTCCCAGCTGACCAGGGCCTTGTCGTAATCCTCATTCTTGAATGCCACCGTGCCGGCCAGCCAGAGCGCCATGGGATGATTCGGGTCGGCCTTCAGAGCCTTCTCGATCAACATGGCCGGCTTGCCCGCGAATCTCCCACCCGCATTTTCCGCCGCGACATCGGCGTAATTGGCCAGCATCTCGGGGTCCGATTCGATGAAAGGCGCGGCCTTGTCGAATGCCTTCTCGGCTTCCGCCGAGCGCCCCATTACCTTGTACGAGCGGGCCAGCATGGCCCAGCCCTTCAGGTTGTCCGGCTCTTTCTCGAGCCTGGCGGCCAGCCCGGAAACCATGCGCTCAACCTCCTTGGCCCGGTCCGCGGGCGCGGTGGCGACTTGGGTCACGCTGGCCGGACTGCCGATCAGCAGATACATCCCCGCGGCTGCCAGCGGCAGCACGAGCGCAAGGGCCCAGATCGTGCGCACCGGGGAGCGCAGCGTGGAAGCGGCGTCCTCGGGCGCCGTGTCCTCCAGCACCTGCCGTTGCAGTTCCGCCAGCGCCTGGGCGTAGTCCTCTTTGGCGAGCACGCCCTGCGCCAGGTCCTGTTCGAGCCGGCTGACCTGCTCGCGGTAAATGGCTGTGTTCAATTGCCGGTGCGACGTTGGCGCCGCGGCGGTCTTCCACAGGTAGGGCCGCAGCAATACCAGCAGCACCAGGGCGACGCTCAGGAGCGCGCCCACCACGAAACCGGTCATTTGTCCGCTCCTTGCAGCAGCGCCTCGGCGCGCCGGGTTTCCTCTTGCGTGAGGGTGGCCTCGGCGACGGCGCGATTGCGGCGGCGCAAGTACACCAGCAACACGACGACCGCCACCACAACCAGCAGGAACGGCCCGAACCACAGCAGCCATGTTTCCGGCTTGATGCGGGGCCGGTACAGGACGAAGTCGCCGTAGCGGCTGACCATGAATTCACGGATATCGGCGTCGCTCTTGCCTTGCTTGATCAGCGTGCGCAACTCGCGGCGCAGGTCCTGCGCCAGGTCGGAGCGTGAGGCCGACAGCGATTCGTTCTGGCAGACCAGGCAGCGCATCTCTTCGGAGATGACCAACAGGCGCTGCTCGACCACCGGGTCTTCGGCCAGCGGCGCGGCCTCCTTGGCCTGCGCGCCCACCAACGCAAACGCCAGCGATAACGCCAATGCGAACAGGCGCCTCATGACTTCTTCAGTTTCTCTATCAGCGGAAGGATCGTCTTCTCCATCGCCTCGGGCGTGATCGGGCCGATCTGCTTGTGCCGTATCACGCCTTGCTTGTCGATGACGAAGGTTTCCGGAACACCGTAGACGCCGTAGTCGATGCCGACCCGGCCGTCGATGTCATAGGCCGACAGCTTGTACGGGTCGCCTTGCTGGCTCAGGAACTTCAGCGCGGCGGGCCGCTGGTCCTTGTAGTCCAGGCCGATCAACGGCGCGATCTGCGAGCGTCCGAACTCCACCAGCAGCGGGTGCTCGACCCGGCAGGCAACGCACCATGACGCCCAGACGTTGAGCATCCACACCTGGCCCTTCATGTCCTCGGGCGAGAAGGTCTTGTCGGCGTCGACCAGCTGGGGCACCTTGAATGCGGGCGCCGGCTTTTGAATCAAAGGCGACGGTACTTCACGCGGATCGCGCTGCAGGCCGACGGCCAGAAAACCCACCAGCACGCCGAACAGCGCGAGCGGAATCAAAAACCGGGCCTTCATGCCGATGCTCTCCTGAGTGACGTGGTGGCAGTTGCCGCGGCGGGCTTGACCCGCAAACGGTAGCGCCGGTCGGCCACGGCCAACAGCCCACCCAGGGCCATCAGCACGCAGCCGCCCCAGATCCAGTTGACGAATGGCTTGTAGTAGACGCGAACCGCCCAGGCCTGCCCTTCCAGCGGTTCGCCGAGCGAGACATAGACGTCCCGAGTGATGCCCGGGTCGATGGCGGCCTCGGTCATGGGCATCTCGGAGGACGCATAAGTGCGTTTCTCAGGAAAGAGCGGCCGGCCCGGGCGGCCGGACTTGCTTACTTCGAATTCGCCGCGAGAGGCGACGTAATTGGGCCCCTTCACTTGTCTCACGCCCATGAACTTGAATTCATGGCCGCCCACCTTCACCGTTTCACCCGGCTCCATGCGAACGTCCTTTTCTTCCTGAAAGCCGCCGACCATGGTGACGCCCATGACAAAAACCGCGATGCCCAAATGCCCCAGGTGCATGCCCCAGTAGGAAAGGGGCGGCATCCCCGACTTCAGCCGCACGACGATCTGCTGGATCATCGAAGCTGCGATCCAGACCGACAGCAGCGAGCCCAGTGCCGTGAGCCACGTCCATTCGCCCATCAGCCAGGGGATCGCCGCGGAGGCCACTACGGCCAATGTGGCCGGCAGCCACAGCCGCTTTGCCATCTCGCCAAGCTGCGCATGCTTCCAGCGCGCGAGCGGCACCACAGCCATCAGGAACAATACCGGCGCCATGAGGGGAACGAACACGGCGTTGAAATACGGCGGCCCGACCGAGATCTTGCCCAAACCGAGTGCGTCGATGAGCAACGGATAAAGCGTGCCCAGCAGCACCGCACCGGTTGCGACCACCAGCAGGACATTGCCCACCAGCAGCAGCGTTTCGCGCGACAACAGGCCAAAGCTACCGCCCAGCGCCACTTTCGGCGCACGCCAGGCGAACAGAAGCAGCGACGATCCGATCACCAGCACCAGCAGGACCAGGATGAAAACGCCACGCTTCGGGTCGGTCGCAAAGGCGTGAACCGAGGTCAGCACACCGGAGCGCACCAGGAAGGTCCCCAGCAAGGACAGCGAAAAGGCGCTGATCGCCAGCAATACGGTCCAGCTCTTGAAGCCGCCGCGCTTTTCGGTCACCGCCAGCGAGTGCAGCAGGGCGGTGCCGATCAGCCAGGGCATGAAGGAGGCGTTCTCGACCGGGTCCCAGAACCACCAGCCACCCCAGCCGAGCTCGTAATACGCCCACCAGGAGCCCAGGGCAATGCCCAGCGTCAGGAAGACCCAGGCGGTGGTGGTCCACGGCCGCGACCAGCGCGCCCACGCGGCGTCCAGGCGGCCCGCCAGCAGCGCAGCGATCGCGAAGGCGAAGGCCACCGAGAAACCGACGTAGCCCATGTAGAGCATCGGGGGATGGATGATGAGCCCGGGGTCCTGCAGCAGCGGGTTGAGATCCTTGCCGTCTTCGGCCGCCGGCATCAGCCGGTCGAACGGGTTGGACGTGAGCAGGATGAACAGCAGCAGGCCGACGGAAACGAGGCCCAGCACGCCCAGGACGCGCGCAACCATGGCCTCGTCCAGCGTACGGGATCGCTGGGCGACGGCGATGGTCCAGCCGGCCAGCATGAAAACCCACAGCAGCAGCGAGCCCTCGTGGCCGCCCCACACCGCGGCCAGCCGATATTGCGTCGGCAGCAGCGAGTTGGAATGCCCGGCGACATAAGCGACGGAGAAGTCGTTGACGTAAAAGCTCCAGGCGAGAGCCGCCAGCGAAATGGAGATCAGCAGGAACTGCGCCTGCGCGGCCGGGCGCGCCAGCAGCAGCCATTCGCGGCGGCCCTGTTGCGCGCCAATCAGCGGCAGCGTGCCAAGCACCACTGCGACGCACAGCGACAGAATCAGGGCGAAATGCCCGAGCTCAGCGATCATTGCGCCGCCGCCTTATTCTTGGCCGCCTGGTCCAGCGAGTGCTTCGCTTCCGGCGGCATGTAATTCTCGTCATGCTTGGCCAGCACTTCGGCGGCGGTGAACTTCCCGTCGGGCCCCAGCTTGCCCTGCACCACCGCGCCCTTACCTTCCTTGAACAGGTCGGGCAGGATGCCGGTGTAGGCCACGGGAATGTCCTTGGCGGTATCGGTCACGATGAAGTGAACGGTCAGGTTGTCGCGGCGCACCGAGCCTTCCTTGACCATCCCACCGATGCGAAAGGCCTGGCCTTTTGGCGCCTTGCCGGCCGCCACATCAGTCGGCGTCACATACAGGGCGATGTTGCTGTTAAGTGCGTTGAGCACCAAGGCTGCCGCGATCCCGACGGCGGCGAGGCCGCCGACCACGATGGCGCCGCGCTTTTTCCAGGCTTTCATACGATTTCCTTGTCCATGCGGTCCGCCCGCGCCTGCAGGCGCAGGCTCTGAAGAACCGCGTTCCTGCGTTTGGCCAGCAAGGCCGGCTCCAGCACCATTGCCAGAGCGCACGCACCGAAGCTGCCCCACACATACAGGGCGTAGCCGCCCATCGCGAAAAATTCGCTGGCCGAATTCCAGTTCATGCTTTCACCTCCTCCAGCCGATGCGCCTCGCGCGCCTCGCGCACCTCGGGCAGCTGACGCACCCAGTCGGTGTGCGCCTC
>JBKJHN010000202.1:0-15418 GCA_046599015.1 Ramlibacter sp.
AGCCGTGAGGTGCCGCACGCTGCCCAAAATGACAGCGGTGCTGCCGTTCGTGACACTGCGCCGGTTCCCGGCAGTTTCATCGCCGGTACCTACGCCAACGGCGCGGCCCACCGCAACTACAAGTTGTACATTCCGCCGAGCGCGGCAGACGGGCCGCTGCCGCTGGTCGTCATGCTGCATGGCTGCACGCAGAACCCCGACGACTTCGCTGCCGGTACCGCCATGAACGATCTGGCGCGGGCGCAGGGCTTTTATGTGCTCTATCCGGCGCAGTCCCGCAAGGCCAATCCGCAGGGTTGCTGGAACTGGTTCAAGCACAGTCACCAGCAACGCGGTCGCGGTGAGGCGGGGTTGCTGGCCGGCATGACGCGTGAGGTCATGGGCCGGCACGCCATCGACCCGCAGCGCGTCTATGTGGCCGGGCTGTCGGCGGGCGGGGCGATGGCCGCCATCCTGGGAGCTGTCTATCCGGAGCTGTATGCGGCCGTCGGCGTTCACTCCGGGCTGGCGGCGGGTGCCGCGACCGATCTGCCTTCAGCGCTGGCGGCGATGAAGGGCGGCACGAGGGCGGCCAACGGGGCGGCGCACGGTGTACCGACGATCGTTTTCCACGGCGATGCCGATTCCACGGTGCATGCGGCCAATGCCGACCAGGTCATCGCCGCTTGCGCCGGGCCGGCGTCTGCCGTCGATGCGCAGCGGGTGCAAGCGGAGGGCGGCCGGGCCTGCACGCGCCGCACCTATGCCGATGCGGCAGGTCGCGTGATGGCAGAGCACTGGCTCGTGCATGGCGCGCCGCACGCCTGGTCGGGCGGAAGCGCACAGGGTTCCTACACGGATCCTCAAGGCCCGGACGCGAGCACACAGATGGTGCGGTTCTTTTTGGAGCACCCGCGGCAGCCGCTGCAGTAATGATTTGCGTGACGTCGTCGGTAGGCTGAGCTTCTCCACTCCGGAACTGGACGGACAGGGAAAGAGGACAGTTCCTACAGCCGTGCAGAGGTGGTGCAACCAGAATTCAGCGTATCGACAATTCATCGGAGTACGCAATGCTTAAGTCCACCCTTGCCCTCGCTATCGTGTCCATCAGTGCTCTCGGCCTTTCTGCATGTGACGTCAAAAAGACTCAGGAAGGCAACGTCACGGTTCCGAAATACGAAGTCGAGAAAAAGCAGTCCGGCGATGTGACCCTGCCCAAGTACGAGGTCACCACGCCCGACGTCAAGGTCGGGTCCACCCAGAAAAGCGTCACGGTGCCTACCGTGAAGACCGAAGAAAAGCAGGTCACGGTGCCGACGGTGACGATCACGCCGGCCGACAAAAAGGCGGAAGAGAAGAAGTAAGCCAGGCCGGATCCGGTCCGGCACGACGCTTGCTCAACGGTCGATCAGGAAACGGCTGACGCGTGGCGGATCTTCCGCCACGTGAAAGGCGAGCTTCCGGTCGCGCAAGCTGACATCCGCGGCCGTCACGCGATCGAAGCGCCGCAGGTGCTCGGTCCAGGAGATGTCCGTGACCTGTTCGATGATCCGGCCGGGTTCATACAGGTCCAGCATCACGTGCCACTCGAGCGCCCCCTGGCCCATCCGGCTGCGCCGGCTTTCCTGCATCAGTTCCAGAAACTCAAGCGTGCGCGCCGGATCGATCCGGTACTCGATGTTGACCTGGATACGCCCGTCCCCCGCCGGCGCATGCGCTTTCGGCACTTTGAACACGGGTGAGGGCGTGAGATCTTCCTCGATGCCGCGGTCGGTGATCAGGCGTTGGGCCACAGCCATCAGCAACACACTTGAACCGGCCGCAATCGCCAGGCTGTGTTGGATGCTCGTCATGCTGGCGATAAGCCCCCACAGCGCTGCTCCGGCCGCCGCCGACCCCATCAAGGCCATCTGATAAATCGACATCCCGCGCGCGCGCACCCAGTCGGGCAACGCCATCTGAGCGGCGACCGTGAGTGAGTTCGCGACGGCGATCCACGCCATCCCCGCAAATGCCATGGCGGGCACCGCCACGTAGATGCTGGGCGCGAAGGCCACGACCACCGCCGCAGCCGATTGCAATGCGGTGCCGGTCAGCAGCAGCGTCTGGAGCGGCAGCAGCTTGCGAATGAGCGGCATCTGCAGCGCCGCGATGATGGCCCCCACGCCCATCGACGCCAGCAGCAGCGTGAAGGTGCCGGCCTGGCCGCCGGGCAGGCTCTTTGCCACCAGCGGAAGCAATGCGAGCAAAGCAGTGGAATGCAAAAAGAACAGTGCGATGCGCAACATCACGGCGCGCATGCGGCCGGACTGCCAGACAAACTGGACGCCGACCCGGATCGCGCTGCCCAGCCGCTCGCGCCCCAACGGGCTTTCCTTGTGTTCGCGCCGCCAGCTCATGATGACGAAGCCGGCGGCCAGCGACAACGCGGCGTTGAGCACGAAGACCCATGCGCTGCCGACGCTGGCGATGATCGCTCCGGCAACCAGCGGCCCGATGATGCGCGACGCGTTCATCGCCACACCGTTGAGGGCCAGCGCGGCGGGGAGCTGCGGGCGCGGCACCAGTTCCGGTACGATCGCGGCAAACACGGGCCATCGCATCGCCAGGCCGATGCCGTTGGCAAAGATCAACGCCAGCAGCAGCGGGGCCGTCATCCAACCGAACACCACCGTGATGCAGATGATCGCCGAGACGCCGGCCACCCAGAACTGCGTAAGCATGAAGTAGCGGCGGCGATCGAGGATATCCGCCAGCGCCCCGCTGGGCAGGCCCAGCAGGAACACGGGCAGCGTCGAGGCAGATTGCACCAACGCCACCCAGAGGGGCGAAGGCGCCAGCGACGTCATCAGCCAGGCCCCGGCGACGTCGTTCATCCACATCGTCGTGTTGGCCGCCATCCAGGTGATCCACAACATGCGGAACACCGGGTGCTGCAATGGCGCGAATGCCGACAACGACTCGTCGGCTGGCCGGCTGGCAGCGGTTTCGGTCGGATGTTCGGGCACTAGCGGCGCTCCAACAGCATTCCGTGGGTCACCGCCCCGTTGCGACTTGAATCAGTCGCGGAAATTGTTGAAGGAGAGCGGCACGTCGTCGATCTCCTTGCGGATCAGCGCCATCGCTGACTGCAAATCGTCGCGCTTGGCGCCGTTTACGCGCACGGCATCGCCCTGGATCGCCGCCTGCACCTTGAGCTTGCTGTCCTTGATGAGGCGTGTGATCTTCTTGGCCTGCTCGGTCTCGATGCCGTTGCGCACCTTGAAGACCTGTTTGACCTTGTCGCCGCCGATCTTCTGTACCTCGCCCTTGTCGAGGAAGCGCACATCGACATTGCGCTTGGCAAGCTTGTTGGTCAGGATGTCCTCCACCTGGCTGAGCTGGAACACGGCGTCGCCGAACAGTGTGATTTCCTTGTCCTTGAGTTCCAGTGCCGCTGAGGTGCCCTTGAAGTCGAACCGGGTGCCGATCTCCTTGGCCGCGTTTTCGACCGCGTTCTTCACCTCCACCATGTTCGGCTCGCAGACTGTGTCGAATGAAGGCATAGGACTCCGCTGGTCGTTATTGTGCTGATGCGACAATTCTCCCATGATCGTGGAGCAAAACGTACCCCTGCAGCCGCACAACAGCTTCGGCATTGTCGCCAAGGCGCGGGCGCTGGTGCGGGTGCGCGGCGAAACCGACGTGCAGCAGGTGCTGGCGGACAGGG
This sequence comes from Ramlibacter sp., assembly GCA_046599015.1. Taxonomy (GTDB): domain Bacteria; phylum Pseudomonadota; class Gammaproteobacteria; order Burkholderiales; family Burkholderiaceae_C; genus Ramlibacter. The sequence continues at coordinate 3,689 of JBKJHN010000202.1, forward strand.
AATACGGCTCCATCCCCAAATTCGTGTTGGGCGGCGGCAGCAACGTCGTGCTCACCGGCGATGTCAGGCCGCTGGTGCTCAAGGTCGAGATCACGGGGCGCCGCGTGCTGGAAGACGGTCCCCGGGCCACCGTGGTGGAGGCGGGCGCCGGGGAGAATTGGCACGACTTCGTCACCTGGACCTTGGACCAGGGTCATCCCGGACTGGAGAACCTGGCGCTGATCCCAGGCACGGCAGGCGCCTCTCCGGTGCAGAACATCGGCGCGTACGGCGTCGAATTGCAGGACCGCTTCGAGTCGCTGGATGCAATCGACCTGTTCACCGGCAAGAGCTTCACCCTGAACGCAGCCCAATGCGCGTTCGGTTACCGCGATTCGGTGTTCAAGCATGTGGGGGCGAAGGAGGGCGATTTCGGCCTGGGCGAGAGGGCCCTGATCCTGCGAGTGCGGTTCCGGCTGCCCAAACCGTGGAAGGCGGTGCTGGGTTACCTGGACCTGGAACGCAAGATGCAGGAGACCGGCGTCCGTCAACCGTCGGCGCGCCAGGTGCATGACTGGGTGTGTGCCGTGCGCAGCGCCAAGCTGCCCGACCCGCGCATCATCGGCAATGCGGGGAGCTTCTTCAAGAACCCGACCGTGACGCCGGAGCAGTGCCAGGACATCATTGCCCGGGAGCCGAACATCGTGCACTACCCGATGCCGGATGGCAGCGTCAAGCTCGCGGCCGGCTGGCTGATCGATGCCTGTGGCTGGAAGGGCAAATCAGTGGGCAACGCGGGGGTGTATGAGAAGCAGGCACTGGTGCTGGTGAATCGGGGTGGCGCCACCGGCGGCGAGGTGGTCACTCTGGCGCGCGCCATCCAGACCAGCGTGTACGAGCGCTTCGGCATCCGGCTGGAGCCCGAACCCGTCGTGATTTGACGGTCCAGCAGAGCACCGCAGCCATCAATGGGGTTTGCGGCATTGACCTACGCCAAGGGGTTGCCAACCATTTCATAGTTCAGGCTGCTTCCAGCTGGGCTATCTTGCTTCCAATCATCCTTGTGCTCTTCGGCGCCGCCTTGCCCGCCCTTTTCGCGTTGCTCCGGCGTGTGGTCGGTGCGTCCCTCCTGCTCCCGGCCGCGTTACTGGTCCTGGCGCCCGCTGCGCGTGGACAGGAAACCGGGCCTTCTTTCGCCATCGACATCCGCGCGCCGTCCAGCGTCCGGCCGGTGCTGGAACGGCACCTCGAGTTGCAGCGCTACCGTGAAGTCGCGGATCTCGACGACGCCGAACTGGCCCGCTTGATCGTGCTGGCCGAGCGCAATGTCCGGGAGCTGGTCGCAACGCTGGGCTTCTACAATCCGCGCATCGCGATCCGGCCGGAGCAGGGTGCGGGGCCGCGCCCGGTGATTGTGGTCGAGGTCGAACCGGGTGAGTTCACCCGTGTGGCGGAAGTGAAGGTGGAGTTCGAGGGCGATATCGCGCAAACCTCCGATGCGAATGCGGTCACCCAGCGCGAGGATATCCGCGCCGGCTGGCGCCTGCCCGTGGGCAGGCGCTTCACGCAGGACGATTGGGACCGCGCCAAGACCCAGGCGCTGCGCGTGCTGATCGCGCGGCGTTATCCAGCAGGGCGGGTGAGCTACAGCCTGGCCGATGTCGACGCCGCTGGCGCCCGCGCCAGCCTGGGCCTGCGGCTCGACTCCGGGCCGCTGTTCCGCCTCGGTTCGATGCAGGTGGCGGGCATGGAGCGTTACGACGCGCGGCTGGTGCCGCGGCTCGCACGCTTGCCGCCCGGCAGCATCTACGACCAGGAAGCGCTGGTGCAGGCTCAATTGCGGCTCTCCGGCAGCGGCTATTTCGACTCCGCGTTCATCTACGTCGATCCGGAAGCGGATCCGGACGCCGCGCCGGTGCAGGTGAGCGTGCGCGAAGCGCCGCTGCAGAAAGTGGTCCTCGGTGTCGGCCTGTCGACCGACAGCGGTCCGCGAGCGTCAGTCGAGTACCGCCACAACCGCGTGCCCGGCATTGGCTGGCGCGCGGTGAACAAGCTGCAACTGGAACGCAAGTCGCCGTTCATTGAAACCGAGTTGACGGCCATTCCCGATGAAGATGGCTGGCGCTGGGGCGTGCTGGGTCGCGTGGAACGGGTGGAGGACGACACCTTGCTCACGCACGGACAGCGCCTACGGGTCGGACGCACGCAGGCGGGCGATCACATCGAGCGCAATATCTACGTGCAATTCGACCGTGCCAGCGTGCAGGTCCTGGCCGGTGCGCCGCCCACGGCGGCAGCCGATACCGGCGATGGCACCTCGATCAGCGCAAATTATGTGTGGACCGGGCGCTACTTCAATCGCACGCCGTTCCCGGAGAGCGGCTTTGCCGTTGGCCTGGAGCTGGGTGGCGGGCTGACGCTCACCGGCAGCAAGAGCCCATTTCAGCGCACTGTTGTCCGGTGGATGGGGATTCGGCCGTTGACGCAAGGACGGCTTCAAATGCGCGCCGAAGCCGGTGCGCTGTTCGCGCGCGACAGCGCGCAGGTGCCATCCACCCAATTGTTTCGAACCGGCGGCGACACGACGGTGCGCGGCTATGGGTACCGCGAGCTCGGCGTCGAGCTGCCTGGTGGGGTGATCGGGCCCGGCCGCTATATGGCTGTGGGCAGCGTCGAATGGCAACGGCCGATCCGCCGCGCCGGGCTGGAGACCGACTGGGAAAGTACGCTGTTCGTCGATGCCGGCGGCGTGAGCGACCGGGTCGGGGACCTGCGGCCGGCGTTCGGCGTCGGTACCGGCGTGCGCTGGAAAAGCCCGCTCGGGCCGTTGCAGGCCGATCTGGCGTACGGCTTCAAGAGCAAGCGGGTGCGCCTTCACTTCAACATTGGCGTGACGTTTTGAGCCAGGCAAATCTTCCCCGTGTAGTCAAGCGCCTGCTGGCCCTGGCTGCTGCGCTGGCCGGATTGCTGTTGGTGACTGCTGGCGGCCTGTGGGTGTGGGCAGGAACCGAAGGCTCACTCGCCTGGGCGCTGCAGCAGCTGGCACGCCGCCAACCCGTCATCGCCGAAGGCGTGCAGGGCTCGTTACGGTCTGGGTTGCGCATCGGGCGCGTTGAGTGGCAGCAGGACGGGTTGCGGGTCGAAGCCTTCGACGCGCGGATGGAGTGGCAACCGCTGTCGCTGCTCTGGGGCACCCTGGAGTTCAGTCATTCGAGCGCCGCGCGCTTGCGCATCGAGGACCGCCGCCCACCCAGGCCCGCGGTGAAGCCCGAGTCACTGGCGCTCCCGTTGCGCCTGGCCATCACTGAAGCGAAAGTCGGGCAAGTCCAGTGGATAGGCCCCACCCCGGTCGACGCGGCGGACCTGGCCGGCAACTACAGCTTCGATGGTTTGCAGCACCGGCTGCAACTGGACAGCTTGCGTTGGGCGGGCGGGAGCTACAGTGGCACGGGCACGATCGGGGCGCAGGGCGCCATGCCGCTGGATGCAAAGGTCGAAGGGCGCCTCGAAACCGCCGTGCCCGGCAGTCCCAAGACGCTGCCGGTGTCTTTCTCGGTCGCGCTGCGCGGCCCCGTTGCCGACATCCAGGCCAGTGCCACGCTGCAGACACTGGCGCTCACACCGACGGCGGTCACGCGAGCCACGGCGACCGCGCGCATCACCCCTTGGGCACCTCAGCCTATCGCCGAAGCGGAAGGCAGTTTCCGCCAGTTCGACGTGAACGCTTTGTGGCCGCAGGCGCCGCGCACCAGTCTCACCGGACAGGTCAAGGTGCAGCCGGCGGGCACCGCGACCTGGGCCGTCAATGCCGAGCTCGTCAACCAGCTCGCCGGGCCGTGGGACCATGGCAGGCTGCCGGTCGAACGCCTTACCGCCGTCGCGCAGTGGCGTCAGAGCGGCCGGGCGCTGGTGCGCAGCCTGGACGCGCGGGTCGGCGGCGGGCGGCTGCAGGCCGATGGGGAATGGCGCGGCAGCGACGGCTGGTCGATCCAGGGCAAATTGGCGGATGTCAATCCCGCTGAGGTCTACAGCAGCCTTGCGCCGTTGCCGCTGAGCGGGCGAGCCGACATCACCGGCCAAGGGGAGGCTGTATCGTTCGACGTCGATCTGCGTACCGAAGCCGCTGCTGCGCGCTCTGCGCCAGCTGCCAGGGAAGACAAAGGCGAATTGACCGCATCGCTGCGCGCGCTCGAATTGCGGCAAGCACTGGCGCGCGGGCGATGGGCCGATGGGTTGCTGTCGCTTGCGATGCTCGAAGTGCGAACGGCCGACGCCGTGCTGCGCGCGGAGATGGAAGTCCGGCCCGCGACCTTTGCCGGCAGTGGGCGTGCGACCCTGGAAGCACCTGGGCTGAAGGCGCAGGCCGAGGGCCAACTGGCTGAAGCGAGCGGCGGCGGGACACTGCAGCTCGCGAGCGCCAACCTCGCTCAGGCCGCGGCATGGCTGCAGCGCCTGCCCGGCGTGCCTGCCGACCTCAGCCTTCAAGTGGTCAGCGGGCGGGGCGAGGCGAAGCTTGCATGGCAAGGCGGCTGGCGCGATCCGGCGGTGCAGAGCACGATGTCGATCCCCGCGTTGCAGTTGCGCGGCGCGCCACCAACCTCGGCAGCCGCGCAGCCCGTGTGGGCGCTGCGCGAGGTGGTCGCGTCGTTGAATGGCCGGCTGAGCGATGCTTCGGTACAGGCGCGCGGCCGCGCCGAGCTCGGCCAACGCCGCCTCAGTCTCGACGCGGCGGGCCGCGGCGGACGGCGCTCGCAGGCCCCTGACACCTGGCAAGGCCAGCTCGCAACGCTCAATGTGGCGGCCAGCGACCCGGCGGTGGCGACCGGGACCTGGACCTTGAATCTTCGTCGTCCGTTCGACATCCGCTGGGCTTCGGGGAATCTGGAAGCTGGCGCCGGCGAGGCTTTGCTGACAGCTCCCGTGCGGCCACAGGCCAATCGCGGGGGCGCGCAGGACGCGGCCGTGCTTGCATGGGAGCCGGTGAACTGGCGCAGCGGCGAGCTGAGAACCGCGGGCCGTCTGACCGGTCTTCCGCTGGCCTGGATGGAGTTGGTCGGAGGCCCGCAACTGGCAGGCTCGGTCTTGTCCGGCGACATGGTCTTTGACGCGCAATGGGATGCCAACCTCGGCGCCACCCCGCGCCTGCGCGCTTCGTTGGCGCGTAGCAGCGGAGACATCACTGTGCTTGCTGAAACCGCGGAAGGCGCCGCAGCGCGGGTGCGCGCCGGCGTGCGCGAAGCGCGGCTGTCCATGGTCAGCGAAGGCGAGGCAGTCACGGCAACGTTGCGATGGGACAGCGAGCGCGGTGGCACAGCCGACGGGCAGATGGCCACGCGCCTCGCGCGCGGCGGGACAACCGGTTGGCTTTGGCCTGACAACGCGCCGCTTTCCGGCAAGCTGCGAGCCCAACTTCCACGCATCGGCGTGTGGTCCCTGTTGGCGCCGCCCGGCTGGCGGTTGCGCGGATCGCTCACGACCGACCTGACGATCGCCGGCACGCGGGCCGATCCGCAACTCACCGGTGCCGTGGGGGCGGAGGATCTGTCGCTGCGCTCGGTGGTCGATGGCATCGAGCTGCAAAACGGCCGTTTGCGCGGGCACCTGGAGGGCCGGCGTTTGCTGATCGACGAGTTCGTCCTGCGCGGCGCGGGCCCGGCGGAGTCAGGCGGTGCGCTGGTGGCGACCGGCGAAGGCAGCTGGACCGACAGTGGACCGCAGGTCCGCATGTCCGCGCAAGTGACCCGGTTGCGTGCCAGTATCCGCTCGGATCGGCAATTGACGGTCTCCGGCACTATCGCAGCGCGACATGACGCGACCGGCACCCATGTCAACGGCAACCTGAAGGTGGACCGGGCGCTGATCATCCTGCCGGAAGAGGCCACGCCCAAGCTCGGCGACGACGTGGTGGTGCGCGGCGCGGCAGGCCCTGTCACGCAGGTTGAAGCACGTGCCTCAGAGCAGGCAGCGCGAACCCCAGCGCAGCGTGTCACGCTGGCTGTCGATCTCGACCTGGGCAACGATTTTCGTGTGCAGGGTGTGGGTATCGACACCCGGCTGCGCGGAACATTGGCGGTGTCCGGCCAGTCGATCGCCGCGCCGCGGCTGGTGGGAACGATACAGGCCACTGGCGGCGAGTACCGCGCCTATGGCCAGCGCCTGGACATCGAGCGCGGCGTGGTGCGCTTCACCGGTCCCCTTGACAATCCTGCGCTCGACATCCGGGCGATCCGGCCTAATCTCGTACAGCGGGTGGGTGTGCAGATCACCGGGCGCGCGCTGTCGCCGTTCGTGCGCCTGTACTCCGAACCCGACATGGCCGACGTCGAAAAGCTGTCGTGGCTGGTGACCGGGCGCGCATCCGCCAGCGGTGGCGCGGAAGCGGCGTTGGTTCAGCAGGCCGCGCTGGCGCTTCTGGCCAGCCGCTCGGGCGCGGCCGGCAAACGCGGTCTCGCGGCCTCGCTGGGCCTGGACGAACTGTCATTCAAGCGCGAAGGCCCCGAAGGCCCGTCGGTCACGCTGGGCAAGCGGTTCGGGCGCAATTTTTACGCGGCCTACGAGCGCAGCCTGTCCGGCGCGCTCGGCACGCTCTATGTCTTCTACGACTTGACGCAGCGTGTCACGGTACGGGCACAGACAGGTGAGCGGACTGCGGTGGACTTAATTTACACATTCACGTTCGATTGAACCGAACGGTGGGGCTTCACGCCAATGCTTGATCTGCATCATTGTTCTAATTGGTTGATCGAGATCGGACGAATCCCGGTCGATGTCGCGTTGATTCAGCTTGATCGGTCTGGCGCATCCGAAGTTCCGGCAATTGCTGCGAGCAGGTGACGGTTGAGAAAGATGAAGCCGTCGTTCACATCACGATGCTGTTCTGACGGGCGTGCGGGCGAGTCGGTGGACCCGCTGTCAAGGCCGGGATGGCAGCCCGGTTAACGTGCCCCCACCCCTGCCCTCCCCCAGAGGGGGAGGGAGTGAAGAGGCCTGCCCTCACCCCCAACCCTCTCCCAAAGGGAGAGGGAGCAAAGAAGCCCGTCTTCACCCCCGCCGTCTCTCCGACACGCCCTCACTCGTCAGCAGCAACACCCGGTCCGCCCTGGCCGCTGCGGCTTCGGAATGCGTGACCAGCACCAGCGAAGCTCCGTGCTGGCGCGTCTGCGAGATCAGCACGTCCATCACCTTCGCCGCTGTGCCGGGGTCGAGGTTGCCGGTGGGTTCGTCCGCCAGCAGCAAGGTCGGGCGGTGCACCAATGCCCGCGCGATCGCGACGCGTTGCAATTGGCCACCCGAAAGTTGCTGCGGTAGCCGCGGCCCCAAGCCTTGCAGGCCGACCGCGTCCAGCATCTGTTCGACTCGTTCCTCGTGCGGTTCGCGCAACAGCATCAGCGGCAGGGCGACGTTCTGCGCGACGTCCAGGTGCGGCAGCACGTGGAACGCCTGAAACACGAACCCGATCTGCCGCCGCCGCAACAGCGCGCGCTGCTCGTCGTTCAGTGTTGCGAGGTCCTGCCCGTTCAGCACCACGGAGCCCTCGTCCCAAGTGTCCAGGCCTGCCATGCAGTTCAGAAGCGTCGATTTGCCGACACCGGACTCGCCGGCGATGGCGAGGAACTCGCCTTGCGGGACTTCCAGCGAGACGTTGGAGAACACCGGCACGTCGCCATACCGCTTGGCCAGATTACTGACGATCAGGCTCATAGGGCGCCGCGTACCTGTTGCAGCAAGCGCGCGAGCGCACCGGGGGCGTCGCACGCAATCACACGCCGGCTCGGCCTGCTGCGAAGCCAGGTCAGCTGCCGCTTCGCGAGCTGACGGGTGGCAAAGATGCCCATGTCACGCAACTGCTCGAGGCGGAACGAGCCCCTGGAGACGGCCGCTTCGTGCGCATCCAGCAATTCCCAGGCTTGGCGGTAGCCCACGCAACGCATGCTGGGGAAGTCGAGATTCAGGTCGCCTCTCTCACGCAACGCCTTGACTTCATCCAGGAAGCCGGCGGTCAGCATCGCATCGAACCGTTCGGCGATGCGTCGGTGCAGCCAGGCTCGATCGGTGGGTTCCAGCGAAAAGAACGGAATCCGGCTCCACGCGTTGCGAGCCTGCGTATTCGGCAGCGAATGAAAGCTGGACAAAGGTTTGCCCGACACCCGGTAAACCTCCAGCGCCCGCTGGATTCGTTGTGAGTCGTTGGGCGCCAGGCGTGCGGCAGTGATCGCATCTACTCGCGATAACTCGCCGTGCAAGGCGGGCCAGCCCCGTTCGGCTGCTTCTGCCTCGATTTGCGCGCGCACGCCGCGGTCCGCCGCAGGCATCGCATCGATGCCTTCGAGGAGCGCCTTGAAGTACAGCATGGTGCCGCCCACCAGCAGGGCCAGCCGGCCGCGCGCGTTGATTTCCGCCACCAGCCGCGTTGCATCGGCCGCGAATTCCGCGGCGCTGTAGGCATTGGCCGGATCGCGGATGTCGATCAGGTGGTGCGCAACGGCCGCCCGGTCGGCCTGCGAGGGCTTGGCGGTGCCTATGTCCATGCCCCGGTAGACGAGGGCCGAATCGACGCTGATGATCTCGCCGCCATGCTCTTGCGCGATCGCCAGTGCGGCGGCACTCTTGCCAGAAGCCGTTGGCCCCGCGAGGGCGACGGCCCGAAGTTCAGAACCGGGCGGCGTGACGGGCATGCGATCGAGGGTAGCAGAACCCCGCGCCGGAACTCAGTGCTCTCGGCGGTTTGGGCCGATGTCGTTCTGCCGCGCAGGCTCCTATCGCAAGCTGAACAGATCCGCGAGCGCCTCGCGGTACTTACCCTGGCCCAGAGACATCGTGCTGTAGTGCGAACCGCCTTCGACCAGCAGGAAGCGCTTTTTGCCCGCCGCGGCTTCGTAGAGCTTGCGGCCAAGTTCGCTGTCGATCAGACGGTCGTTGTCGCCATGGACCACCAGCAGGGGCGAGCCGATCTTCGCCACCTTCAGCACCGACTCGAAGCGTTGGGTGATCAGCGGCCCCACCGGCAACCAGCCCCACTTCATGCTGCTGGCCACGTCCGGGATGGAGGTGAAAGTACCTTCCACGATGGTGCCTTGCTCGTCGTCCACCTTGGAAGCCAGGTCGATGGCCACCGCGCCGCCGAGAGAATGGCCGAAGATGTAGCGGGCGCCGCGCGGGATACTTTGCGGCCAGCCAGTCCCACGCGGCGCGTGCATCCTCATAGGCCATCTCCTCCGAGGGCAGGCCGGGCGTGCTCCTGCCGAAGCCGCGGTAGTCGATCGCCAACACCGAAAAGCCCAGCTCCTGCATGCGACGGATGCGCGGTGAGGAGCCTTCGACATTCCAACGGGCGCCGTGCAGATACAGCAAGACCGGCCCGCGGGCCGCCTGCTGTTCCGACGCCAGCCACAGGCCGTGCAGTTTGACCGGCAGGCCCGTCACCTTCGAGTCGAAGTCGACCCAAACGTGGTCCATGTCCTGAGCCATGCTGGCCGAGCCGCCCCAGCTGCTGTTGCTGGGCTGAAAAATCCAGGCCCGCTGTTTTTCGTCGAGGGTTCCGCACCCGACGGTGAGCCCGATCGTCAGGAGGGCGGCAACTACGGCGGAGAAAAGCGTCCAGCGTTTCATGGAATAGGACTGACTGGCCGAGATCGAAAAAGTTCGAAAAGCCCTGGCTAGCGGCCGCGCATGAACAACGAATCGAGCTCGCGCACGGTCAACTGCCGCCAGGTCGGCCGGCCATGGTTGCATTGGTCGGAGCGCTCGGTTTCTTCCATTTGCCGCAGCAGGGCGTTCATTTCGTCGAGGGTCAGCTTGCGGTTGGCGCGGACGGCGCCATGGCAAGCCATCGTTCCGAGCAGCTCATTGCGGGCGCGCTCGACCACCGTGCTTGCATCGTGCTGTGCCAGCTCGGCCAGCACGCTGCGCGCCAGTTCCACCGCGTCGCCTTGCGCCAGGCTGGTCGGCACCGCCCGAACCGCCAGCGTCCTGGGTGAGAACGGCGTGATTTCCAGGCCAAGCGCATGCAGCGTGGTGGTGCAGGCCTCGGCAGTGGCAACTTCGTGCGGCGTGGCCGGGAACGTGGCCGGAATGAGGAGCGGCTGACTGGCGATTCCGCTGTCGTCCATCTGCAGCTTCAGCCGCTCGTACACGATGCGCTCGTGCGCCGCATGCATGTCCACGATCACCAGGCCATCGCGGTTTTCGGCCAGGATGTAGATGCCTTGCAACTGGGCGATGGCCCGGCCCAGCGGCCACTCGCCGCCCGGAAGCTCACCCTTGAGCATCGCCTCCGTCGGCGGGTTGGTGTGCTGGGACGCGGGTTGCCAGAGCGCGGCCAGCTCCGTCACACGGTCGCCGGCGGCATGGCTGAAGTCCATGGCCGGCTGGTTCCAACCATTCCAGCGCGCGGGGCTGTCCTGCCGGACAGGGTCGGTACCCCCGGCCGCCGGCACGCCGGCACGGGGCGCTGCCAGCGCGTATTCCACGGCGTGCCGCACCGCCTGATGCACCTCCCGGCTGTCGCGAAAGCGCACCTCGATCTTGGTCGGATGGACATTCACGTCCACCCGCGCCGGGTCCACTTCGAGGTAGAGCGCGTAAACCGGCTGGCGATGACCGTGCAAGACGTCTTCGTAGGCGCTACGCGCCGCATGCGAAACCACCTTGTCGCGCACGAACCGGCCGTTCACATAAGCGAACTGCTGGTCGGCACGCGAGCGGGCGGCGTCGGGAATCCCGGCCAGGCCGCTGATCGTGATCGCGCCGGCGCTGTACATCACTGGCACGCTTTGCTCGAACAGCTCGGCGCCGAGCACATCGGCCAACCGCTGGTCGCGCGACGCGGGACGCCATTGCTCGGCCAACTTGCCGTCGTGCCAGACGGCAAAGCCAACGTCGGGCCGCGCCAATGCCTGGCGGCGGACGGCCTCGATGCAGTGGGCCAATTCCGTCGCGTCGGACTTGAGGAACTTGCGGCGGGCCGGTGTGCTGAAGAAAAGCTCCTTCACCTCCACGGTGGTGCCGGTCGCACGGGCAGCGGGCCTGAGCTCGCCGCTGCCGCCGTCCAGCAGGAAAGCGCTGGCTTGCGATGCGGTGCGCGACACAACGGCGAGCTCGGCGATCGAGGCGATTGCGGCCAGTGCTTCGCCGCGGAACCCCATGGTGCTCACGGACTCGAGGTCGGAGAGGGAGGCGATCTTGCTGGTCGCGTGGCGGCGCAGTGCCAACGGCAGTTCCTCACGCGCTATGCCGCTGCCATCGTCCTCGACCGAGATCAGCCGCGCGCCGCCTGCCAGCAGCCGCACCGTCACCTGGCGGGCGCCGGCATCCAGCGCGTTGTCGACCAGCTCGCGCACCACGGAGGCCGGTCGTTCCACAACTTCGCCGGCTGCGATCTGGCTGATCAGCTCATCGGGCAGTTCCCGGATCGGCCGACGCGGGGCGGGGGACAGGACAGCATTCACCCCGGCATTGTAGGGAGCCCGGATAATCCCCGGCATGGAACTCATCGCATTCTTGGTCGACTTCATCCTGCACGTCGACAAGCACCTTGAACTCTTCGTGCTCAACTATGGGAACTGGGTGTATGCCTTGCTGTTCCTGATCATCTTCGTCGAGACGGGGGTCGTCGTGATGCCCTTCCTGCCGGGCGACTCGCTGCTTTTCGTGGTCGGGGCGATGTGCGGCCTCGGGCTCATGAACTATCCCCTGTCGATGGGGCTGCTGTTCGCAGCGGCGGTGCTGGGCAACCAGAGCAACTACGCCATC
>JBKJHN010000150.1:0-21478 GCA_046599015.1 Ramlibacter sp.
GGTGAAAGGCTTCGAGCGCCGGCCGGTGCGCGATGGACACCAGCGCTCCCTGCTTGCGTTTGATCATCGCCGCGAGCCGCTCGTACAAAGTGTGTTCCGCTTCGGCATCCAAAGCGCTCGTGGCTTCGTCGGCCAACACCCATGCCGGCTGTTTGAGGAACACGCGCGCCAGCGCGAGCCGCTGCCGTTCACCGCCGGAGAGCTTCTGGGTCCAGGCATCCTGATCGTCTAACCGCGCTGCCAGTTGCGGCAGCAAGGCTTCTCGCAAGGCTTCGCGCAGGGCTTCGTCGCCGTAGCGGCTGGCAGGCTCGGGGTAGGCCAGCGCGTCTCGGAGGCGCCCGTCCGGGAAATACGGGTTCTGCGGAATGCACATGGTATCCGCCGGAACCTCGACCCTGCCACGCGCGAACGGCCAGATGCCCGCGAAGGCTCGAAAGAGCGTCGACTTGCCGCTGCCCGACGGCCCCTTGACCAGAACTGAATCGCCCGGGGCGACATTCAGCGACAGCCCCGAGAGCAGCAGTGCGCCGTTCGGCAGAGCCAGCGACAGGTCCCTCGCAACCAGCTCATTCGAGCCTTGTGTCACTTCGGGGCGCGGCGCCTGGTTCTGGCTCGCCACGCTTTGCTCGAAACTGGTGAGCCGGTCGGTGGTGGCGCGCCACGCTGCCAGCGTGCTGTAGTTATCGACGAACCAGGAGAGCGAATTCTGCACCTGGCCGAACGCCGAGGAGATCTGCATCAGCTCGCCAAGCTGGATCGCGCCGGAGAAGAACCGAGGGGCCGCGACGATGAATGGAAAGACCACCGCGGCCTGACCGAAGAAGTTGGTGAACCAGATGAGGTTCTTCTGGGCCTTGATCAGCCGCAGGTAATTGGCCAGCACCGTCATGAACCGTTGGTCCAGGTGCTGGCGCTCCACCTGCTCGCCCTTGTCCAGCGCGATCGCTTCACTGTACTCGCGCACGCGCACCATGTGATGCCGGAAGTCGGCTTCGTAGCGTTGCTGCTGGAAGTTCAGCGCGATCTGCGGGCGGCCGATGTAATGGGTGATCACTGTGCCGACCAGGCAGTAGGCGATGGCGGCCCAGACCATGAAGCCCGCGATCTCGTAGGTCTGGCCGCCTGCGCTGAAAGAGAAACCGCCACTCAAGCCCCACAGGATGCCGACGAAGCTGGCCAGCGTGACGACCGCGTTGAGCAGGCCCATCGAAAGGGAAACGCTGTAAGTGGTGAACAGGTTGAGGTCTTCCTGGATCCGCTGATCCGGGTTGTCGGGTGTCGCGGCGCTTGCCGAAAACCGCGCCAGCTCCATCCGGTAGAACGCCTGGCCCGACAACCATCGCTGCAGATAGTGCTGCGTCATCCACGCGCGCCAGCGCATCTCCAGCAACTGCGTGAGGTAGAACCGGTAGACGGCGATGATGATGTACGCGAACGCCAGATAAGTGAAGCGAAGCAGCTGGGCCCAGAACACCGGCTGGTCGCGCTTTTCCAGCGCGTCGTAGAACAGCCGATTCCATTCGTTGATCTGCACCAGCATGTAGACCGCGCTCAGGTTCAGCAGCACGATGGCAGTCAGCAGCGCGCGCGCCTTCCACTTCTGGTCGGACGAGAAATACGGCGTGGTGAGTGCCCAGACTTTGCGGGAGGTGGCGCCCGCGGCGGCCAGCTTGTCGCGGAATTTCATGACGATGGGACCCTTCGCGAAGAGGGCCCATCCTACCGGTGCAACGGTCAGTCTGGTGGGTTGGAAATGCCGCTGGCCACGTGGCCCGAAGGCACATGCCGCGCCGCGTGATCCACGTGGCCGGTCTGGTCGTCGAAGAAGAAGTCCGGCTCGAACTCGCGCAGGAATTCGCCCTTGGGCAGGCCGCCCAGGAACATGGCCTCGTCCACCCGGATGTCCCAGTCCATCAGCGTGCGGATCGCGCGTTCATGGGCCGGTGCGCTGCGCGCCGTGACCAGCGCGGTGCGGATTCGCATCTCCGGCGTGCCCGCCTGCTGCAGCCGGTGCAGTGCAGCCAGCAGCGGCTTGAACGGCCCCTGAGGCAGCGGCTGCGCCGCCTTGCTCAACTCATGCTGCTGAAAGGCGTCCAGCCCCTGGTCCTGGAACACCCGCTCGGCCTCGTCGGAGAAGAGCACTGCGTCGCCGTCGAAGGCGATGCGGACTTCGTTGGGATAGTTGCTGCCGGCCAGGACCGATTCGGTCAGCACCCGCGCCGCCGGAAAGCCCGCGGCCAGCGCTTCGCGCACGTCCTGCGCATTGGCCGAGAGGAACAAATGCGCGTTCAACGGACGCAGGTAGCGAAACGGCGATCGGCCCTGGGTGAACACACCGCGCTGCAGCTTGATGTGGTTGGCATGGCCGGAGCGGAAGATGCGCATGCCCGACACCGGGTCATTGCGCGACAGGATCACCACCTCGACGCGCTGAGCCGTGGTGTCGTTGAAGGCCAGCAGCTTCTTGATCAGGGAGAAGGCGATCCCGGGACTGGCCGGCAGGTCGAGCCGATCGAGCTGCAACCGCATATAGGCCTTGGGGTCACCGCTTTCGAAAATCGAGTTTTCTTCCTCGAAGTTGAACAGGGCCCGCGAAGAGATCGCGACCACCAGCTTGTCTTCCAGCGATACGGCCATCGGGTGCGTGCCTTATCTCACCAGCTGGTTCAGCTGGATGATTGGCAACAGGACCGCCAGCACGATCAGCATCACCACGAAGCCCATCGCCACGATCAGCAGCGGCTCCAGAATAGTGGCCATTTGCAGCGCCCGGCGCTGCACTTCAGCGCCCAACTGGTTGGCGGCGCGCTGCAGCATGGCCGGCAGTTGTCCGGTCTGTTCGCCAAGCCGGGCGAACATCGCCAGCAAGCCCGGGAATCTTTTCTTTTGCGCCATGGCCGAAGCCAGCGGCGCGCCCTCGCGCACCAGGATCAACGCATCCATCGCGTCGGCGCGCATGGCACGGTTGCTCAAGGTTTCGGCAGCCGCCTGCAGCGCCTTGAGGATCGGTACACCGGCGCCGGCCAGCATCGCGAGGGTGCTGGCAAAGCGGGCGGCGTTGTAGCCGCGCGCCAGCCGTCCGATCAGCGGCAGCTTCAGCCAGGCGGCGTCGAATCGTTCACGCGCGCCTTCGTTGCGCAGCGCCAGTCGCAACACCACCAACGCTGCGGCCCCGACCAGCGCCGCCAGCCACCACCAATTGCGCACCAGCGCGCTCACGGCCAACATGGCCACCGTGAGGAAGGGCAGCGCGCGCTTGCTGCCGGCAAACACGTTGGCGACCTGAGGCACGACATACGCGACCAGGAACAACACGATCGCCATCGCGACCACGGTCACGATCGCCGGATAGAGCGCAGCCCCCAGCAGCCGTGCGTTCAGGGCCTGCCGTTGTTCGAGATCGTCGGCCAGGCGCTCCAGCACCAGTCCCAGGTTGCCGCTCTGCTCGCCGGCGCCGATCACGGCCGTGTAGATGTCGGGAAACTCGCGCGGGAAGCGGGCCAGTGCCTTGCCGAACGGTGAACCGGCATTGACCTCGGCCCGCAGCGCTGCGACGAGGTTGCGTTCGCGGTCGTTCTCGGCCTCGTCGGTCAGCGCCGTCAGTGCCCGCTCCAGCGGCAGGCCCGAAGTGATGAGGCCGGCCAGTTGCCGGGTCCAGATCGCCAGGCGGGTGGCGTTGAAGATCGAGCGGCGGAACGCGCCGCCGGTCAAGCTGAAGCGCTGTTCATTGGCCGCCACTCCGGAACTCACCGGCAGCACCTGCAGCGGCACCAGGGACTGGGCCCGCAGCAGGCTGCGCACCGACTTGGCAGTGTCGGCCTCCATCACGCCCCGGCGGGTTTCGCCCTGGGCGTCGAGGGCCTCGAAGGAATAGGCTGGCATGGCTGATTATGGTGAGTTTTTCCCCCTCCCCCTTTGGGGGAGGGCAGGGGTGGGGGTATGCACGCCGCAGCCTGCCCCCACCCCCTGCCCCCACCCTAACCCTCCCCCGGAGGGGAAGGGAGTAAAAAAGTCAAATCTGCCGCAACCTGAATCTCTGCAGCTTGCCTGTCTCGGTGCGCGGCAGCGCGGCGACGAACTCGATTTCGCGCGGGTATTTGAACGGGGCGATCGACGCCTTGACGTGATCCTGCAGAGTCTTGACCATCTCCGCGTCACCCTCGTGCCCGGGCTTGAGCACGCAAAACGCCTTGACGATCATGCCGCGCTGTTCGTCGGGCTTGCCGATCACGCCGCATTCCGCGACGGCGGGATGTCGCAGCAGCGCGTCCTCGACCTCGGGGCCGCCGACGTTGTAGCCCGCCGTGATGATCATGTCGTCGGCTCGGGCCTGGTAGAAAAAGTAGCCGTCCTCGTCCTGCCTGAACGCGTCGCCGGGATAGTTCCAGCCGTCCTTCACGTAGCTCGCCTGACGCGGATCGTCCAGGTACTTGCAACCGGTGGGCCCGATAACCACCAGTTTGCCGATGGTGCCGCGCGGCACTTCTTTGCCTTCCTCATCAACTACCTTGGCGGTGTAGCCCGGCACGACCTTGCCGATGGCGCCCGGGCGCACCTCCTCAGGCGGCGAGGAGACAAAGATGTGGAACATCTCCGTGGCCCCGATGCCGTCGGTCATCTCGATCCCGCTGGCCTGCTTCCACAATTGGCGGGTCGCGTCGGGCAGCCCTTCGCCGGCGCTGACGCAGATGCGCAACTTGCCCACCCCGTGTTCGCGTGCGAACGGCGCCATCTGGCGGTAGAGAGTCGGCGCCGTGTAGCAGATGGTCGCGCCGGTATCCCTGATGATCCGGACCATGGCGTCGGGCGTATAAGGCACGTCCGGAAAATACACGCTGGCGCCCGCCCACAGCGGAAACACCAGCAGGCCACCCAAGCCAAAAGTGAAGGCCAGGGGGGGCGATCCCATCACCACATCGTCGGGGGTGGCGCGCAGAACATGCCGGGGCCAGGTCTCGCATGAGGCCAGCACGTCACGATGGGTGTGGACGGCGGCCTTGGGTTTGCCGGTGGTGCCGGAGGTGAACGCCATCAGGGCGATGTCGTCGGCCGCGGTCGGACACGGCGAAAACGCGCCACGTTTGTCCGCCAGGCGCAGCGCCAGCGAACCCGGCGCGTCCGGCGTATTGAAGGGGATCACGGTCGCGAGCGCCGGCCGCTCGCGGCGGGCCAGTTCCAGCTCTTCGAGCAGCTTGACGTCGCACAATGCCACCGTCGGCTGCGACTTGTCGATGATGTCGCACAGCTCTCGGGCGCGCAGCAACGGCATGGTGCCGACGGCGATCAGCCCGGCCTTGACCACGGCCAGCCACGCTACCGCCAGCTCGATGGTGTTGCCGCCCCGCAGCAGCACCCGGTTGCCGGAAACCAGTCCGAGGTCTTCGGTGAGCACCCCGCAGAGGCGGTCCACCCGGTCGCGCAGTTCAGCGTAGCTCAGCGTTAAAGAGGGCGACCGCAGCGCTGGCCGGCCTGCCCAGCCTTTGGTCTCGGCCTTGTCCAGCAGCTCCTCGACCAGATTAAGGCGATCCGGAAACTGGAGCTCCGGGCGTTCATACCGCAGCTTTGGCCATTGGGATCTCGGCGGCAACCGGTCATGCACGAAGGGGTCTTGCTGGGCTGACATGGCGAACTCCGTTTGTTTCAAGCTGCTGCTGCGGTTGGCGGGCGCGCGTGGTCCTTCACCTTGCCCAGCAGTTTGTGCAAGGTCGCGATGTCTTTCTGCGAGAGGGACGAAAAGGCCTCGACGATCCATCCTTCGTGCTGCACCGCCATCTCCTGGAACAGCTTGCGCCCCCTGGGTGTCAGGCGCACGCGGTAGGCACGCCGATCGCCTTCCACGTCCACGCGGTCGACCAGCCCCTCAGCCACCAGCTGGTCGGTGATGCCGGTGACGTTGCCGCCGGTGACCATCATGCGGCGCGAAAGTTCGTTCATCTTCAGCCCGTCCGGTGCGCGTTCCAGCTGCGACATCAAGTCGAACCGCGGTAGGGTCGTGTCGAAGCGAGCGCGCAACTGGGCCCGCACCTGTTTTTCGACCAGCTGGGTGCAGGTGAGCAGGCGAAGCCACAGGCGCAGGGCATCCGGGTGTTCGCTGTGCGCGCGCGCTTCCAGGTCCATCGTCAGTCCTTGTTGTGGCCTAAATAGTTTAAGCCTGAAGAAATCGATGTCAACCAGCCTGGTTCGCGCAGCGCAGCCAAGGCTCAGCGGCCCCCGAAGCTGTCTTACACCGGGACCATTGACACCTGGCGTTGAGCTTGCCCAGAATCGGGGATGGAAGCCTTGGTTCGCAAGATCGAGTCGCAGCTCGCCGGCCTTCCGGTGCCGGTGGCACTGAGGCTGCCGGCGGGCGAGCGGGTCGGCCCCCCTTCTGCGGCCGTGATCTTGTCGTTCAAGGATTGGTCCAGCCTGGCAACGATGGCGGCGGGCCAGATCGGCCGCATGGCCGAAGACTTCGTGGAAAACCGGCTTCAGCTCGAAGGCCGCATGCGCGACCTGATGGCCGTCGCCGAGCGCTTGCTGCAGGACACGCCAGTGTCCAGGCAAACCAACTGGTGGTCACAGGCGACGCGCCGCGCCAGGTCGCTGGGAACTCACACGCCGCAGAAAGACGCGCGGCAGGTGCAGTTCCATTACGACGTGTGCGACGAGTTCTACGCGCTATGGCTCGATCCGCGACGGGTTTATTCGTGCGCCTATTACCGCGACGCCGCGATGTCATTGGCGCACGCCCAGGAAGCGAAGCTTGACCATATTTGCCGCAAGCTCATGCTGCGCCCGGGTGAGAGATTCCTGGACATCGGCGCTGGCTGGGGCGGCCTGCTGATGTGGGCGGCCGAGAACTATGGCGTCAAGGCCATCGGCATCACCTTGTCGAAGAACCAGCACGCTTACGTGCAACGCCTGATCGAGCAGAAGCACCTGCAGGGCCGCGTGCGCGTCGAGTTGCGCGACTACCGGGAACTGGACGAGTCGGAGGGGTTCGACAAGATCGCCTCCGTGGGTATGTTCGAGCATGTGGGCGAAGTCAACATGCCGGCCTACTTCAACAAGATCTTCAGTCTGCTCAAGCCGGGTGGCCTGGTCATGAACCACGGCATCACCGCTGGAAGCATCAACCCGGGCAAGCTCGGCGCCGGCATGGGCGAGTTCATCGAAAAATACATTTTTCCCGGCGGGGAGCTGCTGCACATCAGCCACGTACTGCGGGATCTGGCGGCGGCGCGCCTGGAAACGCTGGATGTCGAGAATTTGCGTCCGCACTATGCGCGCACGCTCTGGGCCTGGTCGGATGCGCTGGAGTCACGGCTCGATGAAGCGCGCCACGTGCTGAGGGCCGATGGCAAGGCCGAGGAAGGCGACAAGATTTTGCGCGCATACCGACTTTACCTGGCCGGATCCGCGATGACGTTCGAGCAAGGCTGGATCGGACTGCACCAGATACTTGCAGCCAAGCCGGATGGTCAGTTGCAAACTGGCGTGCTGCGTGGCGCACAATCGCACTATCCATTCAACCGCGAGTACATGTACCGGTAGGGTGCCGGATGTCTCGCCACCTTATCCATGCTCTACAAATTCAAGTCGAAGGCCGCCGGTGACCTGATCATGCTCGAACCCAACGGTCGGCGAGTACTCGAGATCATCGGCAAGGAGCCCCAGCCCAAGGGAATCATCCTGCCCGAACAAATTCCCGCTGCCATTGCCGCTTTGGAAGCCGCCGTGGTCAAGGACGAGGCCGACCAGAAGACTCTGGTCGAGCAGGCCAAAGCCAAGAGCGAAACCCCGCCTCGTGCCGACGGCGTGTCGTTGCGCCAGCGCACTGTGCCGTTCATCGACATGCTGCGGCGATGCGAGAAGGCTGACGCGGAGATCGTCTGGGGGGTCTGAAGGCGAAAGCCGCTTTGCGGCCTCAGTCCACCTTGGCGCCGGAGACTTTGACTACTTGCGCCCACTTGCGGTGTTCGGCCTCGATGTGACGGGCAAATTCCGTCGGGGTGTTGCCGCTCGGGCTGGCGCCTTGTGCGAGCAATTTTTCCTTGATCGCGGGCACATTGAGGGCCTTGGCCGTTTCCTGCTGAATGCGGTTGACGATGTCGGCTGGCGTGCCGGCGGGGGCCAGCAATCCAAACCACGACGTCGCATCGAATCCCTTGAGCCCTGCTGCCTCTTCCATCGTCGGAACGTCCGGCAATGCGGCCGAGCGCTGCCGGCTGGTGACGGCCAACGCCTTGAGTTTGCCGGCCTTGATCTGCGGCATCGAAGACGGCAGGTTGTCGAACATCACATCCATCGTGCCGCCCACCATGTCAAGCAACGCCGGACCCGAACCGCGGTACGGAAAGTGGACCATGTAGGTACCGCTCAGGCTCTTGAACAACTCACCCGCGAGATGAATGGAAGTGCCGTTGCCGCTGGACGCCATGTTCAGCTTGCCCGGGTTCGACTTGGCGTATCGGATGAAGTCAGCCACGCTGTTGATGCCCATGCTGCGGGCTTTCTCCGTCTGCATGACCATCACGTTCGGCACGCCCGCAACCAGCGTGACGGGCGCGAAATCCTTGATCGGGTCGTACGGCATTTTTTCGTACAGCGCACGGTTGATGCCGTGCGTGCCTACCGTCCCCATCAGTAACGTGTAGCCGTCGGCGGTGGATTTGGCGACGATCTCGGCACCCACATTGCCGCCGGCGCCGCCGCGGTTGTCGACAATGAACTGTTGGCCGAATGCCTTGGACAGCTCGGGTGCGATCGCCCGCGCCAGGATGTCGGTGGTGCCGCCGGCGGCGAACGGCACGACGATCCTGACTGGCTTGGTGGGCCAGGCGGGTTGCGCAGACGCGGGCAGGGCGGCTGCGGCCAGGGCAGCCAGCATCGTCCCCAGCGCCACGCGCCGGCCGAAATTGCGAAATTGGGTCATTTTGCGGTCTCCCTAG
Source organism: Ramlibacter sp. (assembly GCA_046599015.1). Classification (GTDB taxonomy): domain Bacteria; phylum Pseudomonadota; class Gammaproteobacteria; order Burkholderiales; family Burkholderiaceae_C; genus Ramlibacter. Next base: position 8,931 of record JBKJHN010000150.1, read on the forward strand.
AGGTTCTGGACGGCGGCCACGGCGTCGGTGCAGCGCTGTCCCGCCGCAATCCCCAGCGCGGCGGCGCAAGCATTGAAGTGGTTGATGATGCCATCGTTCAACGTGCTCTGTGCGTCGCCAATGCGCGCGCTGGCGTGTTCCACCGTGCACCCGGCCAGGCCCTGCGCCTGCAGCATGGACAGACCGGCGAAGCCGGCGCCGTCCTTGCCGCCACCGGCGTCGTTGTAAATGCTAAGCAACGGCCGGGTCGCCAGCGCGTAGCGTGCCGAACTCACGCCACCGTGAGAGCCGCTCACGGCAATGCAGCCGGCGTCGGCCGCACGCAGCTCGGTGATGGAATCGATGACGCGCAGTGCTCTCACGACAAAATCACGGGCGGTGCAGATGACAAAGCCGCCTCAAAGGCGGCTTGTGCGCACGGTGTCCTCGAGATCAGTCCGCGTAGACGCCGGCAGCCTTGATGATCGGGCTCCATTTGGCGATCTCGGCAGCCACGAACTTCTTGTGCTCGGCCGGCTCCATGCGCTTGTCGTTGACCACCACGGCGCCCAGGCCTTCCTGCTTCTTGATGAAGTCGGGATCCTTGAGCGCCACCTTGAGGGCGTCATTGAGTTTCTTCTGCACATCGGCGGGCGTCCCCTTGGGAGCGTACAAGCCGTGAAAGATCGTGACCTCAAAGTCCTTCAGGCCGGCTTCCTGCAGCGTGGGCAGATCCTTCAGCGCCGGCGTGCTCAGGCGCTTGGACGTGGTGACCGCATAGGCCTTCACCTTCTTGCCTTCGATCTGCGAGGTGGTGTTGGTGGTCTGGTCGCACAAGATGTCGACCTGGCCGCCCAAGAGGTCGGTCATGGCCGGGGCGGTTCCCTTGTACGGCACCGTCGTCATATCCATCTTGAGGGCCGACATGAGCAGCAGGCCGCACAGATGCGAAGCGGCCCCGACACCGGCATTGGCGAGGTTGACCTTGCCCTTGTTGGCTTCCAGCCAGCTGCGCAGCTCGGTGAAATTGTTGGCGGGCAGCGAAGGACGGCCGATCAAAGTCATCGGCACATCGTTGATCAAGCCAAGGTACTCGAAATCGCTGTCGACCTTGAACGGGATGTTGCGAACCAGCGTCGGCATGGTTGCCATGCCGATGTGGTGCAGCAGCAGCGTGTGGCCGTCGGCGCTGGCCTTGGCAACCTTGTTGGCGCCGATGGAGCCGCCGGCACCGGCCGCGTTATCCACGACGACGATCGCCCCGCCGAGCGGCTTGCGCAGCGCTTCGGCCAAGTCACGCGCCACCCGGTCGGTCGGACCGCCGGCGGTGAACGGCACGACGATGGTGATGGGCTTGTCCTTGCCCGGGAAGTCAGCGGCGTGGGCGCCCAGCGGGACTGCGGCGATCGCAATAAAGGACGCGAACGTTTTAAGCAATGAAATCAATTGGGGCTCCTTGGATTTGGATGTCTAAATGGTACGTTCCGGGCCCCGTCGTTACATCGCGGTAATTACGTAGAGGTTGCCCCGTATCAGGCGCCGACTTGCGCCAGCTCAACTACTTGTAGCTTCGGGCGTCCTCGATCACCTTGCCATCGTTGGGCAGGCTGCCCGGCTCCAGCAATTGCACCTCGGCGCGCAGCTTGGTCACGTCGCGCACGGCGTCGCCGATGCGCGAGTCCAGCCCGTCCGGCGCCATGGCCGCTTCGACCTTGAGCGTCATGATGTCATTGGCCATTTCGCCGCTGACGACCAATCGGGCCTTGATCACCTCCGGGAAGCGCCGGGCGATGTCCGCCACCTGACCGGGGTGAACGAACATGCCGCGGATCTTGGTGGTCTGGTCGGCTCGCCCGAGCCAGCCCTTGATACGCGTGTTGGTGCGCCCCGTGGGGCACTGCCCCGGCAGCAGCGCCGAGAGGTCGCCGGTGCCGAAACGGATCAGCGGGTAGGCGGGGTTCAAGGTGGTCACCACCAGTTCGCCGACCTCGCCTGGGGGCAAGGGGTCGCCGGTGCCCGGACGCACGATCTCGACGATGACGCCCTCATCGAGAACCATGCCTTCGAGGGATTTGGTTTCGTAAGCGATCAGGCCCAGGTCGGCCGTGGCATAGCTTTGAAAGACGGCAATCCCATGCTCCGCGAACCAGGCGCGCAGGCTGGGGGGCAGGGCTTCGCCGCCGGTCAGCCCTTTATGCATGGTGGAGATATTCACTCCCGTTTCAGCCGCTTTCTCAACCAGGATGCGCAGGAAACTCGGCGTGCCCATGTAGGCGACCGGCCGCAGTTCAGCCATGGCCTGCAGCTGTTGTTCGGTCTGCCCGACGCCCGCCGGGAACACAGTGCAGCCCACCGCATGCGCGCCCGACTCCATGATGAAGGCGCCCGGCGTCATGTGATAGCTGAAGGCGTTGTGCACGAGGTCGCCGGCGCGGAAACCGGCCGCGAACAGAGCCCGCCCGGCCCGCCAGTAGTCCTTGTCGCTGCCTTCGGGTTCGTAGATCGGCCCGGGCGATGCAAACACCCGCGGCATGCCGGGGCCGCGGACCAGTGCCGAAAAGCCGCCGAACATGTCCGTGGCGCGAGCGGCCTGCTGCCGTTCGAACAGCTGGTTCTTGCGGGTGACGGGGAGTTGCGCCAGCGCCTTGCGCGAGGTGACGGCGGCGGCGTCGACTCCCGCCAATATTTCGGCCATGGCCGATGACGAACGCTGTGCATGGGCGACCTGCCCGGGCAATGCGGACAGCAAGGCGGCTTCGCGAGCAGCCGGGTCGCGGGTTTCGAGGGCGTCGTAGTGTTGTGTCATGTCGCGGCCCCTCAAGCCAGCCAGCGCTTGCGCCGTTTGTAGCTCTTGACGTCGCGAAAGCTCTTGCGCTCGCCCCCGCCCACCCCCAGATAGAACTCCTTGACGTCCTCGTTGGTGGCCAGTTCGGCGGCTGGCCCGTCCATGACCACGCGCCCGCTTTCCATGATGTAGCCGTAATCGGAGTACTTCAGGGCCATGTTGGTGTTCTGTTCAGCCAGCAGGAAGGTGACCTTCTCCTTGGTATTGAGGTCCTTCACGATCTCGAACACCTCCTGCACGATCTGCGGGGCCAGCCCCATCGAGGGTTCGTCCAGCAGCACCATGCTCGGATTGGCCATCAGGGCCCGGCCGATCGCGCACATCTGCTGTTCGCCGCCCGATGTGTACGCCGCCTGGGAAGTACGGCGTTCCTTCAAGCGCGAGAAGTAGGTGTAGACCTTTTCCAGGTTGGCCGCCACTTCGGCCTTGCTGGACCGCGTGTAGGCCCCCGTGAGGAGGTTTTCCTCGATCGTGAGGTGGGCGAAACAGTGGCGGCCTTCCATCACCTGAACCACGCCGCGCTGCACCAGGTCGGAAGGCGTGAGGTTCTCGATCCGTTCGCCGCGCAACTCGATCGAGCCCTTGGTGACGGCGCCGCGCTCCCCCTTGAGCAGGTTGGAAACGGCGCGCAAGGTGGTGGTCTTGCCCGCGCCGTTGCCGCCCAGGATGGCGACGATGTCGCCTTCAGGCACTTGCAGCGAGACCCCCTTGAGCACGAGGATCACATGGTTGTAGATCACCTCGATGCCGTTGACGTTGAGAACGATGTTCTTGGTTTCCATAGGTATTTTCGTTTCATCAATCGACAGGGCTGCGAGTGCAACTCTGTCGATTGGCGGCTCGGTTGAGCCGCTGCGTGGACCGGCATCCGCGGTGCGGGTCCCTTCGGACCCGCTACCCCTCCCGCCGTCAATTGCTGGCAAGGCCAGTCTGATCGGCGAAGCCGATCAAGACTGGCAGTCCTGCGGCGTGCGGCGGGTCAGCTTCTTTTCGGCCGCGTACTTGTCCGCGGTGGCCCTCACCATGGGCTTGAGCACCTGGTCGTCGGCCTGCAGCCAATCGGAAGTGAAGTTCCATGCCTTGCCGTCCCAGGTATGGATGCGGGCCCAGTTGGCACCCAGGTGATCCATGCAAGAGGTGCTGATCGGGCGCATCACACCCTTGAAGCCGAGTGCGTCGAGCTTGGGCTGGGTGAGGTTCAGGTTCTCCAGGCCCCAGCGCGCCTGCTCGCCGGACATCCACTTGCCCTTGCCGAAGCGCTCCTGGGCGGAACGAACGCCCTCCACACCGAGCATCGCGCTTATGGCCCCACGCATGTACAGCACCTGGCCGACTTCGTCCTTGGGCCCGGTTCCCTGGCCCTTGCCGTGCACTTTCTCCATGATTTCCTTCACGACGGCCGATTGCGGCTCGGCGCCATGCTGGAACGTGATGCCGTTGTAGCCCTTGGCGCCTTCGCCGACGTCCTTGACATCCGGCTCGGCCGAAGACCACCACACGCCGTACATCTTCTCGCGCGGGTAGCCGGTGGCCTGGGCTTCCTTGATGGCCGTGGAGTTCATCACGCCCCAGCCCCACAGCAGCACGTAGTCCGGTTTGTTCTGGCGGATCTGCAGCCAAGTGGCCTTCTGCTCGATGCCGGGCGAAGCGACCGGCAGCAATTGCAAGTCGAAGCCATGCATCTTGCTGCGCTCCTGCAGCAGCGGGATCGGCTCCTTGCCATAGGGGCTGTCGTGGTAGACCAGCGTGATCTTCTTGCCCTTGAGCTTGTCCAGCCCGCCTTCCTTCTTGCCGATGTACTGCACCAGCACGTCGGCTGCCATCCAGTAAGTGCCGGCCAACGGGAAGTTCCACTTGAACACGCCGCCATCGGCGCTTTCACTGCGGCCATAGCCGGCGGTGATCAGCGGAATCTTGTCGGCCGGAGCCTTCTCGGTCAGCGCGAAGGTGATGCCGGTGGACAGCGGCTGGAACAAGGTCGCACCGCCATGCTTGCCCTTCAGCCGCTCGTAGCACTCGACCCCACGCGCCGTGTCGTAAGCGGTTTCACACTCTTCGAAAATGATCTTCACGCCATTGATCCCGCCGCGTGCGTTGACCAGCTTGAGGTAGTCGATATAGCCGTTGGCCCATGGCACACCATTGGGCGCAAAGGGGCCGGTGCGATACGGCAGGGCCGGAAAGAATTGCTCCTTGGGCTGGGCGAAAGCCGTGAGCCCCACGGCGGCCAGGCAGGTGGCCAGGGCAAGATTGCGAAATTTCATAATGATGATGTCTCCTACTTTAATGAAGGCACTTGCGGTGCCGGGTTGCCTGATGCCAGGACTGTTCTCAATGAGGAAATGGCCACAACCGCAGCTTCTGCTTGCCGGTCGACCACAACTTTGCGAGGCCATGCGGTTCGACAATCAGGAACCACACGATCAGCGCGCCAAAAATGATCAGCTCGGCGTGCGAGATGCCGGCCGTCGAGATCTCGATGCCGAACAAGCCGAGCAACACCGGCAGGAACTGGTTGAGCGCGATCGGCAGCAACACGATGAACGCGGCACCGAAGAAGCTGCCCATGATCGAACCGAGACCGCCGATGATCACCATGAACAGCAGGCGAAACGACATGTCCGATGAGAAAGCCGCCGGCTCCCACGCGCCCAGGTACACAAAGCCCCAGAGCGCGCCCGCCACGCCGATGATGAAGGAGCTGACGGCGAACGCGCTCAGCTTGGCGTACATCGGGCGGATGCCGATCACGGCTGCCGCCACGTCCATGTCACGAATCGCCATCCACTCGCGGCCGATGGCGCTGCGAACCAGGTTTTTCGCCATCAGACCCATCACCGCCAGGACGCCCAGGCACAGCAGGTACTTGCTGATAGGGCTTTCAATTGGGAAACCCAGCACCTGCATCCCCGATACGGACACCGAACCCGAGGGTGTGTAGTTGGTGAACCACTTGATGCGCAGGAACATCCAGTCGGAAAAGAACTGCGCGGCCAGCGTCGCCACTGCAAGATAAAGCCCCTTCACGCGCAGGCTGGGCAGGCCGAAGAGGATGCCGAACACCATGGCGCACAGGCCGCCGAGGATCAGCGCCGGCACCAGCGGCATGTTGGGAACGCGTATGAAGAAGTTGTAGGCGCCGTAAGCGCCCACCGCCATGAAGGCGCCGGATCCGAGCGAAATCTGGCCGCAGTAGCCGACCAGGATGTTCACCCCGAGCGCGGCCAGCGACATGATCAGGAACGGGATCAGGATGGCGCGGAACATGTAGTCGCTGGCGATCGCCGGCACCACGAGGAAGGCAAACAGAAGCACCGCGATGACGAACACCCGGTCCTGCGCGATCGGGAAGATCTGCTGGTCCCCGCGGTAGGTCGTCTTGAATTGACCGTTTTCTCTGTAAAGCATGACGCGTCTATTCAGTTGGGGTCAGAGCACATTTGCTGCGCAAATCGTGATCTGACCCACAAGGTTTCAGGGGATCATTGATCGCGTATTTCATACGCGATCAATGATCTTTTCGCCGAAGAGGCCCTGCGGGCGCACCAGCAGGAAGAGCAACGCCAGCACATAGGCGAACCAGATCTCTATACCGCCGCCTACGAAGGGGCCGAGGTAGACCTCGGATACTTTCTCGCCGACGCCGATGATCAGACCTCCGACAATGGCGCCTGGCACCGAGGTCAACCCGCCCAGGATCACCACCGGCAGCGCGCGCAGCGCGACCGTGGCCAGCGAGAACTGCACTCCCAGTTTGCTGCCCCAGATCATCCCGGCCACCAGCGCCACCACGCCGGCCACGCACCAGACGATCACCCAGATGCGATTGAGCGGGATGCCGATGGACTGCGCGGCCTGGTGGTCGTCCGCGACGGCCCGCAGCGCGCGGCCCGTGCCGGTCTTTTGAAAGAAAAGGCTGAGCAACAAGACCAGCACGGCGGCGATGGCGGCGGCGATCAGGTCTTCCTTGTTGACCAGGATGCCGCCGGGAAAGACGCTTTCCAGCGCCATCACCGGGTCCTTGGGCATGCCGATGTTGATCTTGTAGATGTCGCTGCCGAATATGGTTTGCCCCAGGCCGTCGATGAAGAAGGCGATGCCCAGGGTGGCCATCAGCAGCGTCGCGCCTTCCTGATTGACCAGGTGGCGCAGCACCAGCCGTTCGATCAGCCAGGCCATCACGAACATCACGGCGCCGGCGAGCACGAACGCACCGATGGTTGCCACCACCAGGTTGTCGATCCCTGTCCATTTGGGCAGCCATTCGGCAAACCGCGCCATCGCCAGCGCCGCGAACAGCACCATCGCGCCCTGGGCGAAGTTGAACACACCCGAAGCCTTGAAGATCAGCACGAAGCCGAGCGCCACCAGCGAATAGAGCATGCCGGCCATCAGGCCGCCGAGTACGGTTTCGAGGAAGAATCCCATGATGTGTGTGCCCTATTCGGACGTACCGAGGTACGCCTTGATCACGTCGGGGTTGTTGCGCACTTCCTCGGGCGTGCCGTCGCCGATCTTCTTGCCGTAATCGAGCACCACGACCCGATCGCTGATGTCCATCACCACGCCCATGTCGTGTTCGATCAGCACCACGGTGGTGCCGAACTCGTCGTTTACGTCCAGCACGAAGCGGCACATGTCCTGCTTTTCTTCCACGTTCATGCCGGCCATCGGCTCGTCCAGCAGCAGCACCTGCGGCTCCATCGCCAGCGCTCGCCCCAGGTCCACCCGCTTTTGCAGCCCGTAAGGCAGCTGGCCTACCGGCGTCTTGCGAAAGGCCTGGATTTCCAGGAAGTCGATGATGTGCTCGACGAACTCGCGGTGGCGGATTTCCTCGCGTTCGGCCGGGCCGATCCGCAGCGCCTGCAGGAACAGGTTGCTCTTGATGCGCAGGTTGCGCCCGGTCATGATGTTGTCCAGCACGCTCATGCCCTTGAACAGCGCCAGGTTCTGGAACGTGCGGGCGACGCCCATCACCGCCACCTCGTGGCTGTTCATGTGCTTGAAGGTCTTGCCGCGGAATGTGATCGAGCCTTGCTGCGGCTGGTATACGCCGTTGATGCAATTGAGCATCGAGCTCTTGCCGGCGCCGTTGGGGCCGATGATGGCGCGGATCTCGTGCTCCCTGACGTTGAAGGAGATATCGGACAGCGCCTTCACCCCGCCGAAAGCCAGCGAGATGTTCTCCACGTTGAGGATGACCTCGCCGGTCTTGCGGGCCGGCGCTATGGACTGGTTGGCGCTGGTCTGCTCGACCAGCCGGGCCGACGCGTCGCCCGCGAGGGCTTTGGCAGGGTCGGCGCGCAAGGTGATGGTGCTCATGCCGCGGCCTTTACAGGTGCAAAGAGTTTGGTATCCAAAAGGCGCAACGTGGCGCTGACGCTGCCCGTCCTGCCGTCTTCGAACTTCACCTGGGTTTCGATGTACTGCTCGCTCTTGCCGCTGTACAGCGCATCGACCAGGACGGAGTACTTGTCGGCGATGAAGCCGCGCCGCACCTTGTTGGTCCGGGTCAGCTCGCCGTCGTCCGCGTCCAGTTCCTTGTGCAGGACGAGGAAGCGGCTGATCTGCGAGCCTGCCAGCAATTCATCGGCGGCGAGATCGGCGTTGACTTTCTCCACGCAATCCTTGATGAGCTGGTAGACCTCGGTCTTCTGCGCCAGGTCGGTGTAGCCGGCGTAGGGCAGGTTGCGCCGCTCGGCCCAGTTGCCGACGGCGTCGAAGTCGATGTTGATCATCACGCACACCAGTTCGCGCCCGTCGCCGTAAGCCACCACTTCCTTGATGTAGGGAAAGAACTTCAGCTTGTTCTCGACGTACTTGGGCGCGAACATCGCGCCGTCGTTGGCGCCGCCCTTGATCCGCCCGACGTCCTTGACGCGGTCGATGATCTTCAGGTGGCCCTGCGCGTCCAGGAAGCCGGCGTCGCTGGTGTGGTACCAGCCGTCGGCCGTCAACACTTCGGCGGTGGCCTGGGGATTCTTGTAGTACTCCTTGAGCAGGCCGGGCGAGCGCACCAGGATCTCGCCGTTGTCGGCCACCTTGATCTCCACCCCCGCAATGGGCACACCCACGGTATCTGCCTTGGCCTGGTCGTCGGGCTGCAGGCACACGAACACGGCGGTCTCGGTCGAGCCGTAAAGCTGCTTCAGGTTGATGCCGATCGAACGGTAGAAGGTGAACAGGTCCGGCCCGATCGCCTCGCCCGCGGTATAGGCCACGCGCACCCGCGAAAAGCCCAGGTTGTTGCGCAGCGGCCCATACACCATTGCATTGCCCAAGCCGTACATCAAACGGTCGAGTGCGCCCACCGGCTTGTGGTCCATCAGCGCCGGGCCCACGCGCCGCGCCACATTCATGAAGCGATCGAACAGCTTGCGCTTCAACCAGCCAGCATCCTCCATGCGAATCATCACGGTGGTCAGCAGGCCCTCGAAGACCCGGGGCGGCGCGAAGTAATAAGTCGGACCGATCTCCTTAAGGTCGATGGTGACCGTGTTGGCCGACTCCGGGCAGTTGACGACATAGCCGCAAGCCAGCCATTGCGCATAGCTGAAGATGTTCTGGCCGATCCACGCCGGCGGCAGGTATGCCAATACTTCTTCGCGGTGCGTCAGTTTGTCGAACTGGGCGCCAGCCCACGCGCGATCGAGCAGGGAGCGGTGCGTGTGCACCACGCCCTTGGGGTTTCCGGTGGTGCCGGACGTGAAGAACATCGCGGCGACGTCGTCAGGGCGGGCCTTTTCGACTTCGGTTGAGAAGAAGGTCGGATTTTGTTGCGCGAAGGACCGGCCGGCTTCCACCAGCGCATCGAGCGATTGCAGTCCGGCTTCCTCGTACTTGCGCAGGCCGCGCGGGTCGTCGTAATAGATGGCGCACAGCTGGGGGCATTGTTCGCGCACTTCCAGCAGCTTGTCGACTTGCTCCTGGTCCTCGGCGAACGCGAAACGAACTTCGGCATTGTTGATCGGGAACACGCATTCGGCCCCCACTGCGTCCTGGTACAGCGGAATCGGAACGGCGCCCAGCGACTGCGCCGCCAGCATGGTGGCGTAGAGCCGCGGGCGATTGGAGCCGACCACCACCATGTGCTCTCCGGCGCGAAGCCCGGCAGCGTGCAAGCCACAAGCCACCAGGCCCACCAGTTCGGCCATCGAGGCCCAGGTGCGAGTCTGCCAGATGCCGTATTCCTTTTCGCGCATCGCTGCATGAGCGGGGCGCTGTGCTGCGTGCTGAAGCAGCAGCCGCGGGAACGTGCTTTCCATTCGATTTCCTTGTGCCGTCGAAACGTGCTGACCGTTGATCTGCGCGGATGCTAGGACTCGCTTTGACGTCAAGTTGTCTTTACGACGACATTCTTAGGGTATATCCTGATAGGACGTGCCCTGCCCTTGATCTGCCTCGTCAAGCCACCCAGAATTTCCTGCCCATGACCCAACCGCTGTCCCTCCACCAGCGCCGGCGCGAGCCCACCAAGGCTGAGCTCGCGGGGATTCCATGGCTGAGAGTCTTGCAAAGGGACCAGTATCAGCGCGTGACTTCGCAGATCAGCGTCGCCAACGCCCAGCCGGGTGACTATCTCTGCCGCGTCGGGCGTCCGGTGACCTACTGGTTCGGGGTGATCGAGGGCCTGCTCAAGATGAGCAGCGACAACGAACATGGTCAGACCATGACTTTCACTGGCGTGCCGCCAGGCGGATGGTTCGGCGAAGGCACTGCGCTGAAGCGCGAAGCCTATCGCTACAACATTCAGGCGCTGCGAAAGAGCGTGGTCGCCGGGCTGCCGGTCGATACCTTTCACTGGCTGCTCGATCACTCGCTCGGTTTCAACCGCTTCGTCATGGACCAGCTCAATGAGCGGCTGGCGCAATTCATCGCGGCGCGCGAGATCGACCGCATGAACAACCCGGACGTGCGGGTCGCGCGCAGCCTGGCCGCCCTGTTCAACCCGGTGCTGTACCCCGGCGTGGGCGAGGTCCTGCGCATCACGCAGCAGGAACTGGCGTATCTGGTGGGGCTCTCGCGCCAGCGAGTCAACGAGGCGCTGACGGCGCTGGAAGCCCAGGCCACGATCCGGGTGGAGTACGGCGGGGTCCGCATCCTGAACCTGGAAGCGCTGCGTTCGCAGGTGTTCGCCCGGGTAGCATAGGCCGATGACCGACCTGCCCGCCGCGGCCACGACTCGCCTGAACAAGCGCATGGCCGAACTTGGCCTGTGCTCGCGGCGCGAAGCCGACGACTGGATCGCCCAGGGCTGGGTGCGTGTCGACGGACAGGTCGCTCCGATGGGCATGCAGGTCGCTTCCGATGCGCGCATCGAGGTCGACCCAAAGGCCCGCAGCCAGCAACAGCAGCAAGTCACGATCCTGTTGAACAAGCCGATCGGGTATGTCAGCGGGCAGGCCGAGGACGGGCACGAACCGGCGGTGGTGTTGGTGCAGGAGCGCAATCGCTGGAACGGCGATGCTTGGCGAGTGCGCTTCTCGGCGCAACAGCTGCGCGGGCTGGCTCCGGCCGGGCGCCTGGATATCGACTCGACGGGGTTGCTGGTGCTGACGCAGGACGGCCGGGTCGCGCGTCAGTTGATCGGCGAGGAAAGCGGCATGGAAAAGGAATACCTGGTGCGGGTGAATTACGGCGACGCGGCTGTCGACGTTCAGGCGGCTTTCCCTCCCGCTCACCTGGCGCGGCTGCGTCATGGCTTGAGCCTGGACGGTCAAGCTCTCAAGCCGGCGCAGGTGGAATGGCAGAACCCCGAGCAGTTGCGCTTCGTGCTCACCGAGGGCAAGAAAAGGCAGATCCGCCGCATGTGCGAACAGGTGGGGTTGAAGGTGGTCGGCCTCAAACGCATCCGCATCGGGCGGGTGCTGCTGGGACAATTGCCGGTGGGCCGCTGGCGCTATCTCGCGCCGCAGGAACGTTTTTAAGGTGAATCGCGAATGAAATCTCGTGCCTTTGCCGCACTGGCGGCTTTTGTGGTGTGCGGCGCCAGCGCCCAGTCCGGTACCGTGAACGCCATCTGCAGCACGGATCAATCCTGGTGCGAACTGGCCGCGCAGGAATTCACGCGGGCCACTGGGGTCAAGGTCCTGCAAACGCGCAAGGCCACCGGCGAAGCACTCGCTCAGTTGCGGGCCGAGGCCGCCAACCCCAAGACCGATTTGTGGTGGGGCGGAACCGGAGACCCCTATTACCAGGCAGCCGAGGTTGGGCTGCTCGAAGCGTACCGGCCGGACTACCTCGGGGATCTGCATGGCTGGGCCGTGCGCCAGTACGCCATGAGCCAGAACTACGTCGGCGGCTTCTACACCAGCGCCATCGGCTTTGGCTGGAATGAGGAGGTGCTGAAGAAAAAGAAGCTGCCCGCCCCCAAGTGCTGGAAGGACCTGCTCGATCCGCGCTACAAAGGCGAGATCGAAACTTCACATCCGGCCTCCAGCGGCACCGCGTACACCATCGTAGCGGGCCTCGTGCAGCTGATGGGCGAGGACGAGGCCTTCGACTACCTCAAGAAGCTGCATCGCAACGTCACCCAGTACACCCGCAGCGGCACCGCCCAGGCCCGCAGCGTCGCCAAGGGCGAGGTGGGAATCGGCGTCAGCTTTATCTTCGGCTTCGACAACGAGCGGCTGACCAACAAATTTCCGGTTTATTCGGCTGCGCCCTGCGAGGGAACGAGTTATGAGGTTGGTGGCATTGCCCTGATCAAGGGCTCGCGCAATCG
>JBKJHN010000195.1:0-13500 GCA_046599015.1 Ramlibacter sp.
GGGCGATGGCAGCCCCTTCGCGCGCTTGCTCTTCCGCCGCGTAGCCACCGCGCAAATTATTCTTCTGCGCCTCTGTCAGCAGTGGCTGGCAACTTTCTGCCCGCATCCAGTTGTCCAAGCGCACCCGGCGCTCGGCGGCGTTAACGTCGCGGCTCTTTGAATCGGCATCCATCGAGAGTACTTGCATTTCATCCGGGCATTGACGGCCAACCATGGGGGGTAGCGCCTTGTGCAGCCCAAGATCGCACGAAAGTTGACCGCCATACCCGCAAAGCCGGGGCTGGGCAGGCCGTGGCGCATCGTTATGCGAGGCAAGCCTGTTTTTGCTCGATCTCGTGGCCGCGCGCTTGCGCGCCACGTGTTCTGGCTCGTCGTGACTGTTTGAACGGAGCGGCCTCAGGGCGCGAAGAGAGTTTCACGACGGGCCACGAGATCGAGCAAAAACAGGGACGTCGTGTGCGACAGCACATGACCGCCTTGCCCGATGCGACGCGGACTGGCCGGCCCTGGATTTACCGCGCGCGGACTATGCAAGCTGTCTCATTCTTCGCGAGGCGCTGGCGCCCTCACCCCCGTCCTCTCCCAGAGGGAGAGGGAGTAAGACACTGCCCCGTCCCCATCCTCTCTCAAAGAAAGAAGTGCAAGAGCCTACCGCCGCGACGACACAACGATTCCTCCGACAATCAGCACAAACGCTAACGCGTGATTCACGTGCGGCAGCTCACGCAGGAAAGCCGCTGACATCAACGCCGCGAACAACGGTGTGAGATTGGCAAAGAAGCCGGCGATGGTGGGTCCGACGCGGTTCACGCCGATGCCCCAGGATCGGTAAGCCAGGATGGAGGGGCCGATGGCGACGTACGCGAGCGCGGCGGCCAGCGGCCAGCCCCACTCGATGTGGTTGTCGCCGGTGGCCCATTCGCCCGCCGCGAACAGCCCCGACCAACCCAGCCCCATCACCATCTGCGCCATCAGAAAAGCCGCCCAATCGGCCCGGATCCGTGGCGCGTCGCCAGGACGTGTCAACAGCCAGCTGTAGAACGCCCAGGCGACAGTGGCCAGCAGTACGTAGAAATCGCCAGGCACCAAACGCAACTGCAGCAGCAGGCGCCAGTCGCCCCGGCTGAGGACCACCAGCACGCCGGCGATGGACAGCACCGCGCCCGTCAACTGGTGGCGCGTGACGCGCTGCCCGAAGAACAGCGCGCCAATGCCCAGCATCCACACCGGTGTGCTGGCTGCAACCAGCGTGACGTTCAGTGGCGTGGAGGTCTTCAGCGCCAGGTATTGAAGCGCGTTGTAGCACCCCACACCCAGCAAGCCCAGCACGGCGTAGCGCCGCCAGTGCGACCACAGCCCGCTGCCCCGCTGAAGCACCCAACCGGCCAAAGGCAGCAGCAGCACGAACGCACCCGTCCAGCGCAGGAAGTTGAGCGTGACCGGCGGCACCAGACCATCGACCAGTCGCCCTACCACTGCATTGCCGGCCCAGAGCAGCGGCGGGATGACGAGCAGGGCGGCGGTCGCAAGGTTCAGGCGTTGATGCATGGCGAGCAGTCGCACTGTATCGGGTTAAGGTGGAGTGCCGGTCGGGCAAGGCTGGCAAATTCATGGCAGCATTCGACGCTTACGTTTCCAAGGAAAACTATATGAGCAGAGCAGTGCAGATCAGTCAGCCCGGCGGCCCGGAACAGTTGAAGATCGCTGACGTCGGGGCGGGCGATCCAGGCCCCGGTGAAATTCGCATCCGTCACCATGCGGTGGGGCTGAACTTCATCGACGTCTATCACCGCACCGGGCTTTACCCGCTGCCGATGCCGGCAACGCTGGGCATGGAAGCGGCAGGTGTCGTCGAGGCCGTCGGTCAGGGCGTCACTCATTTGAAGGCAGGCGACCGGGCCGCCTATGCCAGCCAGCCGCCCGGCAGCTACTGCGAAGTAAGAGTGATGCCGGCCAAGACCGTCTGCAAACTGCCGGATGCAATCGACTTCGAGACCGGCGCGGCGATGATGCTCAAGGGCTTGACGGCGCAATACCTGCTCAAGAGAACGCAGCCGCAAGCCGGATTGAAGCAGGGCGACTTCGTGCTGTTTCACGCGGCGGCCGGCGGTGTGGGACTGATTGCCTGCCAATGGGCGCGCGCGATGGGGCTGCAACTCATCGGCACGGCCGGCTCGGATGCCAAATGCGCGCTGGCCAAGGAGCATGGCGCCGCGCACGTCATCAATTACGCCAAGGAGGACTTCCTGGCCCGCGTCAAGGAGATCACCGGCGGCAAGGGCGTGAAGGTGGTGTACGACTCGGTCGGCAAGGACACCTGGGACAAGTCGCTCGACTGTCTCCGGCCGTTCGGGTTGATGGCCAGCTTCGGGTCCGCATCGGGCCCGGTTCCGCCGTTCGCGCCCGCCATGCTGGGGGCGAAAGGTTCCTTGTACGTGACGCGGCAGACTCTGTTCACGCACATCGCGACCCGCGAAGCCACGCAGGAGATGGCGGACGATCTGTTCGACGCGGTGACCAGCGGCAAGGTCAAGATCCGCATCGACCAGCGCTATCCGCTGGAGCAGGTGCAGCAGGCGCATCGCGATCTTGAGGCCCGCAAGACTACCGGTTGCACCATCCTCACCCTGTGAGCGGGCCGCGCCTCGACGCACGCTGGCTGGCTGCGCTCAACGCGCGGGCCCACCAGCCGCCGCGCAAGCCCCGGGTGCCTCTGTGGACGACCGATGCCCGCATCGGCTCGGTCGAGCCCGATTTCTTTCACGAGACGCTGCCTGCGGCGGCGGTGGGCGGGCGCGGCCTGGTCCGGCCGGCGCGCCGAGGGCCAGATGACGGCTGGCTCGTCAATGGCGAGCTGACATCCGGCCTGGCCGAACTGGCGCAAGCCCTGCGGGACTCTGGCGCCGCCCATGCGTGGCGCGACGAACAGCTCGCCGTGACGGACGAACGAGGGCGCACGCTCGGAACGGTTGAACGCGCCGTGGTGCGGCCGCTCGGTATCACTACTTTCGCGGTGCACCTCGCCGGCTGCGCGCCAGATGGCCGGCACTGGGTGCAGCAACGTTCGCTGACGAAGCCGAATGACCCGGGTCTGTGGGACACCCTCATGGGGGGAATGATCCCCGCGGCCGACACCTTGGAGCAGGCTCTGGAGCGCGAAACCTGGGAAGAGGCCGGCCTGAAGCTGGAGCAATTGCAGCAGCTGCGGCATGGCGGCGCCGTGGTGATACGACGGCCGACCAGCGAAGGTCGCAGCGGTTATGTCGTGGAGCAGGTTCAGTGGTACCGCTGCGTGGTTCCAACGGGCGTGGCGCCGGTCAACCAGGATGGCGAGGTCGCGCAATTCCGCTTGATGGAGCCTGCGCAACTCTTCAGCCTGCTGCGGGCCGACGAGTTCACCACGGAAGCGGCGCTGGTCCTGGTGCAAGCCGGTGTGTAGGCGCATTCCCGTGCGCGCCGTGGCTGGTGGATTACTGCGTGAGGGAACACGTCAAGGCCGAGCCCGGGAAACGTTAGGGCCGTGGGTGCTGGGCGCGCCCAAGGGCAGCATTTGCTGCCGCGGGGCCAATGCGCCGGCGGAGTCCAGGATCGGGTAGGCGATCGAGCAGATGTGCGAATTGATGCGCTTCAGGTCGCTGATCAGGTCGATGTGCAGGGAGCTGGTTTCGATGCTCTGCATCGTGTTGCCGCTCAAACGGGTAAGGTGGCTGGAGGCGTATGCGCGCTCCAGGTCCCGAAAGCGGGCTTTTTCCTCGAGCAGCTTTTGCGCGTCGCGCACCGAGCCGTTGAGAAACACGCTCATGCCCAGCCGCAGATTGTCGATCAGCCGCGCGTGCAGCTCGCAGATTTCCGCCATGCCGGCGTCGGAGAAGCTGCGGCCCTTCTTGATCTTCTTGTCTTCGATGTCGATCAGGATCCTCTCGACGATGTCGCCGATCTGCTCCATGTTGATGGTGAAGCTGATGATGTCGGTCCAGCGCCGGCTTTCTTCTTCGCCCAATGCCTCGCGCGAGATCTTGGTCAGGTAGTACTTGGTGGCCGAATAAAGTTCGTCGACGCTGTCATCGAGCTTGCGCAAGTCCTCCGCCAGTTTCAGATCGTTGTTCTTGATGACAGTCAGCATCCCGACCATCATGGTTTCAACGATGTCGGCCTGGTGGAGCGCCTCACGTGCCGCGCAGGAGATCGCGAGCGAGGGGGTGGCGAGCGCCGATGGGTCGAGGTGATGGGGCCGTCCGGCCACCATGCTGCGGTCAGGTTTGGGCAGCCATTGACGGACCCAGCGCGCAACCACCTGCGTAAGCCCGACGAACAGCACGGCGACAACGAGGTTGAAACTGAGATGGAACAGCACCACCGCGGTGGCCGGGTCGTGCACATACGGGCGTACGGCGCGCAGCCACAGCCCGACCAACGGTGCGGCAATCAGGACGCCGAGCGCCTTGAACACAAAGTTGCCCAGCGGAACCTGCCGCACTTCGATAGCCGACTTGGCCGTGGTCAACACGGCCAGCAGACCGCTACCCAGGTTAGCGCCCAGTACCAAGCCCAGGGCGGGCTCCAGTGGGATCAGGCCCGACGCGGCCATGGTGGCGGTGAGCAGCACGATAGCCAGACTGGAATAGGCGATCAGCGCAAGGAAGCAGCCGACGGTGATCTCCAGCAGCAGGTCGCTCGAGATCGAGCCGATCAGCGCCTTCACGGCAACCGACTGCGTCATGATTTCGGTCGACGCGGCGACCAGTCGCAACGCGAGCAACATCAGGCCCAGGCCGATCAGGATGCGGCCAACGCGGCCGATCGGATGCGACTGGGCAGACAGGAACAGAACCACGCCGACGAAGATGAACAGTGGCGACAGCCAGGACAGGTCGAACGAGAGCACCACCGCCATCAGGCTGGTGCCCACGTCCGCGCCCAGCATCACTGCCAGCGCCATCGGGAGTGAGACCAGGCCCTGCCCGACGAAGGAGGAGATGATCAGCGCGGTAGCCGTGCTGGACTGCACCAGCGCGGTGACGCCCAGGCCGGAGATGAGGGCTGCCCAACGGTTTGCCATGCTTTGCGACAGCACGTTGCGCAGATTGGCGCCGAACACCCGCAGGACGCCGGTTCGAACGAGATGGGTTCCCCAGACCAGCAGCGCGATGGCCGCCAGAAGGTTCAACAAATGCTTCATTGCTACGATTCAACTATACGCCTTGACGCGGCGCAACAATGGAACCAAGCAACAGAATAAGGCTAAGTTGTCCTGCGCACGCGACGCAACTCGTCAAGAATCAGGCAGACCGCGCCGACGGTGATGGCGCTGTCGGCCACGTTGAACGCCGGGAAGTACCAGCCTCGCCAATGCACCTGGACGAAGTCAATCACATACCCATGCACCACCCGGTCCACCACGTTGCCGACCGCACCGCCGAGGATGCAGGCGAGCGAGAAAGAGAACAGCTTCTGGCCGGCGTGCGAACGCAGCATCCACACAATAAAGATCGCGGCTACGACACCGATGGCGGTGAAAAACCAGCGCTGCCAGCCGGAAGCGCCGGCCAGGAACGAGAACGCGGCGCCGGTGTTGTGCGCTCGCACAACGTTGAAGAAGCTGGTGACGTAAGTCGCATCTCCCAGCCGGTAGTACCCCAGGATGAGCACCTTGGTGAACTGGTCGGCGATCAAGATCGCCAACGACAGGCTTAGCCAGGGCAGCCAACTGCCGGTGACCTTGCGAGACATCAGGCGTACATCCGGTTTTCGCCGGCACCAAAGAGGTTGGTGGTGCAGCGCCCGCAGATCGTCGGATGGGCGGGATCCTGGCCTACGTCATGGCGCCAGTGCCAGCAGCGATCGCACTTGATGCCTTCAGAAGGCGTGACCTTCACGGCCATCGCGTCGCCCGCAACGACGGCCATCACGGACGTGATGAAGACGAACTTGAGATCGTCGCCGAGGCTCGCCAGCGCCTCCCACAGTTCCGCGTGAGTGTTCATCGGCACGGTGAGTTGCGCATTGGCCTGCAGCGACGAGCCGACCTTGCCCGCTTCGCGCAACGATTCAATTGCCTTGTTGACCAGTTCACGCGCGGCGCGGATCCGCGTCCATTTATCCAGCAACGCGGCATCGGGCGCACCGATCTCGGCATAGGTTTCAAAAAAGATCGATTCTGAATCGCCAAACAATTTCCAGGCTTCCTCCGCCGTGAAACTGAGGAATGGCGCCATCCACCGCAGCATGGCGTGGGTGATGTTCCACAGCGCGGTCTGCGCACTGCGCCGGGCCAGCGACTTGGGCGCCGTGGTGTACAGGCGGTCTTTCAGTATGTCCAGGTAGAAGGCGCCGAGATCTTCCGAGCAATACACCTGCAGCTTCGCAACCACCGGGTGGAACTCGTAGACTTCGTAGTGCGCGAGCACCTCGGCCTGAAACAGCGCGGCACGCGACAAGGCGTAGCGGTCGATCTCCAGCATCTCCGCGAGCGGCACCGCGTCACGGGCCGGATCGAAGTCGCTGATGTTGGCCAGCAGAAAGCGCAGCGTATTGCGGATGCGCCGGTAGGCATCGACCACGCGGGCCAGGATCTTGTCGTCGCCGGCGATATCGCCGGAATAGTCGGATGCCGCCACCCACAGGCGGATGATCTCGGCCCCCAACTTCTTCGTGGTTTCCTGCGGATCCACGCCGTTGCCCTGCGACTTGCTCATCTTGCGACCCTGGCTGTCGACCGTGAAGCCGTGGGTGAGCAGGCCGCGGTAGGGCGCGCGCCCATACATCGCGCACGCCGTCAACAGCGAAGAATGGAACCAGCCGCGATGCTGGTCGTGCCCTTCCAGGTACAGGTCGGCTTCGGGACCGCTTTCATGGCCCGCTCCCGCATGCGAGCGCTTGAGCACCGTGGTGTGGGTGGTGCCGGAGTCGAACCAGACCTCGAGGATGTCAGTGCTCTTGGTATAGAGCCTGGCATCTTCCGCGCCGATGATCGATTCCGGCGTCGCCTTGCTCCACGCCTCGATGCCGCCTTGCTCCACCATGGCCGCGGCCAGGTCCAGGATCTCCATGGTCCGTGGGTGCAGCTCGCCGGAATCCTTGTGCAGGAAGAAGGGCAGTGGCACGCCCCAGCTGCGCTGCCGGCTGATGCACCAGTCGGGCCGGCCGGCGATCATGTCGCGCAGCCGGGCCTTGCCGTTTTCCGGGAAGAAGCTGGTTTCATCGATGGCTTCAAGCGCCATCTGGCGCAGAGTCTTGGGCGCCTTGTCCTTGGTGAACACCCCTTGGCCTTCGTCCATCCGCACAAACCACTGCGCGGCGGCGCGATAGATCACCGGGCTCTTGTGGCGCCAGCAGTGCGGGTAGCTGTGGACGATGTTCTCGGTGGCGAAAAGCCGGTCCGATTCGCCCAGCACCTCGATGATGCGCGGCACCGCCTTCCAGATGTTCAGTCCGCCGAACAGCGGAAAGTCTGGCGCGTACGCGCCGTTGCCTTGCACCGGGTTGAGGATGTCGTCATAGGCCAGGCCGTGGGCCACGCAGGAGTTGAAGTCGTCGATGCCATAAGCGGGCGAGGAGTGGACGATGCCGGTCCCGTCCTCGGCCGTGGCGTAGTCGGCCAGGTACACCGGCGCCAGGCGCCGATAGCCCGGGTCCACGTCATACAACGGATGCTGGAAATTCAGCCCCTCGAGTTTGTCGCCCTTGACCGTGGCCAGCACCGTGCCCGTGAGCTTGTAGCGCTCCATGCACTTTCCGACCAGCGAAGCGGCCAGCATCAGCAGACCGCGCTCCGTGTCGACGAGCGAGTAATCCAGTTCGGGATTGAGGTTCAGCGCCTGGTTGGCGGGGATCGTCCAGGCGGTGGTGGTCCAGATGACGGCGAAGATGGGTTTGGCGGGCGTGCCCCCACGGAAGATGGGCCGGGAGGGTGTGCCCCCACCCCCGCCCTCCCCCGGAGGGGGAGGGAGTGAACTTCCAATTGAACTGCTCCCTCCCCCTTTGGGGGAGGGTCGGGGTGGGGGCAAGCCAAAAGCCGCCAGCACCTTCTCCGGCGCATCCGCCTTGAACCCCACATCCAACGTCTGCGACTTCTTGTCCGCGTACTCGATCTCGAACTCCGCCAGCGAGGAGCCGCAATCGAAGCACCAGTACACCGGCTTCAATCCGCGGTAAACAAAACCGCGCTCCACGACGCGCTTGAAGGCGCGGATTTCCTCGGCCTCGTTGACGAAGTCCATCGTGCGGTACGGATGGTCCCAGTCGCCCAGCACGCCCAGCCGCTTGAACTCCGTCATCTGGATGCCGATTTGCTCAGTGGCGAAGGCGCGGCTCCTGGCCTGCATCTCGTCGCGCGGCAGGTTGCGCCCATGCTTCTTCTCGATCGCGTTCTCGATCGGCAGGCCGTGACAATCCCAACCCGGGATGTAGGCGGCATCCAGTCCCTTGAGTTGCCGCGCCTTGACGATCATGTCCTTGAGGATCTTGTTGACCGCATGGCCCATGTGGATCTGGCCGTTGGCGTAGGGTGGGCCGTCGTGCAACACGAACTTTTCGTGCCCGCAGCGGGCGGCGCGCAGCTTCTTGTAGAGACCTTGGTCTTCCCACTCCTTGACCCAGCCCGGCTCGCGCCTGGGCAGGTCGCCGCGCATGGGGAAAGGTGTATCGGGCAGATTCAGCGTGGCGCGGTAGTCGATCTTGTCTGTAGTCTTGTCGGTCATGGCAATGCCTTGCGGTTGTCATTCCGGGCTTGACCCGGAATCCAGGTTTTTGAGCGCGAGCGATGGATTGCGGATCAGAGCCTGCCCCGGACCTGATCCGGGGTCCGCAATGACAAGACCGTTAAATTCGATCGCGCGTCGTCTGGCGCCGCGTGGACCCGAAAAACGCGCGAGCGTCCTCGCAGTCCTTGCGGATGCCTTGGGTCAAGGCGTCCAGACCGTCGTACTTCAGCTCGTCGTGCAGTTTATGCAGCAGTTCCACGCGGATGATTTTACCGTAGCCCTCTTCCGGGCCCATGCCGCTGGGCCATTCCAGGCAATGCGTTTCCAGCAACACGCGCCCGCCATTGACATCGTTGGGGTCCAATGAAGGTCTGATTCCCAGGTTCGCAACGCCGGTCAGGGGTCCACCGTCCAACCCGTGGACCCGCACCGCGAAAATACCGCTCGCGGCCGGTTTCCAATGAGAAAAGCGCAGGTTCAGCGTCTTGAAGCCGAGTTCGCGGCCGAGCTTGCGGCCATGCACCACATGGCCGCTAATGCTGTAGTGCCGGCCGAGCAAGGCGGCAACGCGATCCATGTCGCCCCGTGCAAGCGCATCGCGCACGGCGGAGCTGGAAACCCGCAGCCCGTGAACTTCATAGCTGTTCATGCGGGCCACGTCGAAGCCTCTCTCGGTGCCCGCAGCATCCAGAAAGGCGTAGTCGCCGGCGCGTTTGGCGCCAAAGCGGAAGTCGTCGCCAACCAGAACGTACCTTGCACCCAGGCCGCGCACCAGAACGTTGTCGACGAAGGCGTCAGGAACTTGGGACGACAGCCGTGCATCGAACGGAAGCACCACGCACTGGTCCACCCCGCAGCGTGCGAGTTCGGTCAGTTTGTCGCGCAGCGTCGCAATGCGGGCGGGAGCCAGCTCCGGCTTGCGCGCGAGTGCTGCGAAGTAGTCGCGCGGATGCGGCTCGAAGGTGAGGACGCAGCTGGGCACGCCGCGATGCCGCGCCTCGTTGTTCAGCAGCGCGAGCATCGCCTGGTGCCCGCGGTGAACGCCATCGAAGTTGCCAATGGTCAGCGCGCAGGCGGCGGCGATCCCCGGGTGGTGGAAGCCTCTGAAGATCTGCATCGCCGGTCCGGTATCTTTTTGATAGCACCTCGTGCCCGCCAGCCAAGCAACTGGAGGCCATTTCCCAGTGGCAGCGGGTCACGAAAACAGGGTATATTGTGCTGTACAGCGCCGCTGGGCGCTGGACCTGACCTCTGCGTGGTTTCCTGGCAAACGAAGGAGTCGTGTTTTGAAGGTGTTGAAGCTGTCCGCCCAAGGACTGCCCCAGTCGTGGATTTCACTGGAGCAGGCCGTGCTGCACTACGCCGCCGACGAGGTGCGCTGGGAAGTGGGCGCGCAGGTGGCGTTGTTTCGCGGCGGCCACAACGCCATGACGGGCGAG
Source organism: Ramlibacter sp. (assembly GCA_046599015.1). Lineage (GTDB taxonomy): Bacteria > Pseudomonadota > Gammaproteobacteria > Burkholderiales > Burkholderiaceae_C > Ramlibacter. Next base: position 10,142 of record JBKJHN010000195.1, read on the forward strand.
CAGTCGCAGATCGCCGTGAGCAGCATCATCGGCACCAAGGGCGTGCCCAACATCAATCCCTTCGACCTGAAGCCTGGCCTCACCAACAGCAAGCTGTTCGCCCGCGACCGCAACGTCTGCGCCTACTGCGGCGACGATTTCCACGAAGAAGAGCTGACCCGGGAACACATCATCCCGTTCGCGCAGAACGGCCGGGATCACTGGATGAATGTGGTGACGGCCTGCCGCGCGTGCAACCACCGCAAGAGCAACCGCACGCCGGAACAGGCGCGCATGCCGCTGTTGTACGCGCCTTACATCCCCAGCCTGTGGGAAGACTTTATTCTGCGCAACCGCCGCATCCTGGCGGACCAGATGGAATTTCTGATGGCGCACCTGCCGAAGTCGTCGCGGCTACACGCCTGACGCGTCAGCCGCGCGTGACGGGCTGGCTACCTGGCTCCACTCAATACGTGATTTCCAGGATCGAGATCCGGTTCTGCGACGCCGGCCAGCTGCGCCCGACGACCCGCTCGCCGTTGAACTCAGCCACGACGGCGCGCGGCAGCCCGGTCGGCTTGATGGTGGAGCTGTCCACACCGGCCCCGAGCACGGCCCCTGGAGGCGGCGATTGGCCGTCGATGGCCATCTTGTCCCGTGCGGGATCGAGGTAGCCGCGGGGCCTGTGCATCGTGACGATGGCCGGTGCGTTCTTGTCCCCGTCCGCGATGCGCCTGGGCCGCAGGTCCACGATGCTGCTGGATCGCGGGAAGGGGCTGCGGTAGATGTGAGTCGTCGCGTACCCGGGCGCGGTGACCACGAATTCAAGGCGCGTATCGGCTGGTATGGTGAGCGGCCCCCACTGCCCGTTGGCGCCGACCATCTGGCTGTGTACGGCGCTGCCGCGCCGCTCGCCCGTAATCGGATCGATGGTGAAAATGTCCAGCTGCGCACCGGGTAGCGGCAGGTTGTTGCTGAAATTCCCGGAGGCAGGATCGACCGAGGACAGCCCGAGGCCCGCAATTTTGCCGCTCAGCACCACGCGCGTCTCCGGCGCGACTTCCGTCGTCGCCGGCTCGCGTCCGGTGATGAAGCGGTAGGTGGCCGCGAAAGCCGCGGGGCCATAAGAGGTCTCGCGATGGTCGATTCGCGGGATGACGACATTGGTGGCCCCCTTGAGTTCCGGACCGGTGGCCGTCACACCCGTGGCCACACCTCGCTTGCCGATCCAAAAGCCGTCCGGCTGCGCGAATTTGTCGTTGTTGTCGGAGCGGATCGTCAGCCATTTCACAGGACCCGTCACTTCGTCGCCGGCGGCGTTCTTCGGTTGATTCAATGCCTTGAGGAAAGGCCCGTGGCCGGCGAACTCGTTGCCGTCGGGCAAACCCTGAATCGGTACTGCCCACACCCCGTGATTGGGCGTGCCGCCCAAAATGGCGTGGCTCACTGTTTGTTGCCCACCGCCGTTGTAGACATAGTTGCGGATCGCCTTGCCACCGCGCGAGTTGCCCACCAGCACCACTTGCCTGGCACCCGTGGCGCTCAAAAACTTGTCGACTTCAGACTTCAGGAACGCCATGTGTTCCGCGCTGGAGGTGCGACCGGGTTGCGGCACCGCGTCATCGCCCCGGGCTTGGGGATAAGGCAAGTCGATCGCAAGCAGCCGTTGGCGCGGCCAGCCATTCGATTCAAAACGCCACAGTGTGGTTTGCCACGTCGCTGCGTTGACGCCATCACCGTGGACGAAGACGATCGGCGGCGTTTCCTGCGAAGATGGTCCCGTGGCGCAGCCGGCCAGCGCCAGCAGGGACGCGCCAATCGCGAGGAAGATGCGGCGTGACGTCATTTTCGTGTCTCCAAAGTGTTCTTGTCATTGCGGGCTCTCTCTTGACCCGCAATCCATCTCACGCGGGCGCTGCGCGTGGATCCCGGGTCAAGCCCGGGATGACAGCCGGTGAGGGCTGCCGATCAAGCAAACACACCCGCCGTGTCCTGCATTCTTTCCGAGACTTCGCCCAAGTGGTGCAGGGTATCCCCGAAGCTGAGCTCCAGCTGGGTGAGCTTCTTGAAATAGTGGCTGCCGATGTATTCGTCCGTCACGCCGATGCCCCCATGCAGCTGCACCGAATTCTGGCCGATGGAGCGCATCGAAACACCCAGCTGGTACTTGGCGCGTGCCATGGCGCGCCGCCGCTCTTCGGCCGGGGCATTGAGCTTGAGGGAAGCGTAATAGCCCATGGAGCGCGCCAGTTCCAGCTGCATCTTCATGTCGGCCACGCGATGCCGCAGCGCCTGGAAAGTGGACAAGGTCACGCCGAACTGCTTGCGGGTGTTCATGTATTCCACCGTCACATCCATCGTCTTGTCCAGCACGCCCACAGCTTCAGCGCAGACAGACGCGATGCCGATATGGACCGCGTGTTCGAGGGCTGTGAGGCCGTCCTGTGCGACCAGCGCCGCGGCGGCGGAGTTAAAGCTGACCTCGGCGGCGCGTCCGCCTTCCTGCGTGCCGTAGCCCTTGGCGGTGACGCCAGCGGCCGTGCGTTCAACCAGGAACAGCGACATCCTGCCATTGGCCATGGCCGGCACGAGGTACGCGTCAGCCTGGTCGCCGGCCGGCACGATGCTCTTCTTGCCGCTCAGGGTCCAGGCCCCACCGGCTTCGGTCGCGCGCGTCTCGCACACGTCGAGACGCCAACGGGCCTGGCGCTCCTGATGCGCGAGCACCACCAGAGCTTCGCCAGCGGCGATCTTCGGCAGCCATGCGCTTTGGAGCGCCTCGGGCGCGTAGCCGCCAAGGACGCCCGCGGCAATCAGGGCCTGGGCCAACGGCTCCAGCACGATTCCGCGCCCCAGTTCTTCCATCACGACCATGCCCTCGATCGGTCCCATGCCCATGCCGCCGTGCTCTTCGGAGACGTACAGGCCGGCCAGCCCCAGCTGCGCCAGTTCGGAGTACACAGAGCGATCGAATCCGCCGGCCTTCACGATGGCGCGGCGGCGCTCGAAGTCATAGCCTTTTTCGACCCACTTGCGCACGGCGTCGCGCAGTTGTTGCTGGTCGTCGGTGAAATCGAAATCCATTTGTGTTCTCCTTATCCCAGCACCGTCTGAGCGACGATGTTTCTCTGGACTTCGTTGCTGCCGCCGTAGATCGTGGTCTTGCGCATGTTGAAGTAAGTCGACGCGAGCGGTGCGCAATGCGCCGCGCCCACGTACTCACCCTGCCACCCGGCTTCCATGGCATCCCGGATCAGAGGCACGGCAAATGGTCCGCATGCCAGCATCATCAGTTCGCTGTAGCGCTGCTGGATTTCGCTGCCCTTGATCTTCAGGAGGCCGGCGATGTCTAACGAGTTCTTCCCGGATTTCTCGGCCGA
>JBKJHN010000159.1:0-7503 GCA_046599015.1 Ramlibacter sp.
CTACCGGCTTGACACCGAACTCATTCGCTGCGTGAGGTCCGCGAGGAATTGCAGCGCCGCCTGCGACAGGAACTTGTCCTTGCGCACCAGCAGTACCTCACGCGTCGTTGCCATCAACGATTCGTTGATGGGCACGGCGCGGAGTTCGTTTCTGCGAATCTCCGGCGCCACCACGAAACGGTGCAGGATCGTCAGGAAACTGGGGGAATTCTTCACCAGTGTTTTGACCGCTTCGATCGAGTTGGTTTCGACTGCGAGAGCGATCTCCAGCCCTGCCGCCGCGGTCGCACGGTCGAAGATCTGCCGCAGCCCGAACGAGGCGTTCGGCATCACCAGCGGATACTTGACGACGTCGCCAAGTTCAAGGCTACGTTTTCGGGCCAGCGGGTGGTCGACGCGCACCACGGCGCACAGCGGTTGCACGATCGCCTGGACAAAGCGCAGTTCGCGCAACTTCTGCGGCTCGAACGCCAGCCCGATTTCCACCTCGCCTGAAAGCACCGCTTCGACGACCGCGCGCGAACTGAGCACCGATACGGAAATGCTGACGTTGCCATGCGCCTGCCAGAACGCGACAATGCATTCCGACAGCAGTGTGGTGGCAACCCCTTCGATCGATGCGACGCTCACGTGCCCGGTGCGCAGTTCCTGCATGTCGTCGATCGCGCCGATCATCTCGTTGATCCGAAACAGCGACTGCTGGGAAAAATTGAGCAGCACCGTCCCGGCTTTGGTCAGCGTCACGCCGCGGGCCCGCCGCTCCAGGAGCTTGGCTCCCAGCAACTTTTCCAGTTGGGCGATCTGGCGCGTCAATGCGCTGGGGGACACATAGAGTGCTTCGGCGGCTCGCCTGATCGATCCTGCCGACGCCGCCTCCCTGAAATAGCGCACCGACGAGGCTTCGATCATGACCGTCTTGGTCCGGGTGCTGGTCATGTGCAACTCACGGCGCCGGGACCGGATCGGCGCGTCGCCGGCCGAGAAAGACGTCCTTCACGGCGCTCGAGGCTGCTAGGTCCTGCGAAGCTCCGGTCAAAGCGATCCTGCCCTCGCGCAGCACATAAGCGCGGTGGCTCAAGCCCAGCGCCTGCTGCACGTTCTGCTCGATCAGGACGACCGCGACGCCGTTGGCATTGACCGCGCGGATGACGTTGGCCACTTCCTCGCGCATGTGCGGTGACAGTCCGATGAAGGGCTCGTCGATGAGCAACAGTTTCGGCGAACTCATCAGGCCACGCGCAATCGCACACATCTGCTGCTCGCCACCGGACAGCAGGCGCGCAAGCTGCGATTGCCGTTCCTTCAGGCGCGGGAACAGCCGGTACGCCTGCTGCAGCCCGCGCTCGACCTGGGCGTCGGTGCCGCGCGGACCGCATCCGAGCTGAAGATTCTCCAGCACGCTCATGTGGGGAAAGAGCCGGTGACGCTCCAGCACATGCGCGATGCCCAGTTCGAGCATGCGATACGCCGGCAAGGTGTGCACCGGGATACCGTTGAACACGATCTCCCCGCTCCAGATGCGAACGAGCCCGGAGATACTGTTCATCAGCGTGCTCTTGCCGGAACCATTGGGCCCCAGCAGGGCGACGACCTCATGGTCATCGACGCGTATGGAAAGATCCCAGAGCACCTGAGCGCCGTCGTAGCCTGCCGCGATCTGCTTGACCTCAAGCATCCACGACCTCTTCCTCGAGACCGAGATAGGCACGCACTACGCGGGGATCCGTTGTGACTTCTTCGGCCGAACCCTCGGTCACCTTCCGGCCGAGATTCATCGCCATCAGATGATCGACAAGCTGGTGCACCGCTTCCAGGTTGTGCTCGATCAGCAACACGGTCACCTTCATGGCACGGATCCGCTTCAACAGGGACACGAGCGATTCCACAGCGGCAATATCGACCCCGCCGAACGGCTCGTCCAGCATCAGCAGCCTGGGCTGGGTGGCGAGCGCGCGGGCGATCTCCAGGCGCTTGCGCTGTCCGGTGCTGGCGCCACTCGATGGAGTTTCGCTTTTGTCCGCGAGCCCGACCAGGTCCAGGCAGCGCATGGCTTCGTGCCGGGCCGGGCGGACTGCGGAGAACCGTGCCAGCGCGCCCATCGCGACGTTGTCCAGAAAACTCATCGATGCGAATGGCCGCGATGTCTGAAACGTCTTCACCAGCCCGGCCTTCGCGATCCGGTCGGGTGCCCAGCCGGTGATGTTTTTTCCGTCCAGCACGATCTGCCCCTGATCAGGCCGAAGGCTTCCGGCAATGACGTTGAACAAGGTCGTCTTCCCGGCCCCGTTCGGCCCGATCACGCCGGTGATCGAGCCTTCCGCCAGCTCGAATCCGACACCGTTCAGTGCCTGCAGGCCGCCGAACGAAACCGAGGCGCCGCGGACGGAAAGGATCGGTTTCACGCGGCCCCGTCATCCACGATGCGGATCGAAATGGACTCTCCTCCCTTTCGCCACACCCGTTCCCCGATTTCGCGCATCAAGTCCCATTGCGATTCGTCGATGTGCGCGAACACGTTCACGGCCGATTCGCCGCGCCATTCGCGGACGATTTCGTTGCCGTAGAACATCCCAATGGCTTCGAAGCCGGTCTGATCATAGCCGTCGGGCCACTCGTAAAAGTAGATCACGTCGCCGATGCCGGCACGAATGCTCTGGCACTCGCGCGGCGGCTTCTCGGTCAACTGCACCGGCGCGAAAATTTCGCGCCCGGACCAGCGCGCCTGGAAGACTGTCCTCGTCAGCGGAAGATCGCGCCTGATGCAGCCAATGGTCCTGGCCGCCTTGTCGATCAGTTTGGCGCGCAAGGTGCCGCCGCGCTCAAACTGAAACTCGAGATACGTCATGCTCTTTCTCCTGGTTTGATTTGAACTGCTCCGGGTTCACGACAGCACTGGAACTGAACCCCAACCTGCGCGCGAGCTTGGTTGCGACCGGTGAATTGAACAGGCTCATCAAGCCATCGGGGCGATAGACCGCGATGATCATGATCAGCAAGCCGTAGATCAGCAGGTCGACGTTGCGGCCGCTGCCGGAAAAAATGACGCGCGAGTATTCCGACAGCGGAACGAGGATGGCCGCACCGAGTATCGGGCCCGCCACGGTGCCGGCGCCGCCGAGGATCACGATCAGCGCCATCAATACCGACAGCGACAACGAAAGAACGCTGGCCGGGTCAATGTAGAGAACGTACTGGGCATAAAAGACGCCGCACATTCCGACCAGGCCGGCGCTCAGCGCCATCGCGGCCAGCTTGTAGTAGATCGTCGAAAACCCCAGGCTGCGAGCTGCCTCCTCGTCGTCGCGGATCGCGCGCAGGATGTATCCGAACCGCGATCGCTGCATGAACCAGATCCCCGCCGTCACCACGACCAGCAACGCCAGCGCAATGTAGTAATACGCCTCCTTGTTGCGGTGAAACTGGAAATTGCGAAAGCCTTCCGCGGCCATCGGCAATTGCAGCCCGATCGCTCCCCCGACCCAATCCCATCCCACGAAGAGCTGGTATGCCGACTCTGCGACGACCAGCGTTGCGATGACGAAATAATGCCCCCTGAGCCGGAAACAGGGAATGCTGATCGCCACGCCCAAGGCGGCGGCCATGAAAGCGCCCGCAAGCATGCCAAGCCAGGGGTTGATTCCAAGCTTGATCACCAGCAAGGTGGAGGCATAGGCGCCAACGCCGAAGAAAAGTCCATGGCCTATGGAGGTCTGCCCCGCATAGCCGCCGAGAATGTTCCAGCCATGCGCGAGGACCGCATACAGGAACAGCATGGTCAACATGCGCAGCTCGAAGGGCCGTTCGGCCAGGCCCGCGGGTGCAGCGATCAGCAATGCCGTGAGCAGCGCCGCCAGCACCGACCCCGCCACAACCGTTTTTTGCGATGCCATGGCGTCTTCAGCTGCGTCCGAACAGCCCGCGCGGTCGGACCAGGACCACCAGCAGATAGAGCAGATAAACCGGGACGAACTTGAGTTCGGAGCTCACGAAGAATCCGGCGAAAACCTGAAGCAAGCCAATCAGAACCCCAGCCACCAACGCGCCGTGGATGGAACCGAATCCGCCCAGCGCGACCACCACATAGGCAATCAGCACAAAGATCGCGCCCACGCGCGGGAACACCGAATAGAAATTGGACAGGAACGAGCCTGCGACACCGACACAGGCCGCGCCGATGCCCCATGCCAGCGCGTACATGAGATCGACGTTGATGCCCAGCGTTGCTGCCGCCTGGCGGTCTTGCGCCGCGGCGCGCAGCGTGCGGCCGGTCCGGGTGCGAAAAACCAACCAGTAAAGCAGCCCCGTTGCGGTAGACGCGCCGACGATTGCCGCCAGTTGTGGAACCGGCAGCACGACATTGCCGATGTTCAGCACGCCCGACAGCAGGCTGTTGGGAATCGCGAAATAGTCCGCGCCCATCACGAACTGGGCCAGTGCCTGGAGAAACACCATCAGCCCGAAACTGGCGAAGATCTGCGCGTTCATCCGGGCGCCCATGACCCGTCGGATCAGGACGTAGTAGACGAATACGCCGAAGACGAACATCGCGGCCGCGATGAACGGCAGCGTGACCAGCGGATCGAGCCCCCAGGTACGGTAGGAGAGATAGCTCGCGTACATGGCGACCATGAGGAACTCGCCGTGGGCGAAGTTCACCACGTCCATCACGCCGTAGATCAACGTCAGGCCGATGGCGACCAGGGCGAAGATGAAGCCCATCCCGAGGCCGCTCAGGACGAGTTGCAACAGCAGCTGTTCAGACAATGGAAAGAGCAGCCTTGCTTCTCACAGGTGCCGGACCCTCCGCCGCCTTCACTTCTGCCAGGCGGGACGCGGCCACACCAGCTTCACCGTCGCCTTGTCGGCGGGCCACACCATCTTGGGCTCGACACTCTGGATCTGGATGAAGATGGCGCTGGTCATCGTGTTCTGCCCGGTCGGATCGAATTTGATGCCGCCCCACGGCATGATGAGCTTGTCCGGCGTGAGATTGGTTGCGGCCAGCGCGTCCCGGATCTTCCCTGGATCAGTGGACCCGGCGCGATTAATGGCATCGGCGAGCGTCATCATTGCTGTAAACGCCCTCGCGGCAGTCCCATCCATGTCCCTGCCGTAACGGTCGCGGTACATTTTGGCCACTTGCGCGACGACCGGCATCTTCGCGCCAAGGTCGCGCGACCAATGGTCGCGCACGAGGAAGAAATTCGCATCCGCCCCAAGGGCATTGCGGAAAGCGCCCGACCCGAAGGCAGCGCCGATCGCCATGAAACCGCGCGGAACGAAGTTGTACTGTTTGTAGGTGCGCGCGAACAGGATCGCTTCGGCGTCATAAGACGCGTGCATCACGACGTCCGGCTTCGCAGCGATGAGCCGTTGCACTTCGCTGGCCACGTCAGGCGTGCCCTGCTGGTACGTGATGTTGATGGCCTGCTTGAACTCGGGGAACTCGGCAGCGTAGCTCTCCACGGACTGGGCGAATTCCTTGCCCCACAACGTGTTTTCGTTGACCACCGCGAAGGTACGTATCGGAGTGGCTGACCCCTTGTTGGCGTCCCGCAGGAACAGGAAGAAGTCGCGGACTTGCGTGCGGGTGGTCGGGGTGGTGCGAAAGAACCACTTGAACCCGCGATCGGTCAGGTTGGTCGCCTCGGATTCTCCTGACATGTAGGGCACGCCCAGCCGCTCAGCCACCTGGCTGGAGGTGGCGGCGACAGAACTGTGGAACGCCCCGATCAATGCTGCCACTTTGCGCTGAACGATGAGACGCTCGGCTTCGGCGGCGCCGATCTCGGGGGAGCCCTGGTGGTCGGCGGCGATGAGTTCAATCTTCGCGTTGCCCAGACCGGGCAGGCCTTCGCCGGCGGCAAAAGGCAATTGCAGATCGGCGGTGCGGTTGTTGATGATGTCGATCGCCAGGCGTATTCCGTTGAGGGTGTCCTCTCCGGACTTGGCCACCTGGCCAGACAAAGGATAAAGCGCGCCGATTCTCACCGGATCTGCGGCCATCGCAGAATGCGCGCAGACGGTGAACGCCAAAGTCAGCAAAGCCCTGGCAAGACGGATTGTCAACATCGCACCTCCAATGAGTTGGAATACAACACCTGAACCCCAGCCGCACACTTTGAAAAGTGCGCTTGAAACGCGCACAAATCCTTGCGCTTCAGCATAGTGCTCAAGATTGACTAGCTTTTCAAGCGCACTTTTTGCCTAATAGCGTTGCCGAAATGGCAACGCTAAGGAAAAGCGGTCCAACCCCCTCCCAGCGCACGGTACAGCAGCACCTGGTTCTGCAGCATCTGCAGCCGCGTCTGGATCACGGCTTGACGCGCTGTGAACAGCGAACGCTGGGCATCGAGCAGCTCAAGGTAGCTGGAGACGCCGTTCTCATAGCGCAGCGTCGAAAGGCGCAAACGCACCGCTTCCGCCTCGGCCACATTGTTTTGCGCGCGCAGCTGGTCGGCGAAGGTGGCGCGCCCGGCGAGCGCATCCGACACTTCGCGGAACGCCGTCTGGATGGCCCTTTCGTACTGGGCAACTGCGATCTCGCGCGAGACATTGGCCGAACGCAGCCCGGCCTGGTTGCGGCCCGCATCGAAGATCGGCAGCAGCAGCTGCGGCGCCGCTGTAAAGCCCCAGGAGCCGCCGCGAAACAGTCCCGAGAGTTCACCGCTGGCGGTACCGATGCCCGCGGTCAAACTGATCCGCGGAAAGAATGCCGCACGCGCGGCGCCGATATTGGCATTGGCGGCGACCAGTTGCTGCTCGGCCTGACGCACATCGGGCCGCTCGACCAGCACTTCGGAGGGCAATCCGGCCGGCAGATCGGGCAGCGTCACGGATGCGATCGCCGTGTTGGACGCCACATCGGCCGGCGCTGGTTCGCCCAGCAGCAGGGCCAATGCATTGAGGTTCACAGCGCGCTGGCGTTGTTGCTGCGCGAGTGCCACCCGCGCCGACTCGGCGAGCGACTGCGCCTGCTGGAAATCGAGTTCCGACGAGACGCCGTTGTCGAAGCGCAGTCGGGTCAGGCGCATCGACTCTTCGCGCGTGGCCAACGTCTGGCGAGTCAATGCCAGCTGTTCCTCGTCCGCGACGAGGAACAGCCAGCCATTCGCAACCGATGAGACCAGCGACATCTGCGCCGCCTTGCGCCCCTCCTCTGTCGCGAGGTACTGCGCCAGCGCGGCCTGGCTCAAGCTGGCAATGCGGCCGAAGAAGTCGATCTCCCAGGCCGAGAGCAGAAGGCCGGCGCTGTAGGTGCTGGCCGTTCCACCGCCGGATGCCGGCGCACGCGAAGCATTGGCCGCCGCACCCACCGAGGGGTAGCGGTCGGCGCTGCGGATGTTGTATTGCGCCCGGGCCTGCTCGATGTTGAGGATGGCGACCCGCAGGTCGCGGTTGTTGCGCAGCGCCGTAGCGATCAATCCGCGCAGGCGTTCGTCGCCGAAAAACTGCTGCCACTCCAGGGTGCGAGCGTCGGCGCCTTCGCTGGCCGCTGCATAA
>JBKJHN010000113.1:0-7390 GCA_046599015.1 Ramlibacter sp.
GTCCGCAGGCTGGCATCGTCAAGAGCGGAATCCGCGCGGCAGTTGATCCCGCGCAGGAACCATGCACGATGCTGGAACACTACAAAAAAGAAACGGCCCGTTAAGGGGCCGCTGGCTGCACTTACTGTGCACTTACGCAAGCTTCTTGCCGTGAGCAAAATCCGCGTAACTTGTTGATTTAATTGGTGGGTGATACATGGATCGAACATGTGACCCCTGCCGTGTGAAGGCAGTGCTCTACCGCTGAGCTAATCACCCGTTTCCCGCTGGAGGGAAGCCTGAAATTATGCCATACGCGGCTGGGTCTCGATCCGCCAGACGGTCTTGCCGCCGCTGGCCTTATCGAGCTGCTTCAGCACTTCTTCGTGAGCCGCCGTTTCGTGATCGCTGGCCAGCAGCACCGGCAGCGTGAATGCCCTGAGGTCCACACGCGTCACGATGCCGCCCACGGTGCTCGTGTCAACCATGTCGATCAGGAGGGCGTCCTGGCCGCGGGTCAGGTTGATGTACACGTCAGCCAGCAACTCCGCATCCAGCAGGGCGCCGTGCAGGGTACGGCTGGAGTTGTCGACGCCCAGCCGGTCGCATAGGGCATCGAGACTGTTTCGCTTGCCGGGGTACATTTCCTTGGCCATGGCAAGCGTGTCGGTCACCTGGGCCACGCAAGGCGTGAAGGCGGGCAGGCCCGCAAGTTCCAGTTCCTTGTTGAGGAATGAAACGTCGAATGCGGCGTTGTGAATGATGACTTCCGCGTCCGCAAGGTAGGCCATCAACTCCTGCGCCACCGCCGCGAACTTGGGCTTGTCACGCAGGAATTCGTCGCTGATGCCGTGCACCTTGAGCGCATCTTCGTGACTATCGCGCTCCGGATTCAGGTAAAAATGCCGGTTGTTGCCAGTGAGCTTGCGAGCGATGAGTTCCACACACCCGATCTCGATGATCCGGTCGCCGCCCTCCGCGGACAAACCCGTGGTTTCGGTGTCGAGAACGATCTGGCGCATGGGTTGGGATTATGCTTTAGCTCATCGTTGACACGGAGCCAACATGTTCGACTTGACGGGAAAGGTGGCCCTGGTCACCGGCGGTAACGGCGGCATCGGGCTGGCGATGGCGGGCGGACTCGCGCAAGCGGGCGCGATGGTGGTGCTGGCCGGACGCGACACCGAGAAATCTTCGCAGGCCGTGGCGGAACTGCGCACGCAAGGACGGCAGTGCGATGCGATCGACGCCGACGTCACCGACGAACACGCGGTGGCACGATTGTTCCAGCAACTCATGGTTCGCCATGGCCGGCTCGACATCCTGGTGAACAACGCGGGCGGGACGATCCGCAAGCCAGCCGACAAGCTGAGCCTGGATGAATGGCACTCGGTCATGGACACCAATCTCACCAGCACATTTTTGTGCTGCCGCGCCGCGCACGCGCTGATGATCGAGTCGGGTGGGGGCAAGATCGTCAACATCGGCTCGATGATGTCGATCTTCGGCGCGCCTTACGCGCCGGCTTACGGCGCCGCCAAGGGCGGTATCGTGCAGTTCACCCGCTCGATTGCAACGGCCTGGGCCCGCGACAACATCCAGGCGAATGCGGTGCTGCCAGGCTGGATCGACACCAACCTCACTCGCGGCGCACGCAGCCAGGTCGAAGGCTTGAACGAGAAGGTGCTGGCGCGCACGCCTGCGGGTCGATGGGGCGTGCCCGCAGACTTGGCTGGCATTGCGGTGTTTCTCGCCAGTGGTGCCTCTGATTTTGTCACCGGCACCGCGATACCGGTGGATGGGGGGTATTCGGTGGCTTAGGCGGGCGCCTTGCGCCTGCCCCCACCCCTGCCCTCCCCCGGAGGGGGAGGGAGTAAGAAGGCAACTTGCCCACTGTACCGACGTTTAGTGGGTTTCTTTCGCGTGGTTGATCGAGTACTTCGGGATCTCCACGGTCAAGTCTTTTTGCGCCACGATCGCCTGGCAGGACAGGCGTGAATTGGGCTCCAGGCCCCAGGCGCGATCGAGCAGGTCTTCCTCGTTCTCGTCCATCTCGTTGAGCGAATTGAAACCCTCGCGCACGACCACATGGCAAGTGGTGCAGGCACAGCTCATGTCGCAGGCATGCTCGATCTTGATACCGTTTTCCAGCAGCGCCTCGCAGATCGAGGTGCCGGCGGGCGCCGTCACTTCGGCCCCGTTCGGGCAGTACTCCGGGTGCGGCAGTATCTTTATGGTGGCCATCAGATCGCTTCCACGTTCTTGCCCGACAAGGCTTTTCTGATGCTGTTGTTCATGCGGTCCGCGGCAAAGCTTTCCGTGCCCTCGGCCAGCGCCTCGGTGGCGGCTTCGATGGCTCCCGCGTCATGGCTCTCCGCGGCGACGTTGCGCAATTGGCCCATCAACGCGGCAATATGCTCGCGCTCAGCGGGCGCCAGCAGGTCACTATCCGCATCCAGCGCGCTTTGCGTGGCCAGCAGCATCCGGTCGGCGTCGACCCGGGCTTCGGTGAAGGCCCGCGCCTTGATGTCCTGTTCGGCGGTAGCGAAGCTCTCCCGCAGCATGTTCGCAATCTGTTCGTCCGACAAGCCATAGGACGGCTTGACGTCGATGCGGGCTTCCACCCCGCTGGCCTGCTCCCGCGCGCCGACGCTGAGCAACCCGTCGGCGTCCACGGTGAAAGTCACTCGGATGCGCGCAACGCCGGCCGCCATCGGCGGTATGCCGCGCAGTTCGAAGCGCGCGAGGCTGCGGCAATCCTGCACCAGGTCACGCTCGCCCTGCACCACATGCAGCGCCAGCGCAGTCTGGCCGTCCTTGTACGTGGTGAAGTCCTGTGCCTTGGCGGTGGGAATGGTTTCGTTGCGTGGAACGATCCGCTCGACCAGCCCGCCCATGGTTTCTATGCCCAGCGAAAGTGGAATCACGTCCAGCAGCAACAGGTCGCCGGAGGCGTTATTGCCCGCCAGCTGATTGGCCTGGATGGCAGCGCCGAGCGCAACCACTTCATCCGGGTTGAGGTTGGTGAGCGGCTCGCGCCCGAAAAATTCAGCGACCACACTCTGGATCTGCGGCATGCGGGTGGAGCCGCCCACCAGGACCACCCCCTGAATTTCATTCTTGGTGAGCTTCGCATCGCGCAATGCCTTGCGAACCGCCGCCATGGTGCGAGCCGTCAGTTCCGCCGTTGCCGCTTCGAAGTCTTTGCGGGTGATCGAGACCTCAGCCTTCGCGCCTGCCAGTGCGACAGTGGTTACTACCGACTGCGCAGCGGAAAGCTGTTCCTTCGCTGCACGCGCTGCCATCTTGATCGCCGCCTTCTCGCCGGCGCTGGTCGCCTTGAGCCCGCACTGGCCCATCATCAAGTCGGCCAGCGCCCGGTCGTAGTCGTCGCCGCCCAGAGCCGAATCGCCACCGGTCGCGATCACCTCGAACACGCCCTTGGTCAGCCTCAGGATCGAGATGTCGAACGTGCCGCCACCCAGATCGTAGACCGCATAGATGCCTTCACTGCCATTGTCCAGGCCATACGCTATTGCCGCCGCCGTGGGCTCGTTGATCAGGCGCAGCACGTTGATGCCGGCAAGCTGAGCGGCATCCTTGGTGGCCTGGCGTTGGGCATCGTCAAAATACGCCGGCACGGTGATCACGGCGCCATGCAGGTCGTCGTTGAAAGTGTCCTCGGCCCGATACCGCAGCGTGGCGAGGATCTCTGCGCTGATCTCCACCGGCGACTTGTCACCGGCCCGGGTGTGAAGCGTGACCATTCCGGATGGCTGCGCTCCGGCAGCAGCCTCCACAAACCGATAAGGCAGCTTTTCGCGATTGGCGATATCGGCCAGGCCTCGTCCCATGAAGCGCTTGGCCGAAGCGATCGTGTTCTCGGGGTCCTCGGCCTCGGCCACCTGGGCTTCGTAGCCGATCTGACGCCCGCCGTTTTCCAGGTAGCGCACCACCGACGGCAGGATCACCCGGCCCTGCGCATCCGGCAGGCACTCCGCCACGCCGCTGCGCACCGCGGCCACCAGCGAATGCGTGGTGCCGAGGTCGACACCTACCGCGATCCGTCGCTTGTGCGGGTCGGGCGACTGGCCGGGTTCTGATATCTGCAGCAATGCCATGAACTATTGTCCCAGTTGCTCGAAGCGCCCTTCGACATCGCGCCCAAAGCGCTCGACGAACATAAGGCCTCTGACCTGCTGGGCCGCCGCGGCCGGATTGTTCTGCTTGTCCAGCAGCAGCTCTATGCGTTGCAGGGCGTGGTCGCGGGCATGGTTCAATTTCGCGTTCAACGCATCCAGATCGGCCTCGCCCTCCGCCTCATCCAGCGCTTCGCGCCATGCCATCTGCTCCATCAGGAACTCCGTCGGCATGGCCGTGTTGTTTTCGGCGTTGATCGGGGCGCCCCGCAGTTCGCACAGATAACTGGCGCGCTTGAGCGGATCTTTCAGGCGCTGGTACGCCTCGTTGATACGCACCGACCACTGCATGGCAATCCGCTGGGCCGCCTGCCCTTGGGCTGCAAACTTGTCCGGGTGGGCGCCGCGCTGCAGTTCCTTCCAGCGCGAGTCGATTGCCGCCCGGTCCTGCGCAAACCGCTCGGGCAGGCCGAACAGTTCGAAGTCGCTGGATTGCAGATTCAGGTTCATATCAATAAAAAACCGCCGGCACGGGCAGTGGAGGCGGTTGCTGCGCGGACCCCGTGGGCCCGCTCAGACCCGGAAGCTCTCGCCGCAACCGCAGCGGTCGCGCTCATTCGGGTTGTTGAACTTGAAGCCCTCGTTCAAACCATCGCGCACGAAGTCCAGCTGCGTGCCGTCGATATAAGCCAGGCTCTTGGGATCGATCAGTACCTTGACACCATGGTCTTCGAACACCAGGTCCTCGGGCGCGATCTCGTCCACGTACTCCAGCTTGTAAGCCATGCCCGAGCAACCCGTGGTCTTGACGCCCAGCCGCACACCGACGCCTTTTCCGCGTTTGGTGAGATAGCGGCTGACGTGACGCGCTGCTGCTTCTGTCAGTGAGATTGCCATGGGATCAGGCTTTCGACGAGCCGCCTCTAGGCAAGCCTGGGCCCCCTCGGGGGGCAGCGAACGTAGTGAGCGTGGGGGTCATCTGAACAGAAAGAGAGAGAGATCAGTGCGTGTGCTTCTTCTTGTAGTCTTCCACTGCCGCCTTGATGGCGTCCTCCGCCAGGATCGAGCAGTGAATCTTGACCGGCGGGAGCGCCAGTTCTTCGGCAATCTGGCTGTTTTTCAGCGCCGCGGCCTGATCCAGCGTCTTGCCCTTGACCCACTCGGTCACGAGCGAGCTCGAGGCGATCGCGGAGCCGCAGCCGTAGGTCTTGAAACGCGCATCCTCGATCACGCCACTCAGTGGATTGACCTTGATCTGCAGCTTCATCACGTCACCGCAAGCCGGCGCGCCGACCATGCCGGTGCCCACGGACTCATCGCCCTTGTCGAACGAGCCGACATTGCGCGGATTTTCGTAGTGATCTACGACTTTTTCGGAATAGGCCATTTCAATACTCCTTCAATTTGTCATTGCGGACCTGATCCGCAATCCACCGTGGATGCCGGGTCAAGCCCGGCATGACACGGAACCCTTAATGCGCGCTCCACTGGATGGTGCTGATGTCGATGCCATCCTGGTACATCTCCCACAGCGGGCTGAGCTCGCGCAAACGCGCGACGTTCTGCCTGATCGTGGAGATCGCGAAATCGATTTCTTCCTCGGTCGTGAACCGGCCGATGGTCATGCGCAGGCTGCTGTGGGCCAGTTCGTCGCTGCGGCCGAGCGCGCGAAGCACGTAGCTGGGCTCGAGCGAAGCGGAAGTACAGGCGCTGCCGGACGACACCGCCAGCCCTTTGATGCCCATGATCAGCGACTCGCCTTCGACAAAGTTGAAGCTCATGTTCAGGTTGTGGGCCACCCGGCGCTCCAGGTTCCCATTGATGAACACCTGTTCAATGTCGCGCAGCCCGGCCAGCAACCGCTGCTGCAGCGCGCGCGCCTTGGCGTTGTCCTGCGCCATTTCGTCCTTGGCAATGCGGAAGGCCTCGCCCATGCCCACGATCTGGTGAGTTGGCAAGGTTCCGGAACGCATGCCGCGCTCATGGCCGCCGCCGTGCATCTGGGCTTCCAGCCGCACACGAGGCTTGCGGCACACGTACAGCGCGCCGATGCCCTTGGGTCCATAGGTCTTGTGCGAAGCCAGGCTCATCAGGTCCACCGGCAGCTTCTTGACATCGATATCCACCTTGCCGGTGGCCTGAGCCGCATCGACGTGGAAAATGATGCCCTTCTCACGGCACAGCGCACCGATGGTGGGGATGTCCTGAATGACGCCGATTTCATTGTTGACGAACATCACGCTGATCAGGATGGTGTCGGGGCGGATCGCAGCCTTCAACACTTCAAGGTCGAGAAGCCCGTCTTCCTGCACCTCAAGGTAGCTCACTTCGAAGCCCTGGCGCTCGAGTTCACGCATGGGGTCGAGCACCGCCTTGTGCTCGGTTCGCACCGTGATCAGATGCTTGCCGCGGGTCTTGTAAAAGTGAGCGGCGCCCTTGACGGCGAGATTGTTGGATTCGGTTGCGCCGGAGGTCCAGACGATCTCGCGCGGGTCCGCGCCGATCAGGTCCGCCACTTGATCGCGGGCCTTTTCGACCGCCGCTTCGGCTTCCCAGCCCCAGGCGTGGCTGCGCGATGCCGGGTTGCCGAAATGCTCACGAAGCCACGGAATCATGACGTCGACCACACGCGGGTCGACCGGTGTGGTCGCGCCGTAGTCCATGTAGATGGGGAAATGCGGGGTCGTGTCCATGGCTGGCTTTGGCTGACGTAAAGACGGATTGAGCTTCAGAAGGACCCGGCCTGTTCGCGGTCTGGCAAACAGGCCGCAGAACTTGACCTAGGATTTGGCGTACAAGTTGCCCAACGCAAACACCGAGTTGGGCGCGTTGACCCGGATCGGCTTGACCACCGGCTGACTGGAAATCGCGCGCTTCATCGCGGGCTTGTCTTCGATCTGCATCCCCTTGGCCAACTGGTCGTCCACCAGCTTCTGCAAGGAGACCGAATCGAGGAATTCGACCATACGCTGGTTCAGCGCCGCCCAGAGCTCATGCGTCATGCAACGGCCGCCGTCCGCGTCGCAGTTTTCCTTGCCGCCGCATTGCGTCGCGTCGATGGGCTCATCCACGGACACGATGATGTCCGCCACGGTGATCTCGGACGCGCGCCGGCCCAGGGTGTAGCCGCCGCCAGGCCCGCGGGTGGACTCCACAAGCTCATGCCGGCGCAGCTTGCCAAACAGCTGTTCCAGATAGGACAGCGAAATTTGCTGGCGCTGGCTGATCGCCGCCAGCGTAACGGGACCATTGTTCTGGCGCAGCGCCAGATC
>JBKJHN010000124.1:0-11354 GCA_046599015.1 Ramlibacter sp.
AGGTGAGGCCCCTTGGGGGTAGCAGTGCAGCGACTTCGGGACAGCGTCTTCTTCCCGCGGCCAGCCGGCCGCGGCACAATGGCCGGCTGCCCATGAGATCCGCATCGAGCACCCAGACCCCGGGCGCACTGGCCGCGTTGACGCTTGCCGCCGTGGGGGTTGTCTACGGCGACATCGGGACCAGCCCGCTGTATGCGCTGAAGGAAGTCTTCGCGCATGACCGGGTGCCGCTGAGCGCGGCCAACATTCTGGGCATCCTGTCGTTGATTTTCTGGACCCTGACTGTGATCGTGTCGGTCAAGTACGTGGTCCTGATCCTGCGCGCCGACAACCACGGCGAGGGCGGCCTGATCGCGATGCTGGCCCTGGCCTCCCAGGCGGTGAAGGACAAGCCCGAACTGCGCAAGGTGTTGCTGGGGATCGGCATCTTCGGCACCTCGCTGTTCTATGGCGATGGCGTGATCACCCCGGCGATCTCCGTGCTGTCCGCCGTCGAGGGCCTGGAGGTCGTGTCTCCGCGCTTCAAGGATTGGGTGATCCCGCTCACCCTGGTGGTGCTGTTCATGTTGTTCGCGGTGCAAAAGCGCGGCACCGGGGGCATCGGGCGCTTCTTCGGTCCGATCACGCTGGTGTGGTTCGCTACCATTGCCGTGCTCGGCATCTCGCATATCCTGCATCATCCGGAAATTTTGTTGGCGCTCAGCCCGCACTATGCGGTGCTGTTCATGTTCAGGAACCCGGGCACAACTTTCATCATTCTGGGCGCCGTCGTGTTGTGCGTGACCGGGGCGGAAGCGTTGTATGCCGACCTGGGGCACTTCGGCAAAAAGCCGATCCGGCTGGCATGGTTCAGCGTGGTGATGCCGGCCCTCACCTTGAACTATTTCGGTCAGGGCGCCTTGCTGCTGGCGCGACCCGAGGCGGTGAAGAACCCTTTCTACATGATGGCGCCAGACTGGGCTTTGGTGCCTCTGGTGGTACTGGCGACGATGGCAACCGTGATCGCGTCGCAGGCGCTGATCACCGGCGCCTTCAGCGTGACCAAGCAGGTGATCCAGCTGGGTTATCTGCCGCGCCTGAACATCCAGCACACCAGCGTGCGCGACACCGGACAGATCTACATTCCGTTCGTCAACTGGGGCCTGTTCGTCGCGATCGTCCTGGCGGTGGTGACGTTCCGCTCTTCCAGCGCGCTGGCCGGCGCGTACGGGATCGCCGTGACGCTGGACATGCTGATCACGACCATCCTCACGTTTTTCGTGATCCGTTACAGCTGGAGGTATCCGCTGGCGCTGTGTATCGCCGCGACCGGCGTGTTCTTCCTTATCGACCTGACGTTCTTCGCCTCCAATTTACTCAAGCTGTTGGATGGCGGCTGGTTCCCGCTGATGATTGGAGGCGGCATCTTCACGCTGATGATGACCTGGAAGCATGGCCGCGAGCTGCTGAACGAGAAGCTCAAGGCTGATTCGATCGACCTCAAGGGTTTCCTGGAGGCGGTTTTCGTCACCCCGCCCACCCGCGTAGAAGGCACCGCCGTGTTTCTCACGGCGGAGCCGGGCACCGTCCCCAATGCGATGCTGCACAACCTCAAACACAACAAGGTGCTGCACGAGCACAACCTGTTCGTGACCGTGCGCAATCACGAGGTACCCTGGATCGGCATGAACCGGCGGGTGGAATTCGAAGCGCTTGGGCACAGCTGCTGGCAGGTGATCCTGAACTACGGATTCAAGAACGACCCGGACGTACCGCGGGCGCTGGGGCAGATCCGCGGCCGCGGCTGCGATATCGATCGGATGAAGACCAGTTATTTCCTGTCGCGCGACACCGTTATTCCGAGTATCGGCAGCGGTATGGCGCCGTGGCGAGAGAAGCTGTTCGCGCAGATGCACCACAACGCCAGCGGCGCCGCCGATTTCCTGCGCCTGCCCAACAATTCGGTGGTCGAGCTGGGCTCGAAGATAGAGATCTGATTCTTGAACTCGCAGATCAGCTTGCATCTTTGCCATGAAAATCCTGTTTGTCGCCGACCCTCTGGAAGTCTTCAAGACGTACAAGGACACCACCTTTTCCATGATGCGAGAAGCGCAGCGTCGCGGCCATCGCATCGCCGCCTGCGGGCCGGAGGATCTGGCCTGGGAGTCGGGCGACGTGGTGAAGGCGATGGTGCGCGAGATCACCCTGACCGGTGAACTGGACGACTGGTTTCGCGAGACCGCAACCCCGATCAGGGCGCTGAAGGATTTCGACGCCGTCATCATGCGCAAGGACCCGCCCTTCGATAGCGAATACTTCTACGCGACGCACCTGCTGGAACATGCCGAGCGCGAGGGTGCGCGGGTGTTCAACAAGCCCGCGGCGTTGCGCGACCATCCGGAAAAACTGGCGATCATGGAGTTCGCCGAGTTCACCACGCCGACCCTCGTGACGCGCGCTGCCGACGCGGTTCGGGCATTTCACGACGCCCATGGCGAGATCATTCTCAAGCCGCTGGACGGCATGGGTGGCATGGGCATTTTCCGGGTCGGCGCCGACGGCCTCAATCTCGGCTCGATCATCGAGACGCTCAATCACCATGGCGCCACCACCATCATGGTGCAGCGCTTCGTTCCCGAAATCGCACAAGGCGACAAACGGGTGCTGGTGATCGGCGGTGAGCCGGTGCCCTTCAGCCTGGCGCGCATACCGCAAGGCAGTGAAATTCGTGGCAACCTGGCGGCCGGCGGAAAGGGCGTTGCCCAACCGCTGAGCGCGCGGGACTTCGAAATTGCGCGTGCGGTGGGCCCGATACTGGCTGCGCGTGGGCTGCTGCTGGTCGGCCTCGACGTCATCGGTGACTGGCTGACCGAGATCAACGTGACCAGCCCGACCTGCTTCCAGGAGATCAACGAGCAGGCCGGCTTCGATGTGCCGGCGATGTTCATCGATGCGCTTGAAGCCGCAATCGACGCCCGCTCGGCAAGCCCGCGCTTGTCTTAACCGGCGGCTTCGCCGTCGACGAACACCCGCAGTTCGCCAGGCCCGAAGGCGGTCCAGCTTTCGTTGGTGGTCAGCGGCGCGGTCACCACGACAGCCACTTTGTCCTGCGGCGTGGTGTTGCGCGCGAAGTCGATGCTCAAATCCTCGTCGGCCAGTTGCGCATGCGCGAACGGATGGCGGCGCTCGACGAAGAACAGGTTGGTGGCGCAGTGGGCCCACAGCGCCTGCCCGTTCGACAACATGAAGTTGAAGGGGCCGTGGTGGGCGATGCGCGGAGTGAGTTCGCGCAGCGTCAAAGTGAGCTCCCCCACACTGGGCACGCCGGCGTGCGACTTGGCCAACTCCTGCATCAGCCAGCAGAACGCCCGTTCGCTGTCGGTCGCGCCGACCGGCCGGAAGCCGGCGTGCAGCCGAGGATGATAGTTTTCCAGGTTGCCGTTGTGCGCGAACACCCAATAGCGGCCCCACAATTCCCGCACGAAGGGGTGGCAATTTTCCAGCGCTACCGCGCCCTGAGTGGCTTTGCGGATATGAGCGATGACATTGCGGCTCTTGATCGGGTAGCGCCGGATCAATTCGGCCACCGGTGAGTCGCACGCCGGCTGATGGTCCACGAAGTGCCGCAGCCCCAAGCCCTCGAAGAAAGCGATGCCCCAGCCGTCGGCATGGTGGTCGGTGCGCCCGCCGCGCTGGGCAAAACCCGTGAAGCTGAACGTCACGTCAGTGGGCGTGTTGCAGTTCATCCCGAGCAGCTGGCACATACCGCTATTCTGGTCCTTTGCCCGCACAGGCGGGGGCCGGCGCGCCGGCCTCTCAGGCGGCGGCCAGTTCGCCGGGCCGGAGCATCGACTGTGGAAACAGCAGGCTCTCGCCCAAAGGCTCGTCACGCCGGGCGGGATTGCTCAGGTTCGCCAGGACCGGGCCGGCGTCGAGCACCTGACGATCGCCTTGTGCCTGGTGGACGATCTGCAGTGCCAGGCGATCCAGAAGCGCCAGGCCGTTCTCGATCCGAGCGGCAAACCCGGCCGCGTCGAGCGTATCGGTGAGCCCGCGATTGAGTTCCGCAAACCAGGGCAGCGCTGCCTGGTCCAGCATCCGGGGGCTGTCGGGCCGGCGGCCGGCGGCGTCCCATTGCCGCAGGAACTGCTGCATCGCCACGTTGAGCTTCTGCACCGCCGCCAGTGGCTGCTGCAATCGCCCCATCGCGGCGACATCCGTCAGTTTGCCCTGGAAGAACAGCTGGCACATCACGCCCCAGTAATACGTGTAGTCCCACAGGACCTTGAGCGGCATCACTTCGGCATTGCCGAAAATCGCATATTGGCCCGAGTACATCGGCAGCATGTTGCGATAGAGCAGGAAGTAGATCGACTGGTAGATGTCGGCGTACATGCCGACGGGTTTCGACGCCAGATCCTGCGCTATCAGTTCGGTGATGAAAGTGTTTGAAATCGCGATGTAATCACTGCCTGGCGAGTAGAACGGATCGAGGAACACGCCGGCCTCGCCGGTCAGCGCCCAGCGTCCGTTGCCGTCGAACACCTGCTTGCAGCCGTAGGAAAAGTTCTTGAAGAATGCGAAGTCCTGCAGCTTGTCGCGCTGCGTTTGCAACTGGGCATGCAACTGCGGCTGATGGAGTTCGAACCACTGCATCGCCTTGTCGAAGCTGTTCATGCCCTCGATCGGGTGCGTCACGGCGTCACACACGATACCGACCGAATGCGAGCCGGAGGCCAGCGGGATCAGCCAGACCCAGTAACCGTCGCCGCACAGGTGATTGGTCGACAGCCACCGATGCGGCGGGTCGCAGCGCGCAAGCCACTTTGCGTCGTTCGACCAGTCGTTCACGTCGATTTTTTCGCCAATGCGAAACCACACCGCATTGGCGTTGTGGTCGTTGGCTTCGGCCAAACCGAGCTTGCGTTTGAGCATTCCGGCGCGGCCGGTCGCATCGATCAGCCAGCGGCCGCTGATCTGCCGGGTTTCGCCGGCGCTCTCATAGGTCACGCGATGCAGGCTGTCCTTGCGTTTCGGATCCGCCATCTCCACCGCCCGGACGACGGCTCCATCATCGAAACGGATGCCCCGTTCAAGTGCCAGCCGGCCCAGCTCGTTCTCGAAAATTCCGCGATCGATCTGGTACGCGGACGTGCTCAGGAAACTGCCCGCGCCCACCTCGGTCACGGCGTCGAGGTCATGACGGCCGTCATTGAAGAAAAAGCGGAAACCGAACTTCTTCAGCTGCGCGGTTTGCAGGTGGCGCTTCAGTCCAAGCACCTCGGCAAAGTAATGTGCGCCAATCTCCACCGTCGATTCACCGACCTTGTGAGCTGCGATGGGCACGGGATGCAAACGGCGCTCGACGACGAGGATCTCGAGACTGGAAAAGCGCTGGCGCAGCTGCAGCGCGAGGCTTAGGCCCGCCAGGCCGCCGCCCATCACCAGCACCCGTTGACGCGCCCCGGGGTCAGCGGATTCATCACTTGTAACTTGCATCGAGGTTTTCAGGGTAAAACGCAACCCTACCAGAGGCTAGAATTCGCTGCACATTTCTTCACCCAGGCGCTTGAACCATGACCGATCCTCTGTTGCCAACTTATGCCGGGGCCCGCATCGTGGACGAGCGCCTGCTGAACGATCTGGCGCAACTGGTGGTCGGAGCGCTGAACCTGGAGGTGGCACCGACCGACATCGAACCCGATGCTCCGCTGTACGGCGAAGGGCTGGGCCTGGACTCGATCGACATCCTGGAAGTGGCTTTGGTGGTATCCAAGCAATACGGGTTGCAACTTCGGGCGGACCACGAAGACAACACCAAGATTTTCAGTTCATTGCGCAGTCTGGCCGAACATATCGCAGCGCAAAGAACGGTGTGACCCACCGGCGGCACGCACGCCGGTGGCGGATTGCCGGCTGGACGGCCGCGGCGCTAGCGGGTGTTGCCTACGCGCTGCTCGCGCATCATGCCGCTTCGGCGCCTCACCCCGGACTGTTCGAGGTCTCCGTCATCCTGGTGCCCCTGATGGCCATCATGTTGCCGCTGGCCTGGCGCTCGCAGCACCGCTGGGCCTGGCTGTCGCTGTGGCTGGTGGTTGCGGTCGGGCTGTTCCTGGCGCGCGGGCAGCTGGCGGCAGGCACCCAGTGGATGCTGCTGGTGCAGCATGTCGGCATCAACCTGGGGTTGTGCCTGGCCTTCGGCCGCACCCTTGCGCCCGGCGCCAAGCCCTTGATTTCAAGAATCGCTGAAGCGGTGCATGGTGCCCTGTCGGCGCGCCAAGCGCTCTACACCCGCAGGGCTACCATGGCTTGGACTGCCTTTTTCGGCCTCATGGCGGCCCTATCGCTCCTCCTGTTCGCTCTGGCGCCGATCGCAGTGTGGTCGGCGTTTGTCAACCTGCTGAGCTTGCCTTTGGTGGTGGCCATGTTCGCAGGTGAGTACCTGGCACGCGTGCTGTCGCTGCCGCGCGCCGAGCGGGCCGGTTTTTTCGAGGCAGTGGGCGCCTACCGCCGCGCTGTGGGCGGCAACGCCAAGCCGCACTGATCGCACGGCATGGACGCGTTTGCGCTGGTCACCCATGCCGAGCCGAGCGCGGTGGTGGCATGGCGCGGCGGTGCGCCAGTCACCTTGGGCAGGTTCCTGTGCGACGTCGCCTACCTGGCCGCCCGCTTCCCGCCCGGCAGGCATGTTCTAAACGCCTGCGCCGACCGCTACCGCTTTGCGGTCGGGCTGGCGGCTGCGCTGGTGTCCGAGCGCATCAGCCTGCTGCCTCCCAGCCATACGCCCGAAACCGTGCGCCAGATGAAGTTATTCGCCGCGGACGCGTTCTGCCTGGTCGATGGCCCGACGGCGATCGACCTGCCGCAGTTCGCATTCGAGGAGTCGCCCGGCGATGGTGTGTTCGCCTCGGGAACCCCACCGGCCGTTCCAATGATCCCGTCGGAACGTACGGTGGCTTTTGTGTTCACTTCCGGGTCCACGGGCCTCCCGGTGCCGCATCGCAAAGCCTGGGGCCATCTGGTGCGCGATGTCCGGGCCGAAGCCGCCGCGCTGCTGTTGCCCGCTGGGGCTTCGCCCCAGGTCCTGGGCACGGTACCACCGCAGCACATGTACGGGATCGAGTCCACTGTACTTTTGCCCTGGCAAAGCGCAGGTGCACTGAGCGCCCGGCACCCCTTCTATCCCGCGGACATCTGCACCGCCCTGGACGAGCTGCCGCGGCCTCGCGTGCTGGTGACCACGCCGGTGCACCTGCGCGCGCTGCTGGACGCCGGCGTGCCAGTGCCGGCGATCGATCTCGTGCTGTCGGCGACGGCGCCGTTGTCTCCCGAACTGGCGCGCGAGGCCGAGACGCAACTGGGGGCACCGCTGCAGGAAATCTACGGCTCCACCGAAACCGGGCAGATCGCCAGCCGGCGCAGCACCTCGACACCGTACTGGACGCTGCTGCCCGGCGTTGAATTGAGCCATCGCGACGGTCGCTGCTGGGCCTCGGGCGGACACGTCGTTCCCGCCATGCCGCTGGGTGACGTGATCGAACTGGCGGACGCAGGCCGCTTCCTGTTGCACGGGCGCATCGGCGACCTGGTCAACATCGCCGGCAAGCGCAATTCGCTGGCCTACCTCAACCATCAGCTGCTCGCCATCGAAGGCGTGGTGGATGGCGTTTTCTTCATGCCACAAGAGCTGGCGGGCGACAGCGTCACCCGCTTGTGCGCCTTCGCCGTTGCGCCCGGGCTCGACGCCGCCCGCGTGCGCGCCGGCCTGCGGGAACGCATCGATCCGGTGTTCATGCCGCGTCCGCTGGTGCTGTTGGAGGAGCTGCCTCGCAACACCACCGGCAAGCTGACGCGTGAGACAATGGAAGCGCTGGCGCTGGCGCATGTGCGCGGGCGCCGGACCCCCGGAGAGACATGATCGAGCGTGAGTCCATCCTGGCGTTCAAGGCGGATCATCCAGCCTTTGCCGGCCACTTCCCCGCAAGGCCCATCGTTCCCGGTGTGCTGTTGCTGGATTCCGCCCTCCACCTGCTGTCGCTCAAGACGGGCTGTCGCGTCACCGGAGTTGCCTCCGCCAAATTCCTGCAGCCGGTCGGTCCCGGTGAAAGGCTGGCCGTCACATGGGACAGCGGCTCGGGCTGCCGCTTTGAAATCACCAGTGGTGGACAGCGGGTCGCCAGCGGCGCGTTGTTGTTGGAGCCGAGTGCGCCTGCGCCCCAGTCCGCGGTCAGCCATGAGCGCTGATTTCGCGGAAGCCCGCGACACGCGGGCGCGGGCCGACTGGGCACGCCGGCCTGAGCGCAGCAGCGCCCGGGCACTGCGCTGCATGGCCTGGATATCGCTGAAGTTTGGCCGGCCGGCGGCACGCGGGCTGCTGTATTTCATCGCCGCCTACTTTCTTGTTTTTTCACCGTCGGCCCGCCGCTCTTGCGCGCAGTGGCTGACGCGGGTGCGCGGCGACGGCAGCAAGCCGGGGTGGGGTGACCTGTTCCGGCATTTCCTCAGCTTCGCCTCGGTTGTCCACGACCGCATATTCCTGGTCAACGACCAGTTCGGCATGTTCGACATCCAGTTGCACGACCACGAGCTGGTTCAGGAGCTTCGCGCCCAGGGGCGCGGGCTGATGCTGATGAGCGCGCACATGGGCAGCTTCGAAGTGCTTCGTTCGCTGGGGCGCCAGCAGCCGGACGCGCGCGTGGTCATGGCCATGTACAAGGAGAACGCCCGGCAAATCAACCAGGCCCTGAGCGCGATCAATCCAGCCGCCGAACTCGATGTGGTGGCGCTGGGCGAGATTGATTCGATGCTGAACCTGCACACGCTGCTTGAAGACAATGCGGTCATCGGGATGATGGGCGACCGGGTGCTGGGCGACGATCAGACCCGTCTGGTCCCTTTTTTCGGCGAGCCCGCCGCGTTCCCGGTGGGTCCGTTCCGGATGGCGGCTATCCTGCGGCGCCCGGTGGTCTTCATGGTCGGCCTGTACGGCGGCGGCCGGCGCTATGACCTCTACTTCGAAAAGCTCGCCGACTTCTCGAACATTCCGGCCGGCGGCCGCCAGGCGCACTTGGAAGCGGCCATGGATCGTTACGCGTTGCTGCTGGAGAAATACGGGCGGCTGGCTCCGTACAACTGGTTCAATTTCTACGATTTCTGGCAACCGGTCAGCGACAAGCCTTCCTGAGCCGTTGCTACCCGCCATGGCCCGCGTCCTCGCACTTCTTGCAGCCCTGTTGGCTTTTCCGGCCTACGCCTGGGACATCGACCAGCTGATGAAGCTGCTCTCGCAAAATACCGTGTCGCACGCGACCTTCGTGGAGAAAAAGCACTTCGCCATGCTGGATTCGCCGATGGTTTCTTCGGGTGAACTCCTCTTCACGGCCCCTGACCGGCTCGAGCGGCGCACGCTCAAGCCGCGACCGGAGACCATGGTGCTCGAAGGTGGGACGATCACGATGATACGGGGCGAACGCCGGATGGTTCTCAAGTTGCAAGACCAGCCGACGGTAGGGGCGCTGGTCGAAAGCATCCGCGCCACCCTGGCTGGCGACCGGGCTGCGCTGGAGCGTCACTACCAGCTCAAGCTCGAAGGCACTGCGCAGCGCTGGGCGCTCACCCTCACCCCGCGCGAGGCGCGCATGCGGGCCCTGGTGCTGGAAATTCGAATGGAGGGCGAGCAGGCGGAGGTGCGCACGGTGGAGGTGGAACAGTCCGACAAGGACCGGTCGGTGATGACCATCCAGAAAGCCGGGCCGCGGTGAAGCCCCGGCTGGGCAGTTCCCTGGCAGCGGTGTGGCTCTGGCTGGCGGCAATGGCGCTGTGCGCCGTGCTGGTGGCGCGGGCGAGCTTCACGGCCGACATGTCGGCTTTCCTGCCTCAGGCGCCGACGGCCGAGCAGCGGCTGTTGGTTGACCAGCTGCGCGAGGGCCTCGTCTCGCGCTTGATGCTGGTGGCGGTGGAAGGGGACCATGCCGCCGGCCGCGCGGCGATCTCCAGAAAAATGGCGCCCCGGCTGGCTGCCGATCCGCAGTTCGCCGCGGTCGCGAACGGAGAGAGCGCCGGCATGGAGCGCGAGCAGGCTTTCTTTTTCGCCCATCGCTATCAACTGAGTCCTGCGGTGGACGCGCAACGCTTCACGGTGGAAGGATTGCGCGCCGCCATCCAGGACACGCTCGACCTGCTGGCATCGCCGGCCGGCCTGCTCGTCAAGCAGGTTCTGGCGCGTGACCCGACAGGTGAGATCGCCGTGCTGCTCGAGCGACTCGGCACTCAGTCGGCAACTGCGCAGAACCGGCCGAATACGGTAGATGGCGTGTGGGCGTCACGTGACGGCAACCGCGCGCTGCTGTTGCTGCAGACGCGGGCAGCGGGCGGCGACACCGACGCCCAGCTGGCCGCGGTGGCTGCCGTGCGTGCCGCGTTCGAAGAGGCCCGCCGGCAGGCGCCCTCGGCCCGTCTGGTCATGACCGGCCCGGGCGTGTTCGGTGCCAAGGTGCGCGAACTCATTGAACGTGAGGTCACGCGTCTGGCTTTGGCCGGCAGTCTGATGATCGTCGTTTTGCTGCTCGTGCTTTACCGCTCGTTGCCCGCGCTGGTGCTCGGCTTGTTGCCGGTGGCCTCCGGCGTGTTGGTCGCCGTGGCCGCGGTGAGCCTGGGCTTCGGCACGGTGCACGGCCTCACCCTGGGCTTCGGCACCACGCTGATCGGCGAAGCGGTGGACTACTCGATCTATCTGTTCGTGCAGTCGCGGCATGCGGGCGCCAACCAGGACGAGTGGGTTCAGCGCTTCTGGCCTACCGTGCGGCTGGGGGTGCTGACGTCGATCTTCGGCTTCGCGGCGCTGCTTTTTTCCGGCTTCCCCGGCCTCGCCCAGCTGGGCTTGTATTCGATCGCCGGTCTGGCCACGGCGGCGCTCGTGACGCGCTTTGTGCTGCCGCGGCTGCTGCCGGCAGGGTTCACGGTTCGCGATATCTCCGCGCCGGGCGCCGTGCTGTCGAAGTGGACGGCGCGGGCGGGCGTGTTGCGATGGCCTGCTTACGCATTGGTCGCGCTGTCCGTCGCAGTGCTGCTGACCCACCGGCACGAGATCTGGAATCACGAACTGGCGGCCCTCAGCCCGGTGTCGGCGCGGGATCAGGCGCGGGACCGGGATCTGCGCGCCGACCTGGGCGCACCCGACGTTCGCTTCCTGGTGGCCATTTCCGGATCGTCGCAGGAGCAGGTGCTGGTGGCGGCGGAGCAGGCCGTGCTGGCCTTGCAGCCACTGGTCAAGGACAACCTCATCGGCGGGGTAGACAGCCCTACGCACCTGCTGCCCAGCATGCAGACCCAGCAACGGCGGCTTGCGGCATTGCCGCCGCCGGAAGAACTGAGCG
>JBKJHN010000104.1:0-14410 GCA_046599015.1 Ramlibacter sp.
TAGAAACCCATGGGCTGCGAGTTGAGCATTGCGGCCAGAAAGCATTCGGGCTCGTGGCACTTGAGCCAGCTGCTGCTGTAGGCCAGCAAGGCGAAGCTGTAGGCGTGGCTTTCCGGGAAGCCATAGTCGCCAAAGCCCTGGATCTGCGCGTAGATGCGGGCGGCGAATTCGTCGCTGTAGCCGTTGTCCTTCATGCCTTTCATCAGCTGGCCCTTGAGCTTGCCGATGCCGCCCTTGCGTTTCCACGCGGCCATGGCACGGCGCAGCGTGTCGGCCTGGGTGGCGGTGAAGCCCGCCGCGATCATGGAGATTTCCATCACCTGCTCCTGGAAGATGGGAATTCCCAGCGTGCGGGCCAGCGCCTTCTTCAGCCGCGGCGGCTGGTCCAGGTCGGTCTCCAGCGAGGAGCGTTCGTATTTGATTTCCAGGCCCTTGTCCCTGCGCTCGCGCGCCTTCAGGTACGGATGCACCATGCCGCCCGAGATCGGCCCCGGCCGGACGATGGCCACTTCCACCACCAGGTCGTAGAAAATTTTTGGCTTCAGGCGCGGCAGCATCGACATCTGCGCGCGGCTCTCGATCTGGAACACGCCTACTGTGTCGGCATTTCGGATCATCTCGTAGGTAGGTCCGTCCTCCGGTGGAATGTCGTAGCGGGTGAATGGCTTGCCGCGCCGCAGGCTGACGAAATCGATGCAACGCCGGATGGCCGTGAGCATGCCCAGCGCCAGCACGTCCACCTTCATCATCCCCATGTCCTCCAGGTCGTCCTTGTCCCACTGGATCACGGAGCGGTCCTTCATCGAGGCGTTTTCCACCGGCACCAGGCGCGTGAGCCGCGTCTGCGTCAGGACGAAGCCACCCACATGCTGGCTCAAGTGCCGCGGACAACCCATCAGCTGTGACGTCAATTCCAGCCAGAGCGAGGCAGTGCGTTCATCGATCGCCACACCGCATTGCTGCGCCAGTTCACCCAGGCGTTCCGATGCGAGCTTGTCGTCGAACCAGTGGTGGTCCTTGGCAAACGTATCGATCAGTGGCTCGGGAATGTCCAGTGCCTTGCCGACGTCGCGGATCGCGCTGCGGGTGCGCCAGCAGATCACCACCGCGGCGATGGCGGCGCGGTCGCGACCGTACTTCTCGTAGATGTACTGGATGACCTCCTCGCGCCGTTCGTGCTCGAAGTCGACGTCGATATCGGGTGGCTCGTTGCGCCGGTCGATGCTGATGAAGCGCTCGAGCAGGGGATGTGAGTTCTCCGGATTGGCCGCCGTGATGCCGAGGCAGTAGCACACGACCGAATTAGCCGCCGAACCGCGACCTTGACAGAGGATGTGCTTGCCGCGCGCGAACCGCACGATGTCGTGCACGGTGAGAAAGAACATCTCGTAGTTGCATTGATGGATCAACGCGAGTTCTTTCTCGAGCCAGGCGTTGATCCGCGCCGGCACGCCGTTCGGGTATCTTTCGGCCGCGCCTTCGAAGGTGAGCTTGCGCAGTGCCTGCGACGGCGTGAGCCCGGCCGGCACGGTTTCGAGCGGATAGTCGTACTTGATCGATGCCAGGTCGAAGCTGCAACGTGCTGCCACCTCCAGCGTGGCGGCGAGCAGCTCGGGCGGATGGATCTCGGCCAGGCGCTTGCGCTGGCGCAGATGACGCTCGGCATTGCCCTGCAGTTCCAGGCCGCACTGCGCCACGGGTTTGCCCAGGCGCACGGCCGTGATCAGGTCCTGCAGCCGCTTGCGCGAACGAACGTGCATGTGCACGTCGCCCGCGGCGAGCAGCAGCAAGCCGGCTCGCGCGCCGGCTTGCCGCAGCGTGGCCAGCCAGAGATCGTCGTCGAGCCCGTGCGACAACTCCACCGCCAGCCACCAGCGCGTCCCGAAGAAGGCGCTGACTTGCGCCAGCCGCGCATCGAGCGTCGCGGCACCGAAGGCGTCCTCATCCCGCTTCGGGGCAAACAGGATTTCGCAGCCCTGGAGCAAACTGAAATCGCTGAAGTCCCAGTCGACCCGGTAGGTGCCTTTTACTTCCTTGATGCGCGCGGCCGTGATGAATTCGCACAAGCCGCCCCAGCCCGCCAGGTCACGCGCGATCGCCACCAGCCGGCCGTCACCCATATCGAACTCGCTGCCGAACAGCAGCTTGAACGGGCGCAGCCGCGGCTGGTCGGGGTATTTGGCTTCGAGATACTTGATGAACTCGGCGTGGCGGTTCAGGCCGGACCAGGCGCGCACCACGCCGGCCACCGAACACTCGTCTGTGATGGCAAGGGCGGCGTAACCCAGGTTGTAGGCGCGCTCCACCAGTTCGTGCGGATGCGATGCGCCACGTTGGAAACTGAAGTTGCTGATGCAGTGCAGCTCGGCGTAGCCGGGCAGGCCATCCGGCAGGCTGCCCAGCACCGGGGGCAGGGCATCTTCTTCGCTCGGTCCCGCCGGGCGCGGCTTCTGCTGCAATTCAGGCATACAAACCCTGCAGGTACCAGCGGAATTCCTGCGCGTCGTCGAGACCCTGCGCCAACTGCAATGGCCGCTCTCGGTAGATCCAGACGAGGCCCACTTCTTCGCTGCGCGCGATGAAGTAGTCGCGCAGCGCCGGCCGGCCGCCCTCCCACCAGCCGGTTTCGATCCGGTACAGGCGCGTCAGGCGCCGCAACGGACCGCCGTAGTGCGGCACGTTGCTGCGCACTTCGAGCGGCACCGGCCGAGGCAGCAGCCAGGCGGGGTACAGCGCGTCGGCGATGGCGGCTGTATCCCGGGCGGTGCTCCTCGAAGGGGCAGCGCGCGCCGGCCGCCATTGCTGCATCCGCTCCGGCCGGTGATCGGCCTGTGTTTCCGGCATCAGCACACTGCCCTCCCCCAATCGCACGCTGAGCCGCTCGACCAACTGGTGCAGCCGCTCGCCTTTGACATTGTCTTCAGGCAACAGGCTCTTGCTGGCGCCGGCCCACGCGGTGGTTTCCAGCGTGCGCAGCCGCAGGTGATTGGCGGGAGCGGACAAGGTGGCGCGAGACAAAAGTTCGGCGACCAGGCGGCGCAAGTGAGCGATGTCCTGCGTCGGCTGCGCGGTGCGCACCGTGAGTTGCTCGTGCGAGGGCAGTCGCACGCCATTGTGGCGCCGCAGGTCCAGCGTCCACTCCAGCTCCAGTGCCAGCACGCCGCGATGGCGCGCCTGCAGCCACACCTGCAACTGCGTGAGCAGGCGCTGCGCGCTCCACATCAGTTCCGGTGCTGTGGTGGCCAAAGCGGCCAGTTCCAGCTTCTGATCGAACACCTCCGGCAACTCCAGCCAGACAAAACGCTCCGGCCGCTCGCCATAGGCGCAGTCCAGCGCTTCCAGCAAACCCGCGCCGAAACGCCGCGCCACGCCACCGCGTGGCAACGCCCGCAAATCGCCCCAGTTACGGCACCCCGTGCGCTCCAGGATGTGGACATGTTCACGCGCGGCGCTCAGCACCTGCAGTGGCAGCTCTTGCGGAACGCAAGCAGGTGGGGTGACGCCGCGCATTTGCAGACGCAGCAGCGCCAGGGCAACCAGGGCCGTGCTGCCTTGCGCCCACTTCGCGGATGCCAAAGGCAGGTCGTCACGAAACAGGCGCGGCAGGAGATTCCTGCGGCCACCCCACAACCGCAGGGAAGCCGAGGCCTCCAGCAGCAAGGCTTCATCGACCTGGGCCACGCGGGGCGTGAACTGCAACGCGCGCCAGCCCCAGGCAATGCGTTCGTCTTCACGTGAGGGCAGCAGTGCGATCCAGTACATGCGATCTCCTGGGTACTGCAAGCGCAGGCGCGGCGGGCAGATGGGTCTGCCCGCGCCCGCTGCGCGCGTCCAGCAGTGCCGCCAGTCGTGGCGAACAGGCAGGCAAGGACAGCGTTGCCTCCATCGGCGGGCCGCGGCGCTTGAGGACGCGCACTTCAAGCGAGTCCGCGCCCTCCACCGCCAGCCGCAGGCGCGCGGGCGAAGCCTCGTGGCGCGCATCGATGCCGCGGAACACGAACAGCAGCCGCCCTTGCTGCTGCGCCGCCATGTGCAGCCGGCGCAGCTCGGTGCTCCTGGCTTGCGGCAGCCACGCCAGGACGGCAGCCACCTCGGCGCAGCGCAACACCTGTTCGGTGGCCCAGAGCCGGGCGGCGTTTTTTTCAGCGCGCACACACAGCAGGCGCTCGGGCGCCAAGCCATGCGCGCGCAGGCTGGGGCCGAACGGCTCATACGGCGCAGCGATCAGCACCACCGGGCCCGCTTGCCGCGCCGCCGCCTGCGTCAAGCCGGGCAGCAGCAGTTGCCATGCATGCCGGCCTGCGCGCTGCTCCAATATTTCCACCATGCTGCCCACGGGCCAGCCGCGCCCAGGCAATTGCGCATCCAGCGCCGCATGGCCGGTGGACATCACGGCTGCCTCGGCCGCAAGATCTTCCACCCGCCACACATAGGGCAGTGTCAAAGGATCGACGAGGCGCAGACGGGAAGGCGAGGACATGAAACAGCCGGAATACTGTTTCTTTATACAGTGTTTGGCTGGCAGTTGGAAGACTTCCTGGCTTTGGCGCCGCCGCAACCGGGTTTTGCGTATAAAACTGCCGGTTTGCCCTGCCGGGTCTTAACAAGGCTGAAGCTCTTCCGTTGTTCCCAATCTTCGAAAAACTACTGCCCCCTCGAATGACGCGGCTGCTGCGTCCACGTGATTTCGAGGCGGACTCCGACGCGGTTGCTGCGATGTTGATCGGCGCCGTGTTGCTGGTGGATGGCGTCGGCGGCCGCATCGTCGAGACCGAAGCCTACGACAGGGAGGACCCGGCATCGCACAGCTTCGCGGGGCCGACCGCTCGCAACCGGGTGATGTTCGGCCCGCCCGGAAGAGCGTACGTCTACCGTTCGTATGGCATTCACTGGTGCCTGAATTTCGTCTGCCGGGAAGAAGGACACGGTGCCGGAGTGCTGATCCGTGCGATCGAGCCGGTGCACGGAGTGGCGTTGATGCGCCAGCGCCGCGGACTGGAGAACGTGCGGCTGCTCTGCTCGGGACCCGGCCGCGTGGGTCAGGCACTGGGCATTACGGCCCAACTGAACGGATGCCGCCTCGACCAGCCTCCATTCA
Organism: Ramlibacter sp.; assembly: GCA_046599015.1. Taxonomy (GTDB): domain Bacteria; phylum Pseudomonadota; class Gammaproteobacteria; order Burkholderiales; family Burkholderiaceae_C; genus Ramlibacter. The sequence goes on from JBKJHN010000104.1 coordinate 5,099, forward strand.
AGGTGCTGGCCGCTCCGGAAACTCCTGAAGTCGTGCGCGGACCGCGGATCGGGATCTCAAAGGCGGTCGATGTGCACTGGCGGTTCGGGTTGGCGCACTCCCCTTACCTCAGCCGTCCGCTGCGTTAACGGATCACCGAGGCGCGGCGCCCATCACGGCAGTTGGGTTGAGCGCTGGGTGAAGGGAGGGTCGGGTTACAGGCAGCACCGTCACGCCTGGAGCCAGCGACACATCGCGCGGCGCGACAAGGGCTGCGCCCGACGGCAGCACCCGGTGCGCCAGGCCGAGAGAACGGGCAGTCCTCTGATCGGTCAGCAGTGGCGAGACGCTGGACAGCGTGCGGCCGCCCGAGCCCAGAGCCACGGCGCTGATGACTAGGCACTCGCCGGCGGCATCGAAAATCATGTGCCCGCCCGGAAAGCGCGGGATCAGCGTCAGTGCAGCTTGACGCCGGTCTTGGACTGCAGGACCTCCAGCGAGACGCCGGGGGCCATCTCCACCACCTTCAAGCCCTGCGGGGTCACGTCCAACACGGCCAGGTCGGTGATGATGCGATCGACCACGCCCACGCCCGTGAGAGGCAGGGTGCAATGCTCCAGGATCTTCAGATCCTCGGTGCCGTCCTTCTTGCGCGCGACATGCTCCATCAGCACGATCACGCGCTTGACGCCGGCCACCAGATCCATGGCGCCGCCCATGCCCTTGACCATCTTGCCCGGGATCATCCAGTTGGCCAGATCGCCCTTCTCGCTGACTTGCATGGCGCCCAGGATGGAGAGGTTGATCTTGCCGCCGCGAATCATCGCGAAGCTGTCGTGGCTGCCAAATATCGCCGAGCCGGGGATCGTGGTGACCGTCTGCTTGCCGGCATTGATGAGGTCGGCGTCCACCTTGTCGTCGGTCGGAAAAGGCCCGATGCCAAGCATGCCGTTTTCCGATTGCAGCCAAACTTCCTTGTCGCCGGTGAAATTGGCCACCAGCGTGGGGATTCCGATTCCCAGGTTGACGTAGAAGCCGTCTTCAAGTTCCTGCGCGGCGCGCGCAGCCATCTGGTCTTGGGTCCAAGGCATGTCAATAACTCCTGCAAAACTCTTTACTGGCTGATCGTGCGCTTTTCGATGCGCTTCTCGGGGTTCGCGTTCAGCACCATGCGATGCACGTAGATGCCGGGAAGATGGATATCGTCGGGCTCGAGCTCGCCGACTTCGACGATCTTCTCCACCTCGACGATGCACACCTTGCCGGCCATCGCGGCCGCCGGGTTGAAGTTGCGCGCCGTGAGGCGAAAGCGCAGGTTGCCGGACTTGTCGGCGATGTGCGCTTTCACCAGGGCGACATCGGGAACCAGCGCGCGCTCCATCACATAGGTTTCGCCGTCGAACTCACGCAGCTCCTTGCCTTCCGCCACCATGGTGCCAACGCCCGTCTTGGTGAAGAAGGCCGGAATGCCCGCGCCGCCCGCACGCATCTTCTCGGCCAATGTGCCCTGCGGCGTGAACTCGAGCTCGAGCTCGCCCGCCAGGTACTGCCGCTCGAACTCCTTGTTCTCGCCCACGTAGCTGGAAATCATCTTCTTGATCTGCCGCGTCTCGAGCAACTTGCCCAAGCCGAAACCGTCCACGCCCGCGTTGTTGGAAATCACGGTCAGGTTCTTTGTGCCGGCGTCGCGCAGCGCGTCAATCAGCGCCTCGGGGATGCCGCAAAGGCCGAAACCACCGACAGCCAGCAACTGGCCATCGCTCACGACACCCTGCAGCGCAGCGGCGGCGGAAGGATAAAGCTTGTTCAAAAAACATCTCCAGAAAAGTCCGGCGTTGCGCACGCCGTAATGCCGTTACGATACTACCTAATGAGTTACGTAGTTCTCCCTAAAGGTTAGCCCGATGGACGTCGACTACCGTGTTGCCTTCGAGCTTGCGCCGGTGGGGCTGTGCCTGTCGCGCAATAGATCCATCGTAGATTGCAACCTGCAGCTCTGCGAGATGTTCCGCGCCTCGCGCGAACTGCTCATCGGCCAGTCGTTCCAGGTGCTCTACCCGAGCGCGGACGAGTACGAACGGCTCGGCGCGCGCATGGCGCCGATTCTGAACGCCAAAGGGCACTACGCCGACGATCGCATCATGAAGCGCGCCACGGGCGAGGTGTTCTGGTGCCACGTGACCGGGCGGGCGCTGAACCGCGAGGCGCCGCATGAGGCCGGCATCTGGGCCTTTGAGGATCTGAGTTCACAACGCCCGGTGAAGGCCGAACTTACGGCGCGCGAACGAGAAGTGGCGGCCCGCCTGCTGGAAGGAATGACGTCAAAGGAAATCGGGAAGGCTTTGGCAATCAGCCACCGTACGGTGGAAATCTACCGCGCCCGTTTGATGCGCAAGTACAAGGCCAGCACAACGGCCGACCTTGTCCACAAACTGATGGCCGGCGCCTGAAGGCGCCGGCGCGGAGCCGCCCGCGCGAGGAGACTGCGCTGTCAGCGGCACGACCCGCTTATTTCTCGCCGGTCTTGATCTCGCCCTTCTTGACGGCATCGGCGGCCTCTTTCTTGCGCTTGGCAGCAGCAGCAGCCTTCTCTTCCTTGGTGGCCGCCTTGGCGACGCCCGTGGCGGCGGGGGCGGCGTCAGCCGCCGTCTTGGTGGACTTGGCGACGGACGCGCTATCGGCCTTGCGGTCTGCCTTGGCAGCAGCCTTTTGATCTGCCGTCGCCGCTTTGGCGGTCGAGGAACCTTTGCCTTGGGCGGGATCGACTTCTCCACCCTTGGTTTGGGCCATCGCGCTCACTGCGAACACTTGCGCCAACGCAAAGCTGAGGGGAAGCAATACTTTTCTCATGAAGAACTCCAGGTGATGATAAAAATTACGACGCAGTATTTCACTTACGCCCGCCAAGTTGTTTGCGGTTGATCAACTCCGGCACACGGCAACCAAATTTACGTTTGGAATCCGTATTGTGGCGTTCCTTTCCGCAAGTGTCCAGCAAGAAAGCTCCCCGCTGGCTCACCTACAACGCACCGGGAGCCGGCCGCAGACTCGTGGTTTTCCCTCAGTGCGCCGTAGACGCGGACGTTGCCGCCGCTTGCGCCTCGCACAGGCACGAACTTGCGTTCAGTCGCCGTCGCACACGTACGGTACGCCGGGTACCGTCGCGACAGACAGCCCCCATTCTATAGTCTCCGGACCGTTGGCCTATCCTTGGGGCAACCTCAAAGGAGATCTTGCATGAGCGCCACCCGCTATCCCGCCCCCGAGCTCAAGGACGTTCCCGACGACATCCGCGTCCGTATTCTTGCAGTACAGGAAAAGACTGGCTTCGTGCCGAATGTGTTCCTGGCGCTGGCACGGCGCCCCGCCGAATGGCGCGCATTCTTCGCCTACCACGACGCGTTGATGCTCAAGGAGGAAGGCTCGCTCACAAAGGGCGACCGGGAGATGATCGTCACCGCCACCAGCGCGGCCAACAAGTGCCTGTACTGTGTGGTGGCCCACGGCGCGCTGCTGCGCATCTACGAGAAGAAGCCGCTGGTGGCCGATCAGGTGGCCGTCAACTGGCGCAAGGCCGACATCACGCCACGCCAGCGCGCGATGCTGGACTTTGCGATGAAGGTGTGTCTGAACTCCGACCAGGTGGGGGAGGACGATTTCCCGGCACTGCACGCGCACGGCTTCTCCGACGAAGACATCTGGGACATCGCCGCGATCACGGCCTTCTTTGGCCTGTCCAACCGAATGGCGAGCTTTGCCAACATGCTGCCCAACCCCGAGTTCTACCTGATGGGGCGCGTGCCGAAGGCGAAGTAGTCAGCCCCAGCGAATCGGAAGGCTCTTTTCATAGACCAGCTTTTTCTGTTCGGGAATCTCGATCCTCATCGGCGCCTCAGACGCCGAAGCCGTCGTCGGCGGCGATGATCGCGCCGTTGATGAAGTGGCTTTGGCTGCTGGCGAGCAGCACCAGCAGCGCATCCAGGTCTTCCGGCTGACCGACCCGCTTGCGCGGCAGCATGTTGATCAGCTTGTGGCCCTGCTCGGTCTGCCAGTGATGGTGATTGATCTCGGTGTCGATGTAGCCGGGGCAGATCGCGTTGACGTTGATCTCGAAACGCCCCCACTCCAGCGCCATGGCCTTGGTCATTTGCACCACCGCGGCCTTGCTCATCGCATAAGCCCCGATCTGCGGCAGCACCTTCAGTCCTGCCATCGAGGCGATGTTGATGATGCGCCCACCGGTATAGGTGCCCGGAGCTGCACCGCGGGCGCGCGCCAGCATGCGCTTGCCGACTTCCTGGGCCACAAAAAACGCACCCTTGACGTTGGTGTCGAAGATGAAGTCGTAGTCTTCCTCCGTCACGTCCTGGATCCGCTGGGTGGTGCTCACGCCGGAGTTGTTGACCAGGATGTCGATGGAGCCGACCTCGGTCTCGGCATGCGCCACCGCAGACTTGATGCTGTCCATGTCGGTCACGTCCAGAGGGGTCACATGCGCATCGCCGCCTTCCGCCTCGATCTGGGCGCGCAGATCCTTCAGCTTCTCCACCCGGCGGCTGGCCAGGACCACAGCCGCCCCGGCGCGCGCCAGCGTCCGCGCGAACTGCGCGCCCAGGCCACTGGATGCGCCCGTGACGAAGGCCACGCGCCCCGATAGATCGATGCTGTAGCTCACATGTATCTCCTGCCTAAAATGGCGTTGACGATCAGAAGGTCGAAAATCATTATCAGCGAGAGCCCTCATGACCCACGAAGAAATATTGGCCCAGTACGGACCACGTGAAGCGATGGAGTACGACGTGGTGGTGGTCGGTGGCGGGCCGGCTGGCCTGTCCACCGCAATCCACCTTAAACAGCTCGCGGTCGAGCATGGCAAGGAAGTCTCTGTCGTCGTGCTGGAAAAGGGCTCGGAGCCGGGCGCCCACATTCTTTCGGGCGCGATCATGGATCCGCGGGCCTTGTACGAGCTCTTTCCGAATTGGAAGGAACTGGGCGCGCCGCTCAACCAGCCGGTGACCGAAGACATCTTCATCTTCACCAACAAGACCGGGGCGAGCCGGACGCCCAACTTCCTGCTGCCTCAATGCTTCGACAACGAGGGCATGTACATCCTCAGTCTGGCCAACCTCACCCGGTGGCTGGCGCAACAGGCCGAGGGCCTGGGGGTGGAAATTTTTCCGGGCTTCCCCGCGGCCGAAGTGCTCTACAACGAAGACGGCTCGGTCAAGGGCGTCGCCACCGGCAACATGGGCATCGGCAAGACCGGCGAGACGACCGGCAGCTTCCAGCTCGGCATGGAGCTGCACGCCAAATACACGATCTTTGCCGAAGGGTCGCGCGGCCACCTGGGTAAACAGCTGATCGCAAGGTTCAAGCTGGACGAGGGCCGCGACCCGCAGAGCTACAGCATCGGGCTCAAGGAGTTGTGGGAGATCGATCCGTCACGGCACAAGCCTGGCCTGGTGCTGCACAGCGCCGGGTGGCCGCTGGAGGACGACACCTACGGCGGCTCTTTCATGTACCACATGGAAAACAACCAGGTGGCGGTCGGCTTCGTGGTCGGCCTGGACTACAAGAATCCGTGGCTCAGCCCCTTCGAGGAGTTCCAGCGCTGGAAGACGCACCCCAACATCCGCTGGTACTTCGAGGGCTCGCAACCGGCGAAGCGGATCAGCTACGGGGCAAGAGCGCTCACCGTGGGAGGTCTGCTGTCGTTGCCCAAGACGGTGTTTCCGGGCGGAGCGCTGGTCGGATGCGACGCGGGCTATTTGAACTCGTCGCGGATCAAGGGCAGCCACGCGGCGATCAAGACCGGCATGCTCGCTGCTCAAGCCGCGTACGACGCGGTCACTCAAGGCCGCCAGCACGATGAACTGGCCGCGTACCCGGCTGCGTTCGAGAAGTCGTGGCTTTACGAAGAACTGAACAAGTCGCGCAACTTCAAGCAATGGTTCAAAAAGGGCCGCAGTGTGGCCACTGTGATGACGGGGATCGAGCAGTTCCTGCTGCAAGGCCGCATGCCGTGGACCATCCACCGGGACAAGCCCGATCACGTGTACCTGAAGCCGGCCTCGGAGTGCAAACCCATCGTCTATCCGAAGCCGGACGGCAAACTGACCTTCGATCGCCTCTCTTCGGTGTTCATCTCCAACACCAATCATGCGGAGGACCAACCGGCGCACCTGACGTTGAAGGATGCGTCGATCCCGGTGCAGGTGAACCTGGCGAAGTACGCCGGGCCCGAGGCGCGCTACTGCCCGGCAGGTGTCTACGAATTCGTCAAGAACGAGGACAACAGCGAACGGCTGCAGATCAATGCGCAGAACTGCGTGCACTGCAAGACCTGCGACATCAAGGACCCGACGCAAAACATCGTGTGGGTGACGCCGGAAGGCGGTGGCGGCCCCAACTACGCCAACATGTAGGAGCCGGGTCAGATACAATCCGTCGCGTCAGGAGAGAGTCCCTTCGGGGGCCGCCGAAGGCGCAGGCAACTGCCGAACGCTCAGGTACCAGGGACTGACAAGGCGCCTCGATCGAGGGGCGTCACCTTGCTGGAGAGAGGCCCGCGCCCGGTTGGGCAAGGCCCACCGAAGGAGCAAGCCCGGGTAACGGGTGAATCTCTCAGGTAAAGCGGACAGCAGGGGCCCGCCATGGTGTTTACCATGGTCATAGCCCGCCGCGGCGGGCCTGACAAGCCCTGGAGAGCCGTTTGCCAGCACCGCAACAACAAGAGCTTCAGAAGACCCCCCTGCACGCGCTGCACCTTGAACTGGGTGCCCGCATGGTTCCTTTCGCCGGCTACTCCATGCCGGTGCAATATCCGGCCGGCCTCGTAGCCGAGCACCGCCATACGCGCCAATCGGCCGGCCTGTTCGATGTCTCCCACATGGGACAGCTGCGGCTGGTGGGAAGCGATGCGGCTGCCGCTTTCGAATCGCTGATGCCGGTTGACGTCATCGGTCTGGGCATCGGCAAGCAGCGCTATGGACTGCTGCTCACGGATGAGGGGACGATCATCGATGACCTCATGTTCGTGAACCGAGGCGATCATCTGTTTACCATCGTCAACGGTGCCTGCAAGGTCGGCGACATCGCACACATTCGAGAACGCATCGGCTCCCGCTGCGAGGTGATCCCGATGCCCGAACGCGGGCTGCTGGCGCTGCAAGGACCGAAGGCGGTCGAGGCGCTGTCTCGCTTGATTCCTGGTGTCAATCAGCTGGTCTTCATGACCGGCGAGCGGTTCTCGTGGCAGGGCGGCGAACTGTTCATCACGCGTAGCGGATACACCGGCGAAGATGGCTTTGAAATTTCTGTGCACGAGTCGCAGGCTCAGGCCCTGGCCCGTGCCCTTCTCGACCAGCCCGAGGTCAAGCCCATCGGCTTGGGTGCGCGCAATTCGCTTCGTCTGGAAGCGGGTCTGTGCCTTTATGGAAACGACATCGACACCACGACTACGCCTGTGGAAGCGGGGCTGACCTGGGCCATCCAAAAGGTGCGCCGCACCGGCGGCCCGCGAGCCGGCGGCTTCCCCGGCGCCGAGCGGGTGCTGGGTCAGCTCGATGGCAGCGTCCCATTGACCCGCAAGCGCGTCGGGCTGATCGCATTGGACCGGGTGCCGGTACGTGAACACACCGAATTGCAGGACACCGCAGGCCAGCGCATCGGCGAAGTGACCAGCGGGCTACCCGGACCGACGATCGACAAGCCGGTGGCGATCGGCTACGTGCCTCCGGAATTTGCCGCGCCGGGCACACGCATCACAGCCATGGTGCGCGGGAAGCCGGTGCCCATGGAAGTCACCGCAATGCCTTTCGTGCCTAGCCGCTACCACCGCGGATGATCGAAGCGGCTGATCTCAATCGGCTAATTGGAATCTGACCCCATTTAAGGAGAGAAGCATGACCGTCAAGTACACCGAAGAACATGAGTGGATCCAGCTTGAGGATCACGAGGCCGCCGTGGTGGGCATCACGCTGCACGCGCAGGATGCACTCGGCGACGTGGTGTTCGTCGATCTCCCGGAGCTGGGCCGCACCTACGCCAAGGGCGAGGTCGCGGGCGTCGTCGAGTCGGTGAAGGCGGCGGCGGATCTCTACATGCCGGTCGCCGGTGAAGTGACGGAACTTAACGAAGAGCTGCGCGCCGACCCCGCGCTGGCTAACCGAGACCCGATGGGCAACGGCTGGTTCTTCAAGATCCTGATCAAGGACATGACGGAGTTCGACCAGCTGATGGACGAACCCGCCTACGCAAAACTGCTGAAACAAAGTTGATCGCCCCATGTTGATGCAATCCGCCCGTCCCCTGGGCCCGCTCGAGAACGCGACCGAGTTCGTCCCCCGTCATATCGGCATCGGAGAGACCGACGAGCAGCGCATGTTGTCGGTGATCGGCGAATCGTCGCGACGCTCCCTGGTCGACGGCATCGTTCCCCGCTCCATCGCCCGCGCCAATGCGATGAAGTTGCCGGCCGCTGTGACGGAGGCGGCTGCGCTGGCGGAACTCAAGGAGATGGCGGGCCGCAACCAGATCTTCAAGAGCTTCATCGGCCAGGGCTATCACGGCACCCACACGCCCACGGTCATCCTGCGCAACATTCTGGAAAACCCCGCCTGGTATACGGCGTACACGCCTTATCAGGCCGAGATTAGCCAGGGGCGCCTGGAGGCGCTGGTGAACTTCCAGACGATGGTGTGCGACCTCACGGCGATGCCCATCGCCAATGCTTCGATGCTCGATGAGGCCACAGCGGCGGCCGAGGCAATGACATTGGCCAAGCGCAGCGTGAAGAGCCGGAGCAACGTGTTCGTGGTTGCTGGCGATTGCCATCCGCAAACCATCGAGGTCGTGCAGACCCGCGCCGCTCCGCTCGGCATCGAGGTGCTGGTGGCCAATTCCGCTGACGAATGGAACGCCGCTCTCGATGGCGAGTACTTCGCCGCGCTGGCCCAGTATCCATCGACCAGCGGGCGCATCGACGATCTGCGAACGGATGTGGCCAAGGCGCATGCGAAACAGGCCGGCTTTATCGTCGCGGCGGACCTTCTTGCCATGACGATGCTTGTGCCCCCCGGCGAGTTCGGGGCCGACATTGCGGTAGGGACCACGCAGCGCTTCGGCATGCCCATGGGCGCAGGGGGGCCGCACGCGGCGTACATGGCCTGCCGGGACGAATTCAAGCGCTCCCTTCCCGGGCGGCTGGTCGGAGTCAGCATCGACACGCACGGCAACCCCGCGTACCGGCTGGCCCTGCAGACGCGCGAACAACACATCCGGCGCGAGAAGGCCACTTCCAATATCTGTACCGCGCAGGTCCTGCCGGCGGTG
>JBKJHN010000147.1:0-5292 GCA_046599015.1 Ramlibacter sp.
CAAGACTTCGGCCGTCCACTTCGTCCGCTTCGAATTCACGCCGGCAATGGCAGCCGCCATCAAGGCCGGCGCCGGCGTGAAGCTCGGGTGCGACCACCGCAACTACCCGGCCCATACCACCATCGCACTGGAGACGCTGGCCTCGCTGGCCGGGGATTTGCGCTAGCGACCGCGCTTGTGATGCCGGGCTCGACCTGGCATCAATTTTGGCGTGCTTGTGCACGTGAAGTGGCTCTAGTCCGGAACCAGAAGATCCACCCGGTCGGTGATGATGCCGTCCGTGCCCAGGTCAAGCAACTGCCGGGCCAGCGGCTGTTCGTTGACCGTGTAGCTCAGGCAACGCAAGCCCGCGCTCTTGGCCTGTGAGACCGTGCTGTGGTCCCACAGCACATGGTTGCACACGACCGCCACGCATTCGAGCGACAACGCCGTTTCCAGCCAGCCTTTCCACAGCGTGTCCAGCAACAGCCCGCGCGGCAGCGCCGCGGCCGTGGCCAGCGCACCTTGCAATGATTCGGGCCGGAACGAGGTCACAAGAGGCGGCACCGGCGCGTTGTTCCAAAGCCGGTCGGCATGACGTGCCACGACCTCACCCGTTCGCAGCTCCAGACCGGGTGTGGGCTTGATCTCGATGTTGAGGAAGTGCCGATTGGCCTGGCAGAACCGCGAAATATTCTCCAGCGTCGGCAAGGGCTCGCCCGCGTACCTGCGCGAATGCCAGCCGCCGGCGTCCAGGCGGGCCAGTTCGCTCCAGCTGTGGTCACCCGCGATCGCACTTGGCGCGGGACCGAACACCTCGAGGGCATTGGTGGTGCGTTCCAGCGTCGAGTCGTGCATCAGGAACGGTACGCCGTCAGAGGACAGCTTGACGTCGCACTCGAGCATGCGGTAGCCGTGTCCGGCACCGACGCGGAACGCGGCCAGCGTATTTTCCGGCGCCAGCTCGCCCGCACCCCGGTGGGCGATCCAGCGTGGATAGGGCCACATGTCCATCAGCGCCATCCCTCAGGTCCGCTTGCCGCTGGCGGCGTCGAAGAAGTGCAGCCGGTCTTCGCGAGGCGCGACGCGGATAGTGGAATCCGGAGCCGGTGCAGGCTGGTCTTCCTCACTGCGAATGATGATCGGCTCGCCCGCCACGCGGCCATAAACCAGCCGTTCGGCCCCGAGCAGCTCGGTGGTTTCCACCTGGACCTCCCAACCCGAATGACCGATGTCCAGGTGCTCGGGCCGGATGCCCATGAGTGTGCCGGCGCGGGCCCCAGGTGCGCTTTTCAGCAGGTTCATGGGGGGTGAGCCAATGAAGCTCGCGACGAAAGTCGAAGCGGGACGGTGATAGACCTCCTCGGGCGTCCCGAACTGCTCCATCATTCCGGCGTTCATGACGATCATCCGCTGGGCCAGCGTCATGGCTTCGACCTGGTCGTGCGTGACGAACAGCGAAGTGATCCCCAATTCGCGGTGCAGCTTCTGGATCTCGATACGGGTCTGCGCGCGCAGCTTGGCGTCGAGATTCGAGAGCGGCTCGTCGAACAGGAATACCTGCGGCTGGCGGACGATCGCCCGGCCCATGGCGACGCGCTGGCGCTGACCGCCAGAGAGCTGCCGTGGTTTGCGGTCCAGCAGGTTGCCAAGCTCCAGGATGGCGGCCGCCTTGTCCACGCGCATCTTGATCTCGGCGGCGGGCACTTTCTTGATCTTCAACCCGTAAGCCATGTTGCCGAAGACGCTCATGTGCGGATAGAGCGCATAGTTCTGGAACACCATCGCGATGTCGCGCTCGGCTGGCTCGAGGTTGTTGACGACGCGATTCCCGATCGATATTTCGCCTTCGGTGATCTCTTCCAGGCCGGCGACCATGCGCAGCAGCGTGGATTTCCCGCAGCCCGATGGGCCCACGATCACGATGAACTCGCGATCAGCCACCTCCGCGCTGACGCCGTGGATGACTTGCAGTTCCTGCGCGCCCCGGCCGTAGCGCTTGATGACGTTCTTGAGTGAGATCGATGCCATGTGTCCTCTTGCGCAAGCTCTTGATTAGTTGGGGACAGAGCTAAAGATCTGTCCCCAAAGTCATTCCGATGGACAGAGCTGGAGATCTGTCCCCAAACCTCTAATCAGTTGGGGACAGAGCTGAAGATCTGTCCCCAAGGTCGTTTATTTTTCCGTATCCACCAACCCCTTGACGAACCATTTCTGCATGAGGATGACGACGATGGCCGGTGGCAACATCGCCAGCAGGGCCGTGGCCATCACGACGTTCCAGTCATTGGCCGCGTCGCCGCCGGCGATCATGCGCTTGATGCCGATGACCACCGGGTACATGTCCTCGCTGGTGGTGGCCAGCAGCGGCCACAGGTACTGGTTCCAGCCGTAGATGAACTGAATCACGAAGAGGGCCGCGATCGAGGTCTTGGACAAGGGCAGCAGGATGTCCTTGAAGAATCGCATCGGCCCGGCTCCATCCACGCGAGCCGCCTCCACCAGTTCGTCAGGCACCGTCAGGAAGAACTGGCGAAACAGGAAGGTGGCCGTGGCCGACGCGATCAGCGGGACGGTGAGCCCCGCATACGTGTTGAGCATGCCAAGGTCGGACACCACCTTGTAGGTGGGCATGATGCGCACTTCCACGGGTAGCATCAGCGTGACGAAGATGGCCCAGAAGAACAGGTTCTTCAACGGGAAGCGGAAGTAGACGATCGCGAACGCCGACAGCAGCGAGATCGTGATCTTGCCGAAAGTGATAACGAGCGCCGTCACGAGGCTCACCCACATCATGCGGGCGGCCGGGGCCGTGGAGCCGGCGCCAGTTCCGCCACCGAACAGCGCCGTGTTGTAGGTCTCCACCAGGTTCGCGCCGGGCAGCAGGGGCATCGGTACCTGCACGATCGCCTCGGAGGTGTGGGTGGAGGCTACGAAGGCCAGATACAAGGGAAAGGCGACGATCAGCAGGCCGAGCACCATCACCAGATGGCTCAGCACGCGCACCGTGAGATTGCGCTCAACCATGAGGCTGGTTCATCAGTACTGCACCTTCTTTTCGATATAGCGGAACTGGATGACGGTCAACGCAATGACGATCGCCATCAGGACCACCGACTGGGCGGCGGATCCGCCCAGGTCGCCATTCTTGAAGCCGTCGTTGTAGACCTTGTAGACCAGGATCATCGTGTCCTGGCCGGGCCCGCCCTGGGTCGTGGCGTCGACGATGCCGAAAGTATTGAAGAAGGCGTACACGATGTTGATCACCAGCAGGAAGAAAGTGGTCGGCGACAGCAACGGCAGCTGGATGGTCCAGAACCTTCGCCACGGGCCCGCCCCGTCGATGGCGGCGGCCTCGACCAGACTCTTCGGGATCGATTGCAGCCCGGCCAGGAAGAACAGGAAGTTGTAGGAAATCTGATTCCATACGGCGGCCATGACGATGAGGGCCAGGGCGTGATCCGAATTCAACAAATAGTTCCAGTCGAGCCCTAAACGCCCGAGGGCATAGGCGACGATACCGAGCGTCGGCGAAAACATGAACAGCCAGAGGACGCCCGCCACGGCGGGTGCAACCGCGTAGGGCACGATCAGGAAGGTCTTGTAAAGCATCGCGCCGCGGATGATGCGGTCCGCGAACACCGCCAGCACCAGCGAGACGCCGATGCCAAGCACCGCCACCAGCAGGGAGAACAGCGCCGTGATCTTGAACGACTCGAGGTAGCCCGCGTCGGCGAACAGCGTCCTGAAGTTGTCCAGGCCGACCCACTCGGTGGAAATGCCGAAGGTGTCCTGCAGCTGAAACGACTGAAGCATCGCCTGGCCCGCAGGCCAGAAGAAAAACACGCCGATGATCACGAGCTGCGGAGCGAGCAGCGCCCACGGCAGCCATGCCGATTGAAACAGGACGCGTTTCTCCATGACCCGATTAAGCCAGAGAACACCCGGCCGTCATGCCGGGCAGAGCCTGCCCGGCATGTCAACCATGGCCAACACCGCTGTCACGCTTGCGCGGTCAGGACTTGTTTGCCTTCTGAAACCGTTCGAGCTGCTCGTTGCCGCGCTGCACTGCGGCGCCAAGAGCTTCTTTGGCCGTCTTCTTGCCGGTCCAGATCTGCTCGGTTTCCTCGTCGATGATGGTCCGGATCTGGTTATGGTTGCCGATCCGGATGCCGCGCGACTTGTCGGTGGTCTTGCGGATCATCTGCGTCACCGCCACGTCCGTACCCGGCTTTTCCTTGTAGAAGCCGGACTTCTCGGTCAGCTCGTAGGCCGCCATCGTGATCGGCAGATAACCGGTGCGCTTGTGGCTGGCCGACTGGATCTCCGGCTTGGACAAGTGAGTGAAGAACGCAGCCACCCCTTTGTACACTTCCGGTTTCTTGCCGTTCATCACCCACAGGCTGGCGCCACCGATGATGGTGTTCTGCGGCGCGCCGGGCACGTCGGGGTAGTAGGGGAGGGTGGAGATCCCGTAGGCGAACTTGGCTTCCTTGCTGACACGGGAATACATCCCGGCGGAGCCGGTCTGCATTGCGCATTCGCCAGAGGGGAACGCGACGTCGGGCTTGTTGTCGCGCCCTTTGTAGACGAACAGTCCTTGCTTGGACATGTTGGCCAGGTTTTCGAAGTGGCGCAGGTGCAAAGGTGAATCGAACGCCAGTCGCGCGGAAGGCCCGCCGAAGCCATTGTTCTGGGTGGCGAACAGCACGTTGTGCCAGGTCGAGAAGCTCTCGAGCTGAGTCCAGCTGATCCAGCTGGTCGTGAACGGGCATTTGTGGCCACTCGCCTTCAGGCTGGCGGCGGCAAGCACCACCTCGGGCCAGGTCTTGGGCGCTTTTTCGGGGTCGAGCCCGGCGGCCTTGAAGGCGTCCTTGTTGTAATAGAAGACCGTTGTCGAGCTGTTCAGGGGGAAGCTCAGCATCTGGCCGTTCGGGGCTGTGTAGTAGCCTGTCACGGCCGAAATGTAGTTCTTGGCGTCGAACTTCGCGCCACCCATTGTCATCACCTCACCGACCGGCTTGATGGCCCCCTTGGCTGCCATCATGGTGGCGGTGCCGACTTCGAAGACCTGCAGGATGTCGGGCGCATTGCCGGCGCGATAGGCGGCCATGGCGGCCGTGAAAGCCTCACCGTAGGTTCCCTTGTAAGTGGGGACCACGACGTAATCTTTCTGGGTCGCGTTGAAATCCTTGGCGAGGTCGTTGATCCACTCGCCCAGGGGACCGCTCATCGCGTGCCACCACTGGATCTGGGTCTGCGCCTGCGCCTGCGCCGGAAGGGCGAATGCCAGCGCAAGCGCTGCGGCTGAAA